>CACMDE010000004.1 GCA_902612345.1 uncultured Pelagibacteraceae bacterium | reverse complement strand
TTTATTTCTGAATTTAATTTCGTAAGTTTTCTTATAATCTATACTTGATTTAATATATTCTGAGTTAATATCATCAAAAATAATTAAAGAGTTCTTATTTGGTAATGTAAAATAAAAATTTGGTATCTTTGAAAATAAGTTTTTCAGAGTTATATGTACATATTTTAACATAAATCTATTTAACAAACATATATAAAATAAAATATTTATTTATCTGTTGTTTAACAAAGCTTCTGCAACTTTAAATTCATCTAAATTATCTATATCAATAGATTTTGAGTATGGCATTTCAAAACCATAACTTTTGACATTTTTATATTTTCCTGTCTTTAATATATTTGACTTATAAATGAAAATTGAACCATTTTTTAAATAATTATTAAATTTTTTAATATTTTTGCTTTCTCTATTAGCCATAAATTTGTTTTCTTTATTTAATTTATAATACCAGCTGTGTGGTTTTGCTTTTGTAAAACTCGCAACATAATCTGCTTTTTTTTTATAAAAAAACTTAATTGCAGAATCAATGTCCTTTCCTTCTCTGAGAGGTGAAGTTGGTTGCAGTAATACTATTGCATCAATATTTTTTATTTCACTATTAATTTTATTAAATGCGTGTTTTACAACATCCATCATCTTTGCATCATTTAAGCATAAGCTTTTTGGTCTTATAAATGGAACATTTGCACCAAACTTTTCTACATATGATTTAATCTTGTTACAATCTGTTGATACAATTACATTAGAAATATATTTAGATTTTAGAGCGGCATTAATTGAGTACCATATAAGCCTTTTTTTATTTAAACCAATTTTTTTTAAGTTTTTACCAGCAAGCCTGGTAGATTTTTTTTTTGCAGGTATCAATGCAATTATATTATTTTTTTTTAACATCTTTATTTTTCATTTTTAATTATCAGTTATTTATAATAAACATATTTTGTATTGTGTTTAAGCAAGAATGTATAAAGATCTATAATAATGAATGAGTAAATTGTCTACTTTTTTAATATAAAATTTTGATTGATAAGCCCTATAACTTACAAAATTTTTCAAGTAAATTAAGGCCTTTATTTCCACTCTTTTCAGGATGGAACTGCATGCCAAATATATTTTTGTACTGCACAGAGGAGCATATCTGCTCTTTCCCAAAGCTTATATAAGATGATATAATTCTTTTATTTTTCGGTTTAACGAAGAACGAATGTGTAAAAAAAAAATTCATATTTTTACTAATAGTTATTAAGTTTTTTTGATTAAAAAGATTATTTCTTTTCAAAGCTGTCCACCCTGTATTTGGAATTAAAATATTTTTTGAAGAATTCATATCCATTAAATTATTTACCTCTCCCTTAAGCACACTCAAGCCATTTGTTTTTTTAAATTCATAACTATATTCAAACAAAACCTGCATTCCTAAACATATACCTAAAAATGGTTTATTTTTTTTAATATGTTCTTTTATAGGAATATCTAAACAATGCTTGGTTAGATATTGCATTACAACTGGAAAAGATCCAACGCCTGGAAGAACAAGTAAATCACTATCAAGTATTTTTTTTTTATCATTGGTTATTAACGTCGAATAACCCAAATAATTAAAGGCTGCATTTATACTTTTTAAATTACTTGTCCCATAATCAATAATTGTAATTTTCTTCATACTCTAATATCTAAACGTTTTTTTTTTAATTTTTTTTTTATTTGTGAGATTGAAGTATTTTCAAATCTTGATGAAAAATATTTATCGTTAGATAGCAGATAGCTTGTGTTTCCTTCTTTTTTATTTTCAAATATAAATTTGTCTGATTGAATAAGTGAATAATGAAGCATAGATGAGATAGCTACTCCTGAAACATTTTTATATTTTAAAACATCACTAACATGATTGGAGTTGCCCGCACCTCCATGAATAATTAATGGGACCTTTATAATTTTATGAACCAAATCTAGTAAACCTATGTCAAAACCTTCTCCAGTACCATCTTTTAAAATTGATGTCAGAATTATTTCGCCTGCTCCTTTTGACTGAACTTCATCAATCCAATCTTTTACTCGTCTATTTGATTTCTCTCTACCATAATCGTAGAAACAATAATATTGATTATCTTTTTTTTTATTAGCCTCAATAGAGATTGATATTGTAGATGAACCAAAATTTTTTACTGCTTCTTCTAAAAATTTAGGTTTTTTTATTGCTGCTGAGTTTATAAAAACTTTGTCTGCACCATTTTTTAATATTAATTCAATATCTTTGAGAGTTTTTATTCCTCCTCCTACTGAAACTGGAATAAAAACATTTGATGATGCTTTATTTATAAAATCTAATAGATATTTTTTTTCATAAAGACTTGCCACACAGTCATGATATATAATTTCATCTGCACCAGCATAATAATAATTTTTAGAAAAAAAATCTGGATTACCTAAAACTCTCAAACCTTCAAGATTAATACCTTTAACTAAGTTTGGTCCTTTAATATCTAATCTTGATATAATTCTTTTGAGAGGCATAATATGTTAATCTAATATTTTATAAGATATAAAAACTTTCATGTATATTATTATTTAATTTAAAATGTTATTAATAATAATATTTAATTAATTATGAAAATGAATATCAATTAATCATTTTAATTAATTGTTAAAAACTTTTTTTAAAGTTTAGTGTTCTGATGTTTTGTCTAAATCTAGGCTTTCGAGTTTAGTGCTTAATTCTCTATTTATATTATTTTCGTCATTATTTACTACTAATTCTTTTAATTCTCTTTGTTTTAATCTTTGTTCTTTAAGTATTTCACGCTGTTCTTTCATTTTTTGCTCTCTATCAAATTGCTCTTCCCATTCTTTCAATTTCATATTTTCTATTTTTTGTTTTTCTTCTTCTTGAATCATCATTTCTTTTAAAAACTTTTCTTTTTTTCTCTTTTCTTTAGTTTCTTTTCGATTTAATTCCTCTTCTCGCGCTTTTAAATCGATATCTTTTCTAAATTGTTCTTCACTTTTTATTTTTAATTCTTTTTCTTTTAATCTTAAATCTTTATCTATTTGACCTAAATCCTCATCTTTTTTTACAAGACGTTTATTTTCAATTTTTTGCTGTTCATCTTTTAATTTGAGTTCTTTTTCTTTAAACTTAAGTTCTTCATCTCTAATTTTTAATTTGTAACTTTCCTTACTTAATCTTTCTTCCCAAGATCTTAGTTCTTTTCTATCCTTAGCAATTTGATTATTTTCGGCTAGATTTTTTAATTTAATTTCTTTTAATTTTTTTTGTTCTTTATTCTTTTTATAATTATTATATACTTTTTTAATTCCCGTTGACGAAAACAAAGAATTTTTTGATGAAGATTTATTTTTTGTTTTATTTTTTACTTTTGACATATAAAATATTTTTAAAAATATTATTTGATCAAAGAATCCAATTCTTTGCAATGATGCTTTTATTAAATTTAAAATATAACGGCTATTTTGAGTTCAACTAAGAATTGTTTTGTTGAGTATTCCCTAATGTTTCTGGTGAATCTGGATCTAATTCTAATCCAGCAGGAGTTATTGTAGCAGGCATTGGAGTAAACGTAGAGTTAGGATTTTCTGCAGTTTTTCTAACCCTCATTCTATGTATTCCAAAAATTCCAATAAGTGTGTGAATTAATATTAAAAAAATAAAAAATCCATTTAAACCAAACCAACCCATAAATACCGAACATATAACAGGACCACTTATTGCTCCTATACCAAATATTAATTGTAATCCCCCACCTGCTGCGACAAATTTTTCCCTAGGGACGAAGTCGTTTGTGTGCGCTAGGTTTAATGAAAACAAAGGTAAACATAATGAAGTATAAGCCCCAACAAATAAAAAAAATAATATTTTTTTAAACGCAAATTCTTGCATGTAATAAGTATTTTGTAAGGGATCACTAGAAAATAATATTGAAAAAAATGCCAATGCTGAAGCTATAAGAGTAGTCACAACTATTACTTTCCTTCTATCATACATATCAGAAAAATATCCAATTGGACCTTGTCCAATTACTCCAGAAATAGTTGCTATAAATAAAAGAATTGAGGTTTCAAGAAGTGTGAAACCTGCTTTTGTTGCGTAAACAGATATTAACGAAAAAAATGCAGCATGTATTACTCCTGTTGCAAAGGAACTCACAGTCCCTAGAGGTGAAATTTCATATAATTCTCTGATATTTATTGTACCAATTCTTTTAAATTTTGGTGCAGGTCTTTTTGTTAAAAGTATAGGCACAAGCGCTAAAGACAACAAAACCGATACTAAAATAAATGGTTCATATGCTTTCGGTTCACTAAAATTTAATAATAACATTCCAACTGCTAAACCAAGATATAGTACAATCATATATGCGGATAAAAGTTGTCCTCTATTTTTATTTGTTGCTCTATCATTTAGCCAACTCTCTGAAACAACATAGCAACTCACTAAACTTATACCAGTAATGAACCTACTTAGTGTCCACATAAAAGGATTTACATATACTACAGCAACTAGAGCGCTCAGCGACGCTAAAGAAGCAAAAGCGGCAAAGACTCTTATATGACCAACTTTTTGGACCAAGTTAGGTGTAGTTTTAGATCCAACAAAATATCCAACATAGTATCCTGACATGAAAATACCTGTTGTAAGAACACTAAAATCTTCTAGTACTGATCTTATTCCCATAATTTGCATTTGAAGACCGTGTGCGATCATCATTGTTCCAATACCAAGAAAAAGAGCCCAGGATTTTTTAACTTCTTTTTGCATAATAATTACTTGGAGCGCTAAGTAGATTTTAATTGTGTTTTTTTAATGGCTAAGAATGAATGAATTGCAATTGTTAAAATAATAATTAAACCACCTTGTATTGTTTCTAAGGAAGGTTGTTCTTTGATAACTAGCCATACCCAAATTGGACCAAATATCGTCTCTAATAAAAAAAATAAGTTTACCTCTGCGCCTGTAATATATCTTGGGGCTATGGTTACAAGAACAAACGGAATAGCAACACAAAGTATACACATAGTAGGGATTATATAAATATCGTTATTTTTTAAATCAAAGCTATCTATAAAAAACAATGCAACTAATGCGACTACCAATTTACCTATGACTGCAGAGGGTACCAAACTAACTTTTTTACCGGCCCTAATTATAGTAGCACCAGCAGCTAAACCTGCTGCTGTAATGAATCCTAATATATCTCCAAAAATGTTACCAAGTTTTAATGAGTCATAAAAAATATAAAGAACACTCATAAATGTTATTACTATTGCAATTAAAGTATTTCTATCTGGCTTTTCTTTTAAAAAAATAGTTCCGAAAATAGCAGAAAGCATTGGCGCTAAAGCAATCATTACTAAGGTATTTGCAACATTTGTATTTTGAATAGATAATACAAAGGTTATATTAGTTAAAGAAAAAGTAACAATATAAGCTGCACCATAAATTGAATTACCAATAAGTAATTTAAAAAAACTAAATCTATAAATAATTAACATCCCGAGTAAAACAACAACAAAAGGTATTGCGCCTCTATAAAAAACTAATCCCCATGTTTCTAAATTTGAAAGCCTTATAAAAAGAGAGTCTGGGGTAATAAATATTACAGCGACTAAAGCCATTAATGAGCCTCTTTGCTGATTTGTTAAATTTTTCATTATTTAATTTCTTTCCAAAAAGTTTTTGCTAAGTTTATACCTGTCAAATCAAAATAATTTTTTAGCCCTGTTGGCGAGGTTACATTTATATCTCCATTAAGTTTTTCTGATATAAAGTCTATACCAGCAAAATAAATTCCATTTTTTTTCAATTTTTTTGCAATTAAATTTGAAATTTTTTTCTCTTTTTTTGTAAGTTTTGATACAATAGCAGTTCCACCTTTGCTTAAATTGCTTAAAAAAGAACCTTTTTTTGGGACCCTTGAGATAGATCCTACAGTTTTACCATTAATTATAAAAACTCTTTTGTCTCCATAAATTATACCAGGTAAGAATTTTTGGCACATAATGTATCCATGTTTAATTAAATATTTAGATAAAAATTTTTTGTTAATATTGCCTTTTAAAAGTTTTATATTATTCCCACTATGACCATGTATCGGTTTTATAATTGTGAATTTATTTTTTTTTATAAAATTTTTTATATCCAAAATTCTTGAAGTAAAAATTGTTGGTGGCATATGTTTCTTAAATTCATAAGAATACAGTTTTTCTGATATGTTTCTAATTGATGTTGGATTATTTATGATTTTAACAGTTTTTAATCTATCTAAAAAGTAGGTAGTAGTTATATAATTCATATTAAAGGGTGGATCCTGCCTTATAAGAATGTAATTAGATTTTTCTAAATTTATTGTTTTTTTATTTAATAATTTATAAAACTTTTTTTTTTTAAAAAGTTTTATAAAGTTTCCATCTGCATATATTTGATTATTTTTAATAAATATATTTTTGGGCTCGTAATAGAAAATTTTAGAACCTTGTTTTTGTGCTTCTAGTGCCAAAAAAACAGTTGTATCATTATTATAATTTAGTTTTTTAAAATTGTCCCCTTGGATAGCTACTATTTTATTTTTCATTAATGTTGAAAAAATTTTTATCCTTTTGATACTGGGTCATGATTTCTTCTGCATTGGTATTATTAGTATCAATAATATTTTTAATATGATTTAAGTATTTAACTTCGTTTTGTTTTTTACTATTTAGCTCATTTCGATTTTCCAAACCTTTTTTTGATATTTCGAATAAGTCTTTGGACCAGTCTAAAACTGATTTACTTCCTAAAATTGTTTTTAAGCCTTTTTTTGGAGAATCTCTATAACATGCTATTATGTCATTTATATTCCACGTCTTTACAACATCGAATACTGCATCAAGGTTTCCATATAACAATCCAATAAAAAATGCAGGTCCAGCACACAAACAATCCCACCCGCAAGCATCCATGGAACGTATTTCAATATATTTTTTTAATCTATTTTCTGTAAAGATTGTACTTAAGTGATCTACAACATCCTCTTCATTTGGAGTTACATTTTCGATGTCTTCATCTATAAAGTTTTTAAAAGTTTTATTTTTAGCATCTATATATTTATCTTTTCTTTTTATAAACAGCATTGCATAATTTAAACTAAAATCAGCATATTTTTCAAAATCCATATTTTCTAAAAATATTTTTGGTAAACCGCCCCTGTATGTATTTTGCCAAACATAAGACCTGTAAGATAAATAACCACTTTTATATTTTTCAACTATTCCTGAATTTGCAAATAAAGCAATAGTGATTGGTGTCAATCTATTGACTACAAAAAATTTTTTACTAAAATCTTTTTCAGAAGTGTAATCAATATTTATTTGTGTTCCGCAGGTTCTGTACATCATATCTAGACTTAGTTTTCCAAATAGTGGCATGATTTTAGTCATAAGCTCATATCTATTTTTTGGATTAGATGGCACTTCTTCAATTTTAGATATCGGATCAAAGCCCGAGCTAATTAAATTTAAATTTAATTTTTTTAATGATTGATTTAGTTCAAATATATACTCTTGAGATTCACTACAAGTTTGATGAATGTTTTTTAATTTCTCACCTGATAACTCAATCTGGTTACCAGGTTCTAAAGTAATATTTTTATTTCCCTTTTTTAGAGCTATTGTATTTTTACCTTCTTTAACCGGCTTCCAGCCAAATTCATAAAGTTTTTCAAACAAATTTAATATTGATTGATAATTTACTCTTTTATTATTTGAAAAAACAAATTTTTCATGTTCTATTCCAACTCCACAATCATCACTATTTTTAGCACCAGATTTAAAGTAATTAATAAAATGGATCATTTGGTAACGAATTTATTCGTAAGATAAAAAATAGTAATTATAAAAATTTTTTATGTGATTATTTTTTTTGTTTTACAAATCTAGAAAGAGAAAAAATTAAAAATATTATTAAATCGAAATTTATAGTATTAGGTTCACTTAAAAATAACCATTACAAGATCAAAAATAATCTTAAAAAAAATCATTTATTGTATATTTCACAGTTCAGAAAAGACTTACTAAATTATCCTTATGTGAGTCCTATTTATGAAACCGAAAAATTATTATTACCAATTGTATTCGATTTCTGTAAAAAAAAAAATTTAAAACTCACAATACTTCCTGGTGAAGAGGATGAAAATAATCAAAAAGTTTATTATAGAAACTTATTAAAAAGTAGAAATTTTTTCCTTTATAAAAGAGATTTGAAAAAGTCTTATAAAAGAGTAGATAATTCATTATGTTCAATAAGTATAGACTCAAGTCTTGGATACGAAGCTTTATCGAGAAATAATAAAGTTGGTTTATTTAATTTTTTTTCTTTTCAGGATCAATCATTTACATCAAAATTATTTTTAAAAAGAGCAGGTAATTACTTTTTAGGTTTTTACAATAAATCAAAAATAATTAGTATTCTAGAATACCTATATTCTGCAGATATCAATGTTTGGAAAAGCCAAAATTTTTGTAATTTAAATAATATACCTATTGTCAAAAATAATTTTAAGTTAAATGAAACTTTAAAAACTATATTGAGAAAGCAAAAAATTATTTAAAATGAATAAAGAAAATACGGGTAAACTCTGGAAAATTATTCAGGAAGCTGGTGATTATTTACTTGGACAATTACCTGATCATCCTAATCATCCTAAAGGAAGAAATCCATATGCTCATGTTGCTATTTGTGTTAAAAATAAATTTAATGCAAGTTATAAAGATATACCTGATGAAAATTTTGATGATGTTTTAAAATATATTGAATTTTTGAAACAAAATCCAAATTAGTTATTGTTTAGGAAAATAATCTTTCAAATCTCCCTCTCGATATACATCCGCTGTACAACAATGTAGTCCTCCTCCAAATGCATATGCATCTCTGAGTTCAACTGGAATTACTTCCATTCCTAAATTATCAAGCTGTTCAGCCTGATAAACTTCACTTTTTTCAACACAAACTGTCTTAGGATCTAAAACAAGAACATTCATAGATAACCAAACTGAGGAATAACAAAGTGGTGGTGGCGAATTATGAGCAGGTTGAGCTGAATCAATTATTTTCCATCCATTTTCTTCAAATAATTTTCTTTGTGCCTCTGGCAATCTTCTTTGTGGGTTATTAATAATCAAACCCTCTTTAATAGGGGTGAAAGTTGCATCTATATGAATTGGATAAGGGTCTCCTGGAAAGTTAACAGCATGGACTCTATGATTTTTATAGTGTCTTTTTATCCAATCAATACCTTTTAAATTGGTTGTAAAACCATGTTGAACTACTAAATCTTTTCCAAATCTTAGAATATCAGCTGCATCGAACAAAGGCTCTTCTTCGGTCGTTACAAAAAATTTTCTTTCTGTCCATTCTAATCTTTTTTGAACTCCAATTTTATCTGACAAGTAATCTTTTCTATAATCAGCATCAGTTAATCTTGGTTTTGGCGCTGCTTCATGTCTCATGTTAGGATCTTCATCATAGTATTTTTTTAATAAAGGTCTATAACAAAGGTATTCAAACCATCTACATCTATAACTCATTGTTGCCTCTAAAATTTCATTTCCAACTGTCAAAAGTACATCTCTTGGTGGCATGCACCCAAACATTGTTTCTGATTTCCAGTCTGGAGTTGAACTTGGTTGATTAAAATTTATTGGGGTTGGACGATCAACTTTTATTCCACGTTTAACTAAAATAGATGAAAAGTTGTCTAAAAGTTCATTTGCCTTATCAACTGTATCTTTTGTTCTTGGACCATATTTTCCTCTCATGTCAGAATCTTCTGGTACTTTTGCATCTAATGCTGGTTCAGGTGCTGGAATACAAGTTCCATCTGCTCTTCCAACAATTACATGTTTTAACGGATCCCACTCGTTCCAGCTATTAACCTTTGTTTTTCCGGCCATAAATATCTAATTTAATCCAATAAATCTCTTATTACTTTGAATTATTAAACTATAATATATAATTGAGATAAATATAAAAAATCCACCAATAACTGTACTCTGTGAAGGAATCTCATTAATTCCTAAAATAGGTACCCATACCCAAAAAATTCCACCAATTACCTCTGTTAAAGATAAAAGAGTAAGTTCAGCAGCGGGTATATGTTTTGAACCAATTGAATATAAAATCAGACCAAGACAAACTAATGTTCCATGTGTTGCAAACAGAGCATGATTTTTTCCAGTTGATAAAAAAGATAAATCATTAATTAAAATTATTATTCCTGAAAAAAAACAACAAAATAGCCCTGCTATAGCAACTGTCGTGAACTTTGGAGTTTCTTTTTTCCATCTTAAGGTTGTTGAAAAAACTGCAAAACCAACCGAAGATAGAATTCCAAAAACTAAACCTAGGATAGTATTTTCGCTGGTATTGTCGATTGCCATGATTATTATTCCAAATGCTGCAATTGCTATTGACACCCAAACATTTGTTGAAATTGTTTCTTTTAAAAACATGAAACCTAGTAATGCAGTAATGAAAGGCATAGCGGCTAGGCAGAGCAAAGTTACAGCGGCAGATGTATTTGTAATAGAATATATAAAAGATATCATTGCAATTCCAAGTCCAACTCCACCAATTAATGATGAGATTCCAATTTTTTTGTAATTATTAATAAATTCAGAACCTTCTTCTAAGTATAAAAATAAATTTAAGATTATAAAAATTACTAATCCTCTGGTAAATAAGTATTGCCAAGGAACTTGATGGGCTTCATCTATATGTCTGACAACATATGGTCCAAATGACCAAAAAAGACCAGCTATCAAAACAACAGGGATTGCAACTTTTACATCTTTAATATCAAGCATAACAATTTCTATTATTTATTAATTTTTTTAACAACAAAATTAATTTTTAGTTTATAAGAAATTTACACCAAAAGTTGTATGACAGTCTATGATATCCCCTTTTTTAAAAGTACTTTTGCCATCTTTCAACTCCCCCCATACATTTGATGCTGCTAAGGGTTTTATTTTGTAAGACTCTTGGCCCTTTAAAATTCTAAATTCTAGAGATCCTTTTTTTGATACTTGAAGTTCACCTTTGATAAATCTCGTAAAATTTTTATTTTTATTAAATCCATTAATTAATTTTGCTCTTACAGATTCTGCACCTAAATATTTAAGGGATTTAAAAATATATGGTAAAACAAAAAATCTAAAGCATGCTGCAGTGGACACAGGATTACCCGGTAAACCAAAAAAGGCTGTGTTGATATTTAATTTAGAAAATAGAATTGGTTTACCAGGTCTGATTTTTGAATTTTTAAAATGAAATCTACTTTTATATTTATTGATTATATTTGGGACAAAGTCATATTTGCCCGCTGAAACTCCTCCGATAGTCATTATTAAATCTATTTTATTTTTAATACTTTTTTTAAGTTCTTTATTAAATTTCTGTTCATCATTATCTCTTAAAATATTTTTTTCAATTATATCAATCGGTAAAATTTTTGAGAAAGTTTCAATGTATTTTCCATTTGAATTCCGAACTTGCCAAGGAGAAATTTTTTTATTATTAGTAATTTCATTTCCTGTTGGAAAAAAAATTACTTTTACTCTTTTTTTCACTTTGATTTTAGAAATACCGAGTGTTTTTAAAACTAAAATATCTGAAGATTTTATTAGATCTCCTTTTTTTAAAATAATTTGCCCTCTTCTAAAGTCACTGCCTTCAAATCTTATATGATTAAATTTTTTTATTCTTTTATCTATTGAAAGATACTTTTCTTTATTTTGTATAATTATATTTGCTTGTTCATAAGGAATAATTGTATCAAATGGTTTATTTATTATTGTACCTGTCATCACTTCTATACACGAATACTTTTTGATTTTTTTAATATTTGGATTATCACCTGCTGCAAAAGTTTTTAATATTTTAAACTTAATTTCTTTTTTTTTATTTGCATTAATAGTCTCTTTAGAATTTAAAGCAAAACCATCTAGAGCAGTATTATTAGTTATTGGATAATTTAGTTTACTATAAATATTTTCAGAACATATTCTATACAATGCATTCTTTAACGAGATTTTTTCTGATTTTATTTTAAGCCTAGATTTATAAAGTATTTTTAAAGCTTTGTTGTAAGAAATCATTTTTAAATGTTATATTTTTTCATTGATTAAATATTGTGCTATTTTAAAATAAATATAAAACAATTATAATTTTTTTTCAAAAAAATATTTTGATGGATTTACAAATTATCAATATTGCTGCTGATACAAAAAACGATAAAAAAATTAAAAATTTTACTCATAAATCAAAATATAAAAATAGCTTATGTGGTGATCAAATAGAAATTCGTTTAATTGTGAAGGAAAATAAAATTTTTGATATAGGTTATCAAAGTCAGGCCTGCATTTATTGCCAAGCTTCTGCGAGTATTTTATCTAGATTAGCGATGAATAAAAATTTAATAAACATTAATAAGCTCATAAATGAAGTTTTAAAGTATTTTAATCGTAAGAATCATTTTTTATCTAAAGAGACAAAAAAGCTCGAAAATATTTTAAACAAAAAAAATCATTCAAGAAAAAATTGCATTTTGTTACCTTTCAAAGCACTTAAAAAAGCGTTAAGAGCAAATTATGAATAAAGAAAATATAATAAAATCATTACTTGCTGGATTATTTTCTATAATAACTATAGGAGCCTTAACATACTTAACTTATAAAACCACATTTGGACTATTTTTGGTTGCTTCATTTGGGTCAACGATGGTTTTGTTGTATGGATATCCTGAGAGTCCATTTGCTCAACCAAAAAATATATTTTTTGGTCACTTAGTTACTGCACTTATTGGTATATTAGTTTTAAATTTTTTACCATTACCTTTATTTATAATAATCCCTATTGCAGTTGGGTTGGGAGTTGGTTTCATGATTTTATTAAATGTTACCCACCCGCCTGCTGGTGGAAACCCTATTATAGTAATAATTGGAAGTGTGTCTTATGATTATTTATTAAATCCAATTATATTTGGGTCAATGATAGTTGTGGCTTTTGGGATAATAATTAATAGATTTATTTTAAAAAAGAAATATCCAAAGTAGACATTATTTAATTGCTTGCTGTTAAGTTTTTATGGTAAGCTTAAATGTAAACAAACAATAAAGATATTTTACAACACATTAATTAGGAGAATAAAATGAAAGTACTTTGTATATTGTATGATGATCCAAAGGGAGGAATGCCAAAGAGTTACCCATTGTCACAACTTCCTAAATTAGAAAAATATCCAGATGGGATGACATTACCTAGTCCAAAAGGCAGAGATTATACGCCTGGACAGTTACTTGGATGTGTATCAGGAGAACTTGGATTAAGAAAATTTTTAGAAAGCAACGGCCATGAGCTAATTGTGACAAATAGTAAAGATGGTGATGGATGTGAAGCAGATAAACATATTGTAGATGCAGATATAGTTATTTCACAACCATTTTTTCCATATTACTTAACTAAAGAGAGAATTGCCAAAGCAAAAAACTTAAAGATGGCTATTACTGCTGGAATTGGATCGGATCACGTGGATTTACAGGCTGCAATGGATAATAAAATTGATGTTGTAGAAGTTACCTTTTGTAATTCAAGATCTGTTGCAGAACATATCGTGATGATGATTGTATCTATGGTAAGAGATTATCACAATCAACATAGAATTGTTAACGAAGGTGGTTGGAATATTGCTGATGCTGTTCAAAGATCTTATGATGTTGAGGGTATGCATATTGGTACGGTTGCTGCTGGAAGAATAGGATTAGATGCATTAAGAAAAATGAAACCATTTGATGTACATTTGCATTATTTTGACAGACACAAATTACCAGAGAGTGTTGAGAAAGAATTAAATCTTACGTTCCATGAGTCGGTAGAGTCAATGGTAAAGGTATGTGACGTAGTAACTATAAACTGCCCACTACACCCTGAAACAGAAAATTTATTTGATGATGCTATGATAAGCAAAATGAAAAAAGGAGCATACATTGTCAACACCGCTAGAGGTAAAATTTGTAACAAAGATGCAATTGCAAAAGCACTTAAAAGTGGTCAACTAAGTGGATATGCAGGTGATGTCTGGTTTCCTCAACCTGCACCAAATGATCATATTTGGAGAACTATGCCAAATCATGGTATGACACCTCATACATCGGGTACATCTTTAACTGCGCAAGCTAGATATGCAGACGGTGTAAGAGAAATTTTAGAATGTTTCTTTGATGGTAAAGAAATCAGAAATCAGTACCTAATCGTGAAAGATGGACAGCTAGCTGGTATGGGAGCGCACTCCTACAGTAAGGGTTCAGCTACAAGTGGGTCTGAAGAAGCAGCAAAATATAAAAAAAAATAAGTAAAAATTAAAAACCCTAGAAATATAAATTTCTAGGGTGTTACTCTAAAAACATTTTTTATTATGAAAATAATAAAAAAATTTTATAAACCATTTGTGATTACCTATGTTTTATTAAGTATAGCCCTTGGATCTTACCCTACATTTGATTTTTATACTTTCAAAGGTCAATTAATAATACTTAGTGTTTCTATATTTAATGGAGTTATGGGAATATTCGTTAAAAAATTATAGTACATAAGGTTCGTGTCTTACTTCGCTATTTAGAACCCTTTCAACAGAAAAAGCACTTATATCTATAGTTTGATAAGAACCTGTAGTTATTAATTCAGTTAATGCTCTTCCAATTCCTGGGGCTTGCATCAATCCTCTGCCTGTAAAACCTGTTGCCATATAAACATTTTCATATTTTGGATGTTTTCCTACAACAGCATTATTATCGAGTTTGTTGCAATCATAATATCCAGCCCAACCTCCTGTTAATTTTAATTCTTCAAAGGCAGGTATTCTTTTAGCTAGCGCTGGCCAAACAAGCTCTTCGAAATCATTCCATGCGGGTTCTAAATCATTTGCATCAAATACTGAAATGGGTGATCCTGCCAAATATTCTTTACCTTCTGGCCTCCAGTAAACTCCTGTTGTTAAATCTCCAGTTAATGGCATTTCTGGAAAATGTTTTGGACACTTTACTCTAAAGACTGTATGTTTTTGAGGAACAACTGGAATATCATTTAACAATTCTTTTGTCCAACAACCAGCCGCTGAAACAATTGTTTTTGCATTAATTTCATTTAAACTTTTGACTTCACCTTTAATAAATTCTGCTCCTAATTCAATTGCCTTACTCTTTAAAGCTGCATGAAACATAAAAGGATCAATCCAACCTTCAGTTTTATTATCTGTAAAAGTTGCAGTTTCAATTCCATCAGAATTTACGTATGGAAAATATTTTGAGAGTTCGGTTCCTTTGATATTTTTTGTACCTGCATCACATGCTTTATGATTTTCTAATGCTTTATATTGCTCATCAGCATGTTCTGGACCAAACATTAAAAGATATCCATTTGTAACCATGCTTGCTGTAGGATTTGGATTTTTTTCTGTTTTTAAGGTTTCGGAGATATTAAATATGAATTCTTTAGCAAATTTACCCAATAAAATATTTTCTTTTTGAAAGAATTGTCTTCTAAAACCGCCTAAAGACAGTGGAAAAGAAGCATTTTTATAGGTAGGATCTCTCTCAATAACTTTTACTTTTCGTCCTTCTTTTGAGAGAAAATATGCAGCAGAAGCGCCAATTATACCCCCTCCAATAACTACAACATCATCCATAAAAAATTAATTACTAGCATAAATTAAATTAATAATTAAATAGAATATTAATTTATGAATAAAAAAGTAGTGTGGATAACTGGCGCAAGTAGCGGTATTGGCAAATCATTAGCCTTAAAATTTGCTAAAGAGGGTTGGAATGTCGCAATCTCAGCTAGAAGAGAAAATTTATTAAATGAGATTTCCGAATCTAATGAAAATATAAAATCTTTTCCATTAGATGTTACTAATGAAACTAAGTGTAAAGATGTATTTAATAAAATTAAAGAACATTTTGGAAATATAAATATTTGTTTTTTTTCCACGGGAACTTGGAGTCCAAAAGAAGAAAAGGATATAGATGTTAAACAAATTGAAAATGTTTTTAAAGTAAATTTTTTTGGGACTTTATATTGCATTAAAGCTGTTGAAGAATATTTTAAAAATAAAAAGTCTGGAATAATAACAATAGTATCTTCTATTGCAGGTTATAGAGGTTTACCAAATACAACAGGATATGGGCCGTCAAAATCTGCTTTGATTAGCTTAGCAGAAAGTTTATATTTTGATTTTGAAAGACATAATGTAAGAGTGTGTTTAGTTTCACCTGGTTTTATAAAAACACCGATGACAGATAAAAATGATTTTAAAATGCCATTTTTGAAAACTCCAGAATTTGCAGCAGATAAAATCTTTGAAGGATTAGTTAAAAAAAATAACTTTGAGATACATTTCCCTAAAGAACTAACTTTAACTCTTAAGTTTTTTAAGTTGTTGCCGAGTAAATTATATTTTAATCTAGTAAAAAAAGGAACAAAGTTTCAAAAAAAGGATTAATCTTTTACAAAAACTACTGTTAGATCGGCAACTCTAATTCCAAATTTTGTCATCTTTGCTCTATTGATAGCAACTTTTTCATCTTGCATAAAAATCCAATCATCAAAAGTGATTTTCATTTCTTTGCCTTTTACTGGAACTAATAATACATATTCAAATTTGAAGGCTGGTCCATATGAAAATCCCTTTGCTTTTCCATACACATCACCTGCTGTTCCTTCGTAATTATGTTCATCAATTTTATTAATTTTCCATTGTCTATTTTGAATTTCTCCGTCATCCCAGTTAAATATCTCATCTAAAATCAATTGAGTTCCGTCCCATTTGCCATTTAGAGTTGCAGAAAATTGTCTTGTAACTTTACCTGATCTATTTTGTAAGATACCCCAAGCTTTTACTTCACCCGCTAAATATTCTTCAATTATTAATCTCGGTTTTTTATCTTTAAAATCTTCTGGTTTCATAGAACTATTTGATGAACAACTTGTAATAAATTGAGTAAAAATTATCAATAAAATTAAATTAAAAAATTTATAAATTTTCATAAAATATTTATTTATTTTGTAGTGAGAATTGTATTAAATCAATATTTTTTGATTTAAAACCTGCTTCACAATATGACAAATAAAAATCCCACATTTTTTTAAAAGTTAAGTCAAATCCTTGCATTGAAATTAAATCCCATTTTTTTAAAAATTGGTCACGCCAAATTCTTAAAGTGTCTGAGTAATGCTCGCCATATGAGTTCATCAAATCAAGCGTCAAACCATTTTTTATTGAGAGTTGTTCTAAACTATTTTTTGACGGCAAAAAACCCCCTGGAAATATATATTTTTGAATAAAATCTTCTTTTGTCTTATATCTTTTAAATAACTTATCATCGATAACAATTGCTTGAATGGCGGCTTTGCCGTTTATAGTTAAATTATTTTTAATCGTTTTAAAATAACTATCCAAATAGTTTTGGCCTACCGCTTCAATCATTTCAATAGATGCAATTGAGTTATATTTTTCATTAACATCTCTATAATCTTTTAATTCTATATTAATTTTATGATTTAAATGGTTTTTATAAATTCTCTCCTTTGCAAATTCATATTGTTTTTTTGAAATTGTAATACAGTCTAACTTTACATCTAAATTTTTACCTACATATTCAGCAAAGCCACCCCAGCCACATCCTATTTCTAAAATTTTATCTCCTGACTTTGGTTGAATTAAATTAATTAATTTTAAGTATTTATTATATTGTGCAGATTCTAAATCTTTTTTTTCATTATCGAAAATAGCACTTGAATAAGTTAAAGATTTATCTAACCACAAAGAAAAAAAATTATTTCCAAGATCATAGTGTTTAGCAATATTTTCTTTACTTTTAATTTTAGTATTCTTTACAAGAAAATTCTTAATCATATTAATTAATCGAAAATCAAAAATTCCTGAAAATTTATAAATTATATTAATATTTTTCGCTGTTAATTCTATTAAGTTTGAAAGATTATTTGTTTCAAAATCACCTTTCATGTAAGCTTCTGCTAATCCCACACTTCCACTTTTAATTATTTTGTAAGTGAAGTCTGGCTTATTAATCTTTATACTTACATCTAATCCAGTGGAATCTTTTCCAAAGATATGTTTTTTGTTATCGTGATTTGTGAGTTCCAATACGCCATGTTTAATGTGCTTCAACATTCTAAAAACTATTTTGTCTGAAATATTATTTATACTCATTGGTCTCAAAAGTAATTTTATTTAAAATTTTTATTTTCTTTTTTACTAATTTTACTTTTTTAATCCAAAGTTTGAATGCTTCATAATGTATTGCAACTATTACTTTAAAAGTCATTAGTGGATGCTTTAAATAATTAAGTATTAAGTTTTTAGATGTTAAATGCTGTATTTTTCCATCTTGTGAGGCAAATAAAAGCTTACCTTCTTTATCATGTTGATTAATTATTACAGATATAGAATCTCCTGGCTTTGTCACGCTAAAGTTATATTCACAATCCATGTCAATAAAAGGTGATACATAAAACTTTTTGTGACATTTATTTTCTATTAATTTTTGATCTTTAGTTTCAAAAATATAGGTATGTTGTTCTCCAAATGTATTTTTTACTTCATAAAAAATTGAAATTAATTTATTTTTCTCATTATAAACATATAAGATTGAAAGTGGATTAAACACATAACCAATTATTCTTGGATAACATAGTATTTCCACTCTAATATTTTGAAATTTAATTTTCTTTTTTATCAAATTTTCTTTAACCCAATTTTTAATATCACCACCTTCTCTATCTCCATGATCGATATTAAAAAAACTAATTAAATTAAATTTATTAAATGAAAAAAATTTTAAATTATTATCTAGTTCATTTATTTCATCTAAATCAATTAACATACTAAAAACATTATACTTAAAGTGATGTTTTTTTGGTTTAAATCTTGTATGTATTACTTTTCCAGCGTAAATCTTTGAATACTTAATCATGAAATGATTTTAACATATCTATTGCAGATGTTATTCCATCTTCATGGAAACCATACCCGAAATAACTACCACAAAATAAGGTATTATTTACATTTTGAATTTTTTTTAATCTTGTCTGATTTTCTAGAGCTAATTTATCATAATAAGGGTGTGTAAATGTTACTTTATTAAGTATTTTTTCTTCTTCAATATTATCAAAAGGATTTAGTGATAAAAAAATATCTTCATCTATCTTTAAATTCTGTAATAGGTTTAACCAATAAGTTATAGATGAATTTTCTCTAACATTTTTACTCAGTTTTGCATTCCATGCGCTCCATGTCTTTTTATTTCTAGGCATTTGATTTTTATCAGTATGTATTACAGCTAAGTTATTTTTATATTTGAAATTTGAAAGTAAATTTTTTTCTTCATCTGTCGGCTTTTCTAAAATTGATAAGGCTTCATCTGCATGTGTTGCTATAACTACTTTGTCATAAATGAAGAATTCATTTTTTTCTCCATAAAATATTTCAATATTTTCTTTGTGTCTTTTAATTAAATTTATTTTATAATTTTTATAATGTTCTCCACTTATCTTATTGAGAATTTTATTAACATATGTTCTGCTTCTATTTTTAACTGTGTACCATTGTGGTCTATTTTTTAATTTAAATAAGCCATGATTTTGGAAAAATTTCAAAAAAAAACTTAATGGCATTTGGCTAGCCTCATAAGGTGGCATAGACCATATTGCAGCAACCATTGGAATTATGTGATAATCGGTAAACTCTTTTGATAATTTTTCCTTAGTAAGATAATCTCCAAGAGTTAAATTATTATCATATATTGTTAAATTATTATTTTTTTTATAAAATTTTATTAAATCAAAAAACATATTTAAAAATTTTAAGTTAAATATATTTGATTTATTACTAAACATCCCTGAAATACCCTTGCCACAATATTCAAAATTAGTATCTTTCACAGATACTGAAAATGACATATTGCTTTTTTCAATCTCGATTGAATTTTCTTTGAAAAAATTAATTAGATTTGGATAAGTCTTATAATTAAAAACTATGAAACCAATGTCTACTGATATTTTTTTATTTTTTAAATTTAAGTCCAATGTGTACGAATGCCCACCAAAATGATCATCTTTTTCAAATAAATCAACTTTGTGGTTTTTTGATAAGTAGTAAGCTGCACTTAATCCAGATATGCCAGATCCAATTACAGCTATTTTCATTAAGAATTATGCAGCATCTTCTTTGAATTCATCCATGCTTGGACATGTACAAAAAATATTCTTATCACCATATACGTTGTCAACTCTTGCAACAGGTGGCCAAAATTTATTAGCTCTTAAAAATTTTGATGGATAAGCCGCTTCTTGTCTCGTATATTTATGTTCCCAATTATCTGAAGCAAGCTCAGCGTCTGTATGAGGAGCATTTTTAATTGGATTGTCTATTTTATCAAATTCACCTGATTTAATTTTTTCAATTTCTTGTTTAATCTTAATTAAAGTTTCACAAAATCTATCAATTTCAGATAAGCCTTCACTTTCAGTCGGTTCTATCATCATTGTACCGGCTACTGGCCATGACATAGTTGGTGCATGAAATCCAAAATCTATTAATCTTTTTGCTATGTCCTCTTCTGTTACACCTGTTTCTGATTTAATATTTCTTATATCAATAATACATTCGTGAGCAACATTGCCATTTGATCCCTTGTACAAAATTGGAAAGTGATCTTTTAGTCTATGAGCAATATAATTTGCGTTTAATATTGCAACTTGAGTAGCAAGCTTTAATCCTGCTGATCCCATCATTTTAATATACATCCAAGAGATTGATAGAATGCTTGAACTACCCCAAGGGGCTGCTGACACTGCTCCAATTCCAGTTGTCGGTCCACAATCTTTTATAACTGGATGGTTAGGCAGATAAACTTGTAGATGTTTTTTACAAGCAATAGGACCCATTCCAGGTCCTCCCCCACCATGGGGAATGCAAAATGTTTTATGCAGATTAATATGACAAACGTCTGGACCAAAATTTCCAGGCTTTGCAACTCCGACCAAAGCGTTTAAATTTGCTCCATCCATGTAGACCTGGCCGCCATGTTTATGAACTAACTCACAAATATCAATTATTTTTTCTTCAAATACTCCATGGGTAGATGGGTACGTTACCATTAGTGCCCCAAGGTTTTCTGAATGTTGCTCTACTTTTTTCTTTAAATCATCAAAATCAACATTTCCCTCTTTATCACAATTAACAACAACTACTTTCATTCCAACCATTTGTGCGCTTGCTGGATTAGTGCCATGTGCTGAACTTGGAATTAAACATATATTTCGATTAGCCTCACCTCTATCTACGTGATACTTTCTGATAACCATTAAACCGGCATATTCTCCTTGAGCACCTGCATTAGGTTGTAAAGAAACACCTGAAAAACCAGTTATAGATCTCAACCAATTTTTTAGATCAGTAAATAAATCTCTAAATCCTTCCATTTGTTCAATTGGAACAAACGGATGAGGCTCAGCAAATTCCTTCCAAGAGATTGGTATCATTTCAGCTGCAGCATTTAACTTCATTGTACATGAACCAAGTGCTATCATAGTTCTATTTAATGCTATATCCTTATCCTCCAACCTTTTTAGATATCTAAGCATTTCAGTTTCTGAATGATATAAGTTGAAAACTGGATGTTCTAAATATTTTGAAGTTCTTAATAAATTTTTTGGTAAATTGGGTAAACTTACTGAAGGGTCCTCTTTTTTAATTGATTCTGCTGCATTAAAAATTTTTAATAATTGATTTACTCTATAAACATTTTTTCTCTCATCAAACGAAACAGCAAGCATTTCAGAATTCACTTTTCGTATATTAACTTTTTGTCTCAAAGCATTTTTATAAATTTGGTCAGTCTTTTCTTTTGTAATAATTGTAACAGTATCAAAAAAATAATTGGAATAAAGTTCATATCCGGATTGTTTTATTTTATCAGCAAAACTTTTTGCTAATTGAGAGACTCTTTCAGAAATATTTTTAATACCATCTGGACCATGATAAATAGCATATGCAGCTGACACTATTGCTAATAGAGCTTGGGCAGTACAAATATTACTTGTCGCCTTATCTCTTCTGATGTGTTGTTCTCTAGTTTGTAATGATAATCTATATGCCTTATTGCCATGTCTATCAACTGATACCCCAACAATCCTTCCAGGCATCGATCTTTTATACTCGTCTTTAGTTGCAAAAAAGGCTGCGTGTGGACCTCCATATCCCATTGGAATTCCAAATCTTTGAGAACTCCCAACTGCTATATCTGCACCAAGTTCTCTTGGCGTTTTTAATTTTGCTAAAGTTAGTAGATCACAAGCTAATACAGCCTTCCCATTTTTTTTATGAATTTTACTAATTGCTTCACTGGGATCTTTAATATCTCCTAATGTTCCAGGATATTGTAAAATTCCACAAACTAAATCTTCTTTTAATTGGTCTAAAACTTCATCCTCTTTACCAACTAAAACTTTTAAACCCATTGGTTCAGCTCTTGTTTGAATTACATTTATTGTTTGGGGATGACAATCTTTAGATACAAAAACTAAATTACTATCTTTTTTATTTAATCTGTGACTAAGACCCATGGCCTCAGCTGCTGCTGTACCTTCGTCTAACAAAGAAGCATTAGCAATATCCATTCCTGTGAAATCAACAATCATTTGTTGAAAGTTTAATAACATTTCAAGTCTTCCTTGAGCTACCTCTGGCTGATAAGGTGTATATGAAGTATACCAACCTGGATTTTCTAATATATTTCTTAAAATAACATATGGTGTATAAGTTCCATAATAACCCATGCCAATAAAATTTGAGTATACTTGATTTTTCTTTGATATTGCTCTTAGTTTTCTTAAGGCTTCATATTCTGAATTAGATTCGCCTATATTTAATTCACCTTTAAATTTTATTTTATCTGGAATAGTGTTATCAATTAAATCATCTAGTGATTGATAATTTAATTCTTTTAACATTTTCGATTGATCTTCTTTAGAAGGACCAATGTGTCTTTTTATAAAATCTTTTTCTGAGTTTGGTAACATTATGCTGATGTCTCCTTTGCAAAATTATCGTAATCGTCTTTATTCATTAATGTTTCAATTTCTGAGGGGTCTTTTATTTTAAGTTTAAAAAACCATGCTGAGTTTTCTGGATCTTGATTAATTTTAGATGGATCATCTACTATGGCTTGATTTGTATCAATCACTTCTCCACTTACTGGAGTATAAACATCGCTCGCTGCTTTAGTTGATTCTACAACGCCTGCTGTGCCATCTTTTTCTACATTTGTACCTTTTTCTGGTAATTCAGCAAATACAATATCTCCTAACATTTCTGTTGCATGTTTTGTTATTCCAATGGTAGCTACATCTCCATCAAGCTTTAACCATTCGTGTTCCTTTGAATATTTTACCTCAGACATTTATTTCTCCTTTGACATAGTTTTTTTTGTAAAATGGTAAATTACAAATATTTGCAGCTATTTTTTTTCCCTCACCTCTAAAAATAATTTTGTATTTGAGTTAGCATAATTATTTTCAACATAGCCCATTGCTATTGAATGATCAACACTAGGACCAAAAGTGCCACTTGTAATTTTTCCTATCTCTTTATTATCCTGATTAAATATTTTTGTATTTCCTCTAGCAATAATTCTAGTTTCAGGCTTGATACCTACCCTAATTTTATTTACCCCTGATTTAATCTGATCCTTAATAATTTTCGATCCTGGATAATTAGTATTTATTCTATTTTTTGAAATTGCCCATTTAAGATTTGCTTCAATTGGGGTTGTATCTAAGTCAATATCATTTCCATAAAGACATAGGCCCGCCTCAAGTCTTAGAGTGTCTCTAGCACCAAGTCCGATTAATTTAGTTCCTAATTTAAGTAATTCCTCTACAAATAATTCTGCAAATTTATTTTCTATAGAAACTTCAAAACCATCTTCTCCTGTATATCCTGATCTAGTTACAAATACTTCATAATTTTTAAATTTAAAGTTTCCACCATGCATGAATTTTAATTTATCAATTCCTGAAATACATTTATTTAAAATTATTTTTGCCTTTGGTCCTTGGATAGCAATTAATGAAAGGTTATCATCTAGTTTTAAATCATACTTATCTTTTAACTTTTCTTTAATAATTTTAAAATCCCCATACTTACAAGCTGCATTTAAAATTATTAAATACCCATCATTAATTTTTGTAATTATCAAATCATCATGGATTCCCGCACTGTCATTCATTAAAAATGAGTATTTGCTTTGATTAATATTTAAATTTTTTAGATCAACTGGAAAAATATTTTCTAAATCTTTTGTTAGATTTTCTTGACCATTAATAAATAATTGGCCCATGTGAGAAACATCAAAAATTCCACAATTTGATCTAGTAAACTTGTGCTCTTGAATAATTCCATCCTTATATTGTATTGGCATATGATAACCGGCAAACTCTACGAGTTTTGCACCATTTTTTTGGTGAAGATTATATAAAGACGTTTTTTTTATCATATTAACTCTTTTACCCCCTCTGTCTATTGGCCTGAGAGTTTTGCTCCTTCGGCAAGAACTTCTGTTCTTTTTCCAGAGTTAATATGCGCGGTCCTTTTGCCTGAGAGATTCCGGGGTGGTTGCTCCTTCGGCTCTACATTGAAGTAGTCTCTTCCGCAATATTATTATATCACAAATTCTTTAATTTGGTTCTTTTTTTAAAATAAATTTACTTAAAAATTGAAGTAAAACTGCAAATAATACAATCGATCCTCCAACAAGGACAATTAGTGGCGGCTGTTCATTTATAAATATCCATGCCCAAAGGGGTCCAAAAATTGCCTCTGACATCATAATGATTCCAACTACAGCAGAGGGAGTTGTTTTTGCACCAATAGTTATAAAAATAAAACCAAAACCTACCTGAAAAAAACCTGCTAAAAAACCTAAAAATATATCATACAAAGAGATATCTACTCTTCCAGCTACTACATATCCTATAATCATTGCAACAACACCAGCAATCAGTTGTAGAGGTATCATGTCTACACTAGGGTATTTTCTAACAATAATAATAAGTACAGCAAAAGAGATTGGCATTATAAATGCAATAACATTTCCGATCATTTGTCCTGAGGTCAAAGAATCTCCCAACATAAGTGTAATACCAGAAATAGCTAATATTATTGAAACTAAAGTAATTTTAGAAATAGTTTCTTTAAGAAAAAGATATCCAAAGATAGCAAGAAATAAAGTTTGAGTTTGAATTATAAAATTAGCATTCGCAACAGTTGTGTTGTACATGGCAAATACATAACTAAAAAAACCACAACCTAAAATAATTCCACCTATAACTCCTGGAAGTCCAGAATTTATAAAAGCTTTAAAAAACTGTCTTTTATATGTGATTAATAAAAAAATAATAATAACAAGACAAAAAAATACAGATCTCCAGAATAAGATTTGCCATAGATTTGCACCTTCAAATGATTTTACGATCAATCCACCAAAACTTAAGGTGATTGCTCCTAAAAAAACTAGAATAGATCCAGGAACCTTAAATAATATATTCATTAAATCTGATTAATTAAATTATCAGTTTCAAGTTTATATAATTTAAATAATTTCTCCGCTTCATCTAAACTTACTTGTTTAAATTTTATAACTGAACCTGGTATCATTTGAACAAGTTTATCAAAATCTGCACTAATCACATTTGCAATTTTTGGATAACCACCTATTGTACCGTGATCAGAGAGCATAATTATTGGATTACCATCGCTTGGAACTTGGATTACTCCTTTTACTAGACCTTCAGATTTAATATTTGAGTTAAAAACATTTTCTAAAACTTGACCTTCTAATCTCATGCCCATCCTGTCAGATAACTTTGTAACCTTGAACTCTTTATTAAAAAAAATATTTTTTGATTTTTCAGAAAAAAAATCAAAGTTTATTGATTTTAAAACTCTTATATACTGAATTTTAGAATTTACATAATTTAAATTAGTTATTGTTAATTTTTTTTTTTTATGATCGATATCAATTTTTTGATTATTAGATAATTTTTCCCCGTTATTTGAACCAATTTTTGCTTTTGTATTTATTGAATAACTGCCCCAGGTTTTATCCAGAATAAAATCTTCGCTGATTGAAATATAACCATAAACTGATTTGTTTGTAGATTGTATATCAATTTGATCATTATTTTGGATAAGATATACATGGTATGGTTCACCAATTATTTTTTTTTTATTTTCTCTTACAATTTGAAATTTAACATTTCCTGTAAGTACAATAAATATTTCCTCACCTTTATATTTTAATAATGGACCTTGATAAGCAAATTCAATAACAGGTGAATTTAAATCCTTTTTTAACAAAGCATTTGCAAGTATATAGTTTCTTTTATCCATTGCTCCACTTACTGGAATGCCAATATGATTAAGATTTTGTCTTCCTAAGTCTTGAAACGTTGTATTTATCCCCGCCCTCTCAATTTCGAAATAACTATTTTTTGATTTTATCATATTCATCTTGTGTTATTTGTTTAAATTTAACTGTATCTCCTGGATTAATTAAAGCAGGATTTTTTTGATTATTTTTATTGAAAATTTCTAAAGGAGTATTGCCTATAATATTCCATCCACCTGGACTTTCATAGGTATAAATATTGCAAAACTGTTCTGTTAATCCTATAGATCCTTTCGGAACTTTTACCCTAGGTGTCTCTAGTCTTTTTGCCCTAAGTTTATCACTTATATCTCCTAAAAAAGGCATGCCCGCAATAAAACCAGTCATATAACAAAAATATTTTTTACTAAAAAAAATTTCTAATATTTTGTCAAATTTAATTTTAAGAGCTTTTTCTAACCTATTATGATCTAGTGTAAATTTTTTTTCACTACATATTGGTATTTCAATTAATTTTTTTTTGTTTTCATTTTCCTTTTTGATTTCTAAATTTTCGATTATTTTCTTTACTTTAAAAAAATTTGTAACATCTAAATCAAAAGATATAATCAACTTATTATATGATGGTGTAATATTTGTAATTCCTTCAATATTTTTATCCTTTAAATTATTAAAGTAGTTTATTACATTATTATTTATTTCTTTATTAACATCTTTGCCAAAGTCACAATAAACCGACGCATCCCCAAGATTTAATATATTTTTAATCATCCTATGTTATAATGAATTTTTAAAAGCTATGGAAATTAATATCAACTGTGATTTAGGAGAAAAATCGAAGCTCCATAATAACGAAAATGATCCCTTTCTTTTAGGTATTGTCAATTCTGCTAGTGTAGCTTGCGGGTATCATGCTGGTGATGAGGAAACTATGGATCAGGTTGTAAAAATATCAAAAGAAAATAATGTTAGTATTGGTGCACATCCATCATTTAATGATCCAGAAAACTTTGGCAGAAAAAGAATGAATTTATCTTCTTCTGAAATAAGAAAATTAATAATTGATCAATATGAAATACTTCAAAGAATTGCATTTAAACATAATGAAAACGTGACGCATATTAAACCTCATGGTGCATTAAATAATATGGCCTGTGAGGACTTGGAGTTAGCTTTAGTTTTGGCTAAAGCGGTAAATGAAATTGGTAAAAATATAATTTATCTTGTCCCGACTGGGTCTAAAATGGAAACAGCTGCAAAAAAACTAAATATGAAAATAGCTTGTGAAATATTTGCAGATAGAAATTACGAGGACAATGGGAATCTTGTATCAAGATCTAACCCAAATGCCTTAATTACAGACCCAGAGCAAGCCAAAAAGCATGTTTTAAGTATGGTTAAAAACCAAGCGATAAATTGTCTCTCCGGGAAGCAGATACCTTGTGAAATAGACTCTATATGTATACATGGAGACAATATTAGTTCATTAGAGACTGCAAAGTCTATTAAAGATAATTTAGTTAAAAATGGATTAATACTTAAACCATTAAACAAGATGGAGAAATTTAAACAATTATGAAAAATTTATTAATAGCAAGTTTGCTCGTTTTAACATTTATTCAACCTTCTTTTTCAGCTGGTTCTAGTAGTGACAGCAGTACTACGAAAACTGATTATGAAAAAGCTATTAAATATGTAAAGCAAGCAAAAAAATATGAGGAAAAAGGTAAAACTGATAAAGCTCAAAAAAGATATCAAAAGGCGCAAAAACTTTTAATTGCATCAAATGCAGAAATTCCTAACAAAGCAGACACTTTAAATTATTTAGGTTTTACTACAAGGAAACTTGGTGATTTTGAAACTGGAGAAAAATATTATTTAGAAGGTCTTGCAATAGAACCCAATCATATTGGAATTAATGAATACTTGGGAGAATTATATGTTGCAACGGGAAGAATGGAACTAGCCAAAAAACGTCTGAATATACTGAAAAATTGTAATTGTAAAGAATTTGAAGAACTCAAAGAAATTATTGAAGGAAAGAAAAAATCTAAGTATTAATAAAGAACTTTGGTTGAAGAACTTGTTATAATTACACAAATTATATTTATAGATATAATTTTAGCTGCTGATAATGCAATCATAATTGGATTAATTGCCGCAAATTTTGTTCCCAAAAATAGAAGACAAATAATTTTGTGGGGAGTTGGTGGAGCATTAATCTTTAAAATTTTGTTTGCTTTATTTGCTACTTATTTATTTAAATTTTATTTTATTAAAATTCTAGGTGGATTACTTTTAATTTGGATTGTAAACGACTTAAGAAAAGACTTATTTGAGATAAAAAAAATTAAGTCTCCAACTAAAAAATCTAATGAGCCTTCTTACATTCAAAGTGTATATAAAGTTTTATTTGCTGATATTACGATTAGCTTTGATAACGTAATTGGGGTAGTTGGAGCGTCTAAAGGTAATTTTGAATACATGATATTTGGTCTTGTATTATCTGTAATATTAACAGGTGCTCTAGCTACATATTTAGCAAATTATATTCAAAAACATTTATGGATCGCATATGTGGGTCTTGGTTTTATTTTAATTGTAGCTTTGCAGTTAGTAATAGGTGGACTTGCAGATCTAGAGATATTGAAAATAAATGAGCAATTTTTAAAATACTTCTAATATGAATATCTTTTTGTTGGATACTTGCTTGATTTTACTTCCTTTTTAAACTTCAATACAGCAGATTTAATTACCTTTTTAATATTTGTATATTTTTTTACAAACTTAATTTTGGCGTTAGTTAATCCCAAAATATCATCAGTTACCAAAACTTGACCATCACAATTTACTGAAGCGCCTATTCCAATTGTTGGGATATTAATTAAATTTGTAATTTTTTTTGATATATCACTATAAACACATTCTAAAACTATACCGAAGGCGCCACTATCCTCTAATGCACGCGCATCCCTTATTAATTTGTTCTTTTCTATTTCACTCCTACCTTTTGACTTGAACTTTCCTTTAACAGTTTGTGGAGTAATGCCTATATGCCCTAATACTGGTATTTTATTTTTTACTAAATGATGAACTATTTCTTTGACTCTAGCTCCTCCCTCAATCTTTACAGCATCACATTTTGTTTCTTTTAATGCTATTTTAGAATTTTTTAGAGCTTCTGATTTGTTTCGATAAGTTTTGTAAGGAAGATCGATTACTAAAAGACTTTTTTTGATACCCATTCTTACACTTTTTGTATGCTCAATCATCATTTTTAAATTTACTTTTCTAGTAGTATCATAATTATAAAGAACTGATCCAAGTGAGTCTCCCACTAAAACAATATCTGCATGATTATCTAATATTTGAGCAATATTTTTTGAATAAGCTGTTAAGCATACTATTTTAGATTTACTTTTTTTTTCAATTATTTTTTTTATTTTATTTTTCATTATTCTAATTCTATTGTACTTGGTGGTTTAGAAGTTATATCGTAGACCACTCTATTAATACCTTTTATATTATTAATTATTTTATTTGAAACAAGCTGCATAAAATCTTTTGAAAAATTAAAAAAGTCAGCTGTCATACCATCTTCTGATGTTATAGCTCTTAGTAAGCACATAAATTCATAGGTTCGATTATCACCCATCACACCAACTGTTTTAACTGGGAGAATCGCTGCATAAGCTTGCCATATCTTGTTATATAATTTGTACTCTCTCAAAGAATTTATGAAAATACTATCCGCTTCCTTCAAAATATTAATTTTATTTTCTGTAATCTCACCTGGCATTCTTATCGCTAAGCCTGGACCAGGAAAAGGATGCCTTAATACAATTTCTTTTGACAGTTTAAGCTCTAAACCTAATTTTCTCACTTCGTCTTTAAATAAGAGTTTCAAAGGTTCAACCAATTTTAGTTTCATTTTTTTTGGCAATCCACCAACATTATGATGGGATTTAATTTTAGATGTTTGACTTCCCGTTACTGATTTACTTTCAATTAAATCTGGGTAAAGAGTTCCTTGAGCTAAAAAGTTAACATTTTTAATTTTTTTCGCATATTTTTCAAAAATCTTAATAAATAAATTTCCAATGATCTTCCTTTTTTTTTCAGGATCTTTAATATTTTTTAGTTTATTTAAAAATAATTTTTTAGCATCAACATAAATTAAATTAATTTTAAATTTCTTCTTAAATGTTTTTACAACTTCTAATTCTTCATTTTTTCTTAATAAACCTGTATTTACAAAAATACACGTAAGTTGCTTGCCTATAGCGTTATGAATTAACTTAGCAACTACGCTACTATCAACCCCTCCAGATAAAGCGCAAATAACTTTTGATTTTCCTATCTTTTGTTTTACTTCTTTAATTAATATATGTTTTTGATTTTTTGATGTCCAATTTCTTTTCATTTTACAAATAGAAAAAATAAAATTTTTGATTATGACTTTCCCCTTTTCTGTATGCGATACCTCTGGATGAAATTGAATTCCATAAAAATTTTTTAACTTATTTTCTATTATTGAAAACTTCGATGTGTTTGTTTCTGCAATAACTCTAAATCCTTTTGCTAATTTTGTAACTTCATCAGCATGACTCATCCAGACATTATTTATTCCACTTTTGTTAAAAAAATTATTTACCAGCTTGCTTTTATTTAATCTTTTTAGCTTTGCTAAACCAAACTCTCTATATTTAGCTTGTTTGACTTTCCCTCCAAGTTCTTTTGAAATTACTTGATGTCCGAAACAAATTCCAAGGATTGGCTTGTTCCATTTAAATATTGCTTTGTTAAATTTTACTTTTTTCGATTGGTAAACGTTTAAAGGACCTCCAGATAAAATTATTCCACTTATACGATTTTTATCTAGTTTTGAACTTATTTTTTTATGACTAATGATTTCAGAATAAATACCAAATTCCCTTACTCTTCTAGCAATAAGTTGTGTAAATTGTGAACCAAAATCTATGATCAAGATTTTAGACAGGTCGTCTTTAAGATTCATTTTGTGTATCAAAATTTTTCAATTTCTCATTTATAGAAGAAATTTTTGGACACAATTTTGAACATACTTTTTCAAAATTTTCTTTTAGATCTTTTACTTTAGCAAAATTTGATCTCTCTATTTCAATATCCATTAAAAGATAAATAGCCTCTTCGTTCTTTGGATCCAACAAAAGAGTTGTATTTAGATTTTTTTCTTCTTCTTTAAGATTTTCCTCTATTTTGAAAATTTTAGCTAAATATAAATATGATGCAGCTTCTTTTGGATTAAAAACAATATTTCTTTGAAATAAAAATTTTGACTCCTCATATTTTTCCTTATCAAAAAGTTTTTTAGCCTCATTATAAAAACTTCCTTTTGAATATGAATTACTAATTAGGAATAAACCTAATATTAATGTTATAAAAAAATTTTTTATCATTTATCTAATTACTTTATCAATATTATGTACCATACTTTCGTAAAAACCAGCTTTCGTTATTTTAACAAATTTTGGTTTATTTTTAAGATTCTTTATTTGTTTACAACCTAAATAACCCATGGATGATCTCAACCCTCCAACTAATTTGTAGATAATTTTTAAAACTGACCCTTTATATTTTATAAAACCTTCAACTCCCTCAGGAACATATTTTGAACTATCATTTTGTTTTTTTTGAAAATATCGATCAGCTGAACCTTTATTCATTGCTCCAATAGACCCCATACCTCTAAAACTTTTAAATAATTTTCCATTCTTTTTAATAACCTTCCCTGGCGCCTCATCTGTACCTGCAAACAAGGACCCTATCATTACAGCATCTGCACCAGCAGATAAGGCTTTTGCAATATCACCTGAAAACTTAATTCCACCATCAGCGATTATTACTGTTTTTCTTTTTTTTAAACCACTTCTTACATTTAAAATTGCACTTAACTGTGGAACGCCAATTCCTGCAACTAATCTTGTTGTACAAATTGATCCTGGTCCAATACCAACTTTTATAATATCAACACCTAATTTAATTAAAAATTTTGCGGCTTCTGCAGTTGCAATATTACCCGCACATAATGCAGTTTTTTTAGGTTTAATTTTTTTTATTTTTTTTATTATGTCTGCAACTTTTTTTGTATGTCCATGAGCTGTATCAACGACAATCAAATCAATATTTTCTTTTAAAACTTTTTTTGCTCTCTCAAATTCATTTATCCCAGCTCCAACAGCGGCACCCACTAATAATTTATGTTTTTTAACTTTTCTTATTTCAGCTACTTGTGTCATTATATCTAAATTTCTATGAATAACTCCTATTCCGCCGGCCTTCGCTATCGCAATACACATTTTTGATTCTGTGACAGTATCCATTGCTGAAGATAATAATGGAACTTTAAGTTTAATATTTTTAGTAAGTTTTATACTGGTATTAACATCAGACGGCAGGACCTCAGAATATTTGGGGGCTAGTGTTACATCGTCAAATGTAAGTGCTTCTTTGATAGGATCCATAATCTTTTATATACGATTCTTTTATAAATAAAAGTGGTCTATCTTAATTTTTTACAAATTATGAAACTTTCTTTTGACTCTTTTCTGCTTGATGGTGGTTTATAAATATTTATTTCTTTAAAGGTCAATTTTGCCTCACCTAAAATTTCATTAAATGTAGATCCCATGAATATTTTTGATACAAAAGAACCGCTTGGTTTAAGTTGGTCTTTAGCAAATCTTAAAGCCTCTAAACATAATTCACCTGTGACAACAGAGTCTAAATTTTTATTTCCTGAAGTATTTACAGCCATGTCAGACATCACAAGATCAACTTTTTCATTGAAATAAGTTATAATTTTTTCTTTTGCACTTTCTTCATTAAAATCTCCAATAATTTGATATGAATTACCAATTGGCTCCATTTCTTTTAAATCTATAGACAGCAGTTTACATTTTTTATATTTCTGAATTACAAATTGTGACCATCCTCCTGGTGCAGCTCCTAAATCAATTACTGATAAACCATTTTTAAGAACTTTATGTTTATCGTTGATTTCTTGTAATTTATAAACTGCTCTTGACCTAAAACCTTCCTGTTTTGATTTTTTAACGTAAATATCTCTGTGTTGTCGATTGATCCACTCTTTTGATATTTTGTTTTTTTTCAATTAGACAAATACCTTAGACTTTTTGACACTTTATTTTTACCCAATGTTACGATATCTACTTTGACAGACTTGTCTATTCTCATATCTTTTCCATCGCTCCAAATACCAGCTGCAAGATGCATTATTCCTATTGGAAGATTGGGTAGAAATGGTTCTACAAATTTACTTTTATTTTCATCAAATTTTGGCAGTAAATTACTAGCAATCCAATTACAGTTTATAGGCAAAAATTCTGTTTCAACTTTATCTATATAAACACTCATATTTATTGCCAATCCTTCAGAACCAAATATTTGACCCGCACTTAAAGTTTGTTTTAAATTTTCCTGCCAAACACCCCAACATTTTGAATCTTTTTCTAAAGAAAAGACACCAATGTTAATATGGGGGGCGAAAGCTAATTTTCTAGCTTTTTCAATTCCAATTTTAGAACTAATAGCATGCTTAAAGTTTTGAGATTTTATTACTGCTAATTTGCCAAAGAGCCATTTTACTTTTGACATTATTCTATAACCAGGAGCCATAGTTTGAGTAATACCAAGTTTGCCCTCTCTACATGCTTTAAAATATAGTTCAACTGATGACCACTCTTGAACCCAAGCATCGCAATCAATCCATAAATACTTTTTATACTTTGGGAAATAATTAGGCAGAAAAGCTCTTGAAACTTGGCTTTTTAACCATTCTTTTCCTCTAACTTTAAATCCGGGTACTTCAATATCCCATTCTGCATTTTTTATTTCATCAACTTTTACTGACAATATTTTTTTTTGTTCTTCTGTTAGTCCAGCATCAAGTATACAAATAGCAATAGATTTTGATTGATCAAATTTTTTAATTGAATCAATTAATTCATTTAAAAGTTCAAAATAATTTGAATCGGCTAGTGAAACTATCGTATTTTCTTTCATTAAAGTATATCTTCATGATCATCACTATCATCAAATTGTGTCGAAAATTTTTTCTTTAATGAAAGATAATGCATTGAACTTATAGGTATAATCAAAAGATATATTAAAGCTGAAATTAAAATAGTGTTAAATGTAAAGATAAGCAGTAAGCCAAAAAACAATACTATACCAAACAATAAAAATATTGTGATACTTCTTTTAACTACAATTTTCTTTAGTGAATATGTTGGAATTTTACTTATTAAAAGCACAGATATAGTTAAAAATAAAATTGGAACGAATATATTATAATTTAAGTTAAAAAATTGAATTTCACTAAAACTATATATTAATGGTATTAAAACTAAAATGCCTCCTGCTGGTGAGGGCACCCCTTCAAAAAAATTATCTTTCCAGGATGGTCCTGCATTGGAACTTACATTAAATCTTGCTAGCCTCAATGCTACACAAATAACATAAATTAATGAAATTAACCAACCTACTCTCCCCAAATCTTTCATAACAAAAAAATACATAATAAATGCGGGCGCAACACCAAAACTAATTACATCTGTAAGTGAGTCTAATTCTTTTCCAACTTTTGATGCTCCACCAATTAATCTTGCGATTCTTCCATCTAAGCCATCAATGATACCTGCAACAATAATTGCTATAACTGCCATTTCAAATCTGCCATCAAAAGCAAATTTAATTGATGTAAGTCCAATACAAACACCTACTAAAGTAAAAATATTAGGTAATAATACTCTTGGATTTCTTGGTGGTATAATTTTAAAATTTTTTTTTGTTTCCATTTATCTTTTTGCTAGCAATGTTTCTCCTGCTAACGATCTTTGCTCTAACTTAACAAGAGGTTTATAATTCTCAAAATATATATCTGCTCTACTTCCAAATCTAATCATGCCAATTCTTGATCCTTGCTGAATAACATCATCCTTAGAACATTCAGTCACAATTCTTCTCGCAATTAGACCCGCTATTTGAACTACAATTACATCCTCACCAAAAGAGTTTTTAATTTTGTAGTAACATCTTTCATTATCTTCGCTAGCTTTATCCATAGAAGCATTAATAAATTTTCCTGCTACATAATTTATTTCTGAAATTGAACCAGAACATGGAGATCTATTTACATGACAATCAAATACATTCATGAAAACACTAATTTTTGTCATTTTTTTATTTTCTAAACCTAATTCTTTTGGTCCATTAACTTCTTCAACTTTTATTATCTCACCATCAGCTGGGCTAACAAGATAATCTTCGCTATTAATTGATTTTCTTTCTGGGTCTCTAAAGAAATAATAACACCAGATAGTTAACACTAAACCTATTAATCCTAGAAAAGAACTAATAAAATATAATACCAATGTCACTAATCCGAATATAACTATAAACTTATATCCCTCAGCGTGTATTTTTGGAAAGACTTTACTAATCATAACCTTTATTGCTAATTTTTTTTAAACATGTATATAAATCACTGTCTATTAAAAGATATACCTAAAATATGAGCAAAATTAAGGTCAAAAACCCTGTCGTCGAATTAGATGGCGATGAAATGACCCGAGTTATTTGGGAATTTATTAAGAATAAACTGATCCTTCCTTATCTAGACATTGGTATCGAATATTACGATCTTGGCATGGAAAGTAGAGATAAAACAAACGATCAAATTACTGTTGATAGTGCTAATGCTATAAAAAAAATTGGTGTTGGAATTAAGTGTGCAACAATTACACCAGACGAAGCCAGAGTAAAAGAATTTAAATTAAAAAAAATGTGGCGATCGCCCAATGGAACAATAAGAAATATTATTGGTGGAACAGTATTTAGAGAACCAATAATTTGTAAAAATATTCCAAAACTTGTTCCCTCATGGACTGATCCTGTTGTTATTGGTAGACATGCTTTTGGAGATCAATACAGAGCAACTGACTTTTTAGTACCTGGAAAAGGTAAATTAGAACTTAAGTGGACTTCAACAGATGGTAAAGATGAAAAAAAATTTGAAGTATTTGATTTTAATGGGCCTGGTGTTGCTCTATCTATGTATAATTTGGACAAATCTATAGAAGATTTTGCTAGGTCTTGTCTAAATTATGGATTAATTAAAAAATGGCCAGTATACCTATCTACTAAAAACACAATTTTAAAAAAATATGATGGAAGGTTTAAGGATATTTTTGAAAAAGTATTTAAAGAGGAATTTAGAGAAGAATTTGAAAAAAATAAAATTACTTATGAACATCGATTGATTGATGACATGGTGGCATGTGCTATGAAATGGAGTGGAAAATATATATGGGCATGTAAAAATTACGATGGAGATGTTCAGTCAGATACAGTTGCTCAAGGATATGGTTCGTTAGGATTAATGACAAGTGTATTATTGGCGCCAGATGGAAAAACGATGGAAGCTGAAGCGGCACATGGTACTGTTACTAGACACTATAGAATGCATCAACAAGGAAAGGAAACCTCAACTAATCCTATAGCATCTATTTTTGCTTGGACAAGAGGCTTAGCTCATAGAGGAAAATTGGACAATAACAATGAATTAATTAAATTTTCTGAAACGCTAGAAAAAGTTTGTATCGATTCTGTGGAAGATGGCTTAATGACAAAAGATTTAGCAATTTTATTAAGTGCATCTACCAAATTTTTAAATACCAGCCAATTCCTAGATGAATTAGATGGTAGGTTAAAAAATAAATTAAATTAAAGATTTTAATTTAGAAAAGGCCTCATTTATTTTATTTTCATCATTTCCACCCGCTTGAGCAAAATCTGGTCTTCCTCCACCTCCGGTTCCTCCAATAATTTTGGATCCTGCTTGAACAAATTGAACAGAATCATATTTAATTGTAAGTCCTTCGGTAATACCGACAGCTAAACCAACTTTATTTTCATTACTAGCAAAAATAATTACGATTCCTTCTTTTAATTCTTTTTTACCCTTGTCGACTAGTTTTCTTAATTCTTTTAAAGGTAAATCATATATTCTCTGAAATCTAACATTAATATTTTTTATAGTATCGTCGCAAATTATATTTTTTGACTTGTCATTTAGGACGTTTTGAATATTTATATTTTCTAGTTGTTTTGTAAGAGATTTGATTAATTCTAATTTATCATCTTTATCAAGAATTGGTTTAATTCCTGATTTGATAATTTTATTTGACAATTCATCTATGATTTTTTCATTTTTTTGAATATTGGATTGATGAGTTTCTTGTTTATTTATTAAATAATTATCTAATTGCTTTTCTCTTAACGCCTCTACTCTTCTTACTCCTGCCGCAATAGATGATTGACTTATTATTTTAAACTTACCAATATCACCTGTATTCCTCACATGCGTTCCTCCACATAGCTCTGTAGAAAAATAATTATTTTTTTCATTTCCCATTGATAAAACTCTCACTTCTTCACCATATTTTTCTCCAAATAATGCTAATGCACCATTATCTACTGCTTCCTTAGGCGTCATTAGCCTTGTTTTTACATCTGATTTTGTGTCAACCATTGAGTTAACATAATTCTCTATTTTATCTATTTCATCATTTGTGATTGGCTTCATATGACTAAAGTCAAATCTTAGTCTATCTGCATCAACTAAAGATCCTTTTTGTGTCACATGAGTTCCTAAAACTCTTCTCAATGACTCATGTAGTAAATGTGTCGCTGAATGATAGGCTCTTATATTTTCTCTTCGATCAACATCAATTTTTAATTCAACACTTTCATTTATTTTAATTTCACCAGAAATTACTTTTCCATAGTGAACAAACAGATCTCCTAATTTTTTCTGAACATCTGAAACTTCAAATTTACAATTATTTGAGCTTATTTCTCCTGTGTCACCTACTTGTCCTCCAGATTCTCCATAAAAAGGTGTTTGATTTAAAATAATCATACCTTCATCTCCTGATTTTAAAGACTCAACTTGTTTGTTGTTTTTTAAAAGAGATTTAACAACTCCCTCTGCTTGATCAGTTTCATACCCAAGAAACTCAGTTGCCCCCAATTTGTCTCTAATTGCAAACCAAATATCATCAACCGCGCTATCTCCAGAACCTTTCCAATTTTTCTTTGCTAGTTCCCTGCTTTGTTTCATTAGGTCATCAAATTTTTTATTATCTATTTCTAGTGATTTATTTTTTAAAATGTCTTGAGTTAAATCTAAAGGAAATCCATAAGTGTCATAAAGTTTAAAAGCAACTTCACCTGGTAAAACTTTATCTATTTTTATAATTTCTTCATCTAGTATTTTCATTCCCCTTTCAAGAAGAACTAAAAATTTTTCCTCTTCCATTTTTAAAGTTTCTTTAATTAAAGCTTCTGCTCTTTTGAGTTCTGGATAGTTTCCAGCCATCTCATCCATTAATGTTTTAAAAATATTATAAAAAATTGGTTCTTTAGATCCAAGTAGATGGGAGTGTCTCATTCCTCTTCGCATTATTCTTCTAAGAACATATCCTCTTCCTTCGTTTGAAGGCAAAACTCCTTCGGCAATTAGAAATGAGCTTGCTCTTAAATGGTCAGCTATAACTCTAAAACTTGATAAATTATTTTGATCTGGCTTCTTTTTAACAGCTTCAGATGTAGCACTTATAATTTTTTTAAAATGATCTGTTTCATAGTTGTCGTGAGTTCCTTGTAACAAGGCTGCAATTCTCTCTAAACCCATTCCAGTATCTACAGATGGTTTTGGTAAATTAATTCTTTTATCTTTTGTAATCTGCTCGAACTGCATAAATACGAGATTCCATATTTCTATGTAACGATCGCCATCTTGATCTTTTGTACCTGGCAAACCACCTTTTAACTTATCTCCATGATCAAAAAAGATTTCAGAACAAGGGCCGCATGGACCAGTTTCCCCCATCGACCAAAAATTATCTGAGGTTGGTATTCTAATTATCTTGTTTTCACTTAAGCCTGCAATTTTTTTCCAAAAGTTAAATGCTTCATCATCTTCATTAAAAACTGTTACATAAAGCCTATTTTTATCAATCCCAAAATCTTTAGTAACTAAATTCCATGCTAGTTCTATTGCTTGATCTTTAAAATAATCGCCAAATGAAAAATTACCAAGCATTTCAAAGAACGTATGGTGTCTAGGTGTATACCCAACATTTTCTAAATCATTGTGTTTTCCACCAGCTCTAACACATTTTTGTGAGGTAGTTGCACGAACATAATCTCTTTTCTCAAGTCCTGTGAATACATTTTTGAACTGGACCATTCCTGAATTAGCAAACATCAATGTAGGGTCATTATTAGGAACTAAATTACTAGACTCCACAATAGTGTGATTATTTTTTTCAAAATACTTTAGAAAAGTAGTTCTTATTTCATTTAGTGTTTTTGCCATATTCTCTAAAAATACAGCTTTTTTTTTCTATGTCTATATATCTATATGGGAAAAAGGCGCCCTTTCGAGCGCCCTTTTAAACAACTAAAAGTTATCTGCTAATTTTTTTTGGAAGGTGCTTCTTCTTCAGCAGGTACTACTTTTTCTTTTTCGATAGGATTTCCTTCTATTTTTTTGGATATCAATCCTGCTTTTTCTCTTATGGTCATTTCAATTTCAGCAGCTGCTTTTGGATTTTGTTCAAGATAAAGTTTTGCATTTTCTTTGCCTTGGCCAATTTTTTCACCTTTATAAGCATACCAAGCACCTGATTTTTCAACTATTTCAGCTTTAACGCCTAAATCAATCAACTCACCTGTTTTGCTAATTCCTTTTCCATACATTAAGTCAAATTCAACAACTTTAAATGGTGGTGCAACTTTATTTTTCACAACTTTTACTCTTGTTGTGTTTCCAATTACTTCATCTTTATCTTTAATTGCTCCAGTTCTTCTAATATCCATTCTAACAGAAGAATAGAATTTTAAAGAGTTACCACCTGATGTAGTTTCCGGGCTACCGAACATAACGCCAATTTTCATTCTTATTTGGTTAATGAAAATAACCATTGTATTTGTTCGTGAAATTGAGCCTGTTAGCTTTCTTAAAGCTTGACTCATTAATCTTGCTTGAAGACCAACATGATGATCTCCCATATCACCTTCTATTTCAGCTCTTGGAGTTAACGCCGCTACAGAGTCAACAACAAGTACTGACATTGAACCTGATTTAATTAAAGTATCAGTGATTTCTAGCGCTTGTTCACCAGTATCTGGTTGGGAAATTAATAACTCTTCAGTATCTACGCCTAATTTTTTAGCATAAACTGGATCTAAAGCATGCTCTGCATCAACAAAGCCACAAATACCGCCTGCTTTTTGAGCCTCAGCAACTACTTGTAACGCTAATGTTGTTTTTCCAGATGACTCTGGTCCATAAATTTCAATAATTCTTCCTTTTGGAAGTCCACCAATTCCTAATGCCAAATCTAAACTTAAAGATCCTGTAGAAACTGACTCTACATCCATAGCTTTTTGTTGACCAAGCTTCATTACAGAGCCTTTTCCAAAATTATCAGTAATTTGGCTTATTGCTGCGTCTAAAGCTTTATTTTTTTCTTTATTTTCCAATTCTTTATCTTTTGTGGATTTCACCACTTTTAAGTTATTTTTCGTCATTTTTTTCCTCTTTTTTTACGTTTTTTAACAGTCGAATCATAATTTATTATGTACTACTTTTGTTCTCATTTGCAATATAAATATTTTTTTAGTTAAAAAACGTTGATTTACTTAAGGTTTAAGTAGCTACTAGTAAGTAAGCCAATTGATTTTAGGAGATTGTACTGAGCCAGGAGATAATTTCTCTCTGAATTAGCTAATGAGATTTGAGCATTTAATAACAAAGAGTTGGACTGAATTACATCTAAAGTCGATCTTGATCCTGCTCCACTTAGATATTCAGCTGTAATTCCTTCATTTGCGATTTCAGCTGCTTTAACTTGTGATCTCACAGAATTTAAAAAACTTTCAGATGATTGAAGATTGGCCCAGGCGCTTGTAACTTCAGTTAAATTATTTTTAATTTCATTATCTAAAAGTAATCTTTGCCTTAGTTTAATACTTTGATTTTTATCTATTATCGCAAATTTTTTTCCTCCAGAATAAAACGGCCAACTAACTGTTGCTTTTAAAACATCTTTTTCTCTTTCATCATAAGTAGTACTCAGATCTTCAGTATAAGATCTTTCAAGAGATAAGCTTGCTGTTGGCGCTAAATCTGATTTTGCAATTGTAATATCTTTTTCAGCCTGCTTAAGTTCTAGTTCAGCAATTTTAACATCATGATTATTTGTTTTTGATAATTCAATAGCACTTTCTAAACTTATTGGAATATTTACAATAGCTTGTATTGATTTCTGTAAAGTATTTACATCTACCCTTCCAATTACATTCTCATATTTTAATTTACTAGTCACAAATTCATTTTGAGATTGAATGTATTTTGCTTTTGCACCTGCTAGTGAAGATTCTGATTGTGCAACATCAGATAATTTAACCTCTCCTCTTTCTAATCTAATTTTATCGGTTTCCAATTGAGATATTTTTAGTTCAACATTTTTTCTATTAATTTCCTCTTTTTCTTTTGCTGCTACTAAACCAGAATAAGCCTCGATTGCTTTATATAATATTTCTTGTTCCTTTTTTAGTAATTTTTCTTTAGCTAAATCAATTCCTATTTTTTTCTTTTGATAATCAGCACCTCTTCCAAAATCAATTAAGGTTTGTTCTAATTTAATTGAGGTTGATAACGGATCTACATCACTAATAGATGCATTTCCGCCAGATTGATTTGTAAGTTTATTTGTATCTTCTTGACTTTTTGAAGTTGTTATTGTGGCACTTGGAAGATATTCACTTTTAATAATTTTTAAATCTTGTTCAGATACAATTAAATTTTCTCTTTCTGCGTTTAATTCAACATTACTACTATATGCTTCTTTTAAAGCCTGCAAAATCGTTTGTGCAGAAGCATTTCCAAAAAATAATAATGTTATAAGTATTGCGGCAATTGTATTTTTCATTTTTTTTTATAAGTAGCTGAATTGATCTGATGTTTACTGTCTAATTTAAAAATAATCGAGGCATATTTTGGCGCGTCTTTAAACATATTTTGAGTAATTCTTTGGTAAGTTTGCATAAAATTAATTACATCACCTTTGCTCATAATTTTAAGGTTTTTTTTCTTTTTTGAATTAAGCCACAATTTCTTTTCTTGCTTTATTCTCCATTGCTGAAGAATTTTAAAATTTTTTGCTTTTAAATAAATTAAAGAGTTTAGTTGAGAAAATATTTTTTTATATTCTCTCTGAAGTTTTAAATTTACAAATTTTCTCCATTTTAAATCATAATCCTTTGTTCTTTCTAATGAGTTAATTGGTTTTTTTATTTGATTTGTACTTTGAGCTCTAGCACCTACGCACCAACCTTCTAGAATAATTACATCTGGTTTTAAACTAACTTTATACCATTTACTTTTTGAAGACCTATCATCCACAGATTTATCAAATTTTGGAACACTAATTTTTGTAAATTTATTTTTTTTAACTCCCTTAAAAAATTTTGAAATTATTTTAGTGTCATGAGTACCAGGAACACCTCTAGTCATAAGTAAAGGATGTATTTTTTTCGATAAGATTGATCTTTCTTTTCTGGTTTTGTAAAAGTCATCAATTGAAATCTTAAATACTTTTAAGTTAAAATATTTTGTTAATATAATTGTAACAATTGATGTCACTGTAGTTTTACCAGTTCCTTGACCACCTGCCAGACCTAGAATGAAAGGTTTTTTTTCGTTAACTTTTGACTTAATCCAAAAACAAAAAGGAATTAAAAATTTCTTTAGCATTCTATCTTTATTTTTAAACTTATTTTCTTTAGTTTCTTGTGAAAAAATGAATTTGAAACATTTAGATTTTACTTTTTGATAACAATTTTCTTCAGATATCATAAATAGATTATTTTTTTTGATCTAGTGGATGATTATTGCCATCGTTTACTAAAACATTTTCATACTCAAAAGGATCAACTCCTTCAATACATGCTATATTTATCATATAAAGTTTCGGATTAATTCGTGGCCTTGTATGAGTAAAGATTCCACAAATTGAACAAAAAAAATGTTTAGCTGTATTTGTATAGTATTGATACAAAGTTAACTTATCTTCGCCTTTTATAATTTTCATATCATTTTCACCAACTGGTGACATCACATATCCTTTTCTTTTACATATTGAACAATTACACCTCATTACCTTTTCAAATTTTTCAGGTACATTAACCTCGGCCTCTACTGCTCCACAATGACACGATAATTTTTTCATAGTTTCTCCTTATGTATTTCTTTCAATTTCAAACATTACTTCGTTTCTTCGTAACATGGGTAAAGTAAAGGGTGAATTGTAAGTTGCCCTTATAGGTGGGCTCAATATTGTTATTTTATCTTCTTTTAATTGATTTTCCAAAATTTCTTTATATTTAATAAAATTTTTATCAGATGCTCGCCCAGAATAAGTAATGGCAGCAAAATAGCCACCTTTCATATTTAAAACTTTTACCTCTGAGTTAGATGGAATTGGTACATTATTCTCATCAAATTCTGATGGTAAGTAAAATTGCATTGTCATGTTGCCATTTTTTTTTATTTGAGTAACGGGCGCTGTCATTTTAATTTCTTGATTTTTTTCGTTGCTCCCAGAAATGTAATTAAACAATTTTCTAAAGCTACTATTTTGGTTAGACGTTTTTGTTTCAATAACTAAACGGTCAGAATATTTTCTAATTTCATAAATCTCATTTACATCTAATGTCTCATATTTAAGTTGCTCAGTAGCCATAGAATTTGAAACTATAATTAAATTGAAGATAATAATTGATAAAAATTTTTTCATTTTAGTATATTTTTAAACTATCCTTGGTTTAAGTTATCCACAATAGCACAATATGTAGTTTATATGTTCTCGTTTTGATTCACTTTTGATTCACTTACAGACTCAAAATACAACCTAATTGACACTAGTAGATAACTTCTATAATAATATTAGAGAACAAAATAAGAACATTTATGAAACTAACAATACCATACTATTTACACAAGGCTGGCGCGGGTTTTCCATCCCCTGCAACAGACTATATTGAGGAGGATATAGATCTAAATGTTCACTTAATAAAAAATGTTCCAGCAACCTTCATTATCAGAGTTCAAGGAAAGTCAATGGTTGATGTGGGTATTAATGATGGTGATTTATTAGTTGTAGATAAGAGTTTAACACCAAGAGATTATTCAACTGTTATCGCAAATGTTCATGATGAACTTGTGGTTAAAACTTTAGTTCAAGAAAGAGATAAAAAGTTTTTAACATCAGGCTCTAAAAACTTTGATGATCGAATTTTAATTAATGAAGAAGAAGATATTTTTATATGGGGAGTAGTTACTTATGTCATCCACTCAGTGTACTAAGAAAATAGCGCTAGTTGATTGTAATTCTTTTTATGTTTCTTGTGAAAGATTATTCAATCCCAAAATAAGAAAAAAACCTGTTGTTGTTTTATCAAATAATGATGGCTGTATAATATCAAGATCTAATGAAGCAAAAGCTTTAGGTATTAAAATGGGTGAGCCTTATTTTAAAGGAAAAGATATTATTATAAAAAATAATGTACAAGTTTTTTCATCAAATTATTCTTTGTATGGTGATATTTCAAGAAGAGTAATGAGAACACTTAAAAGATTTAATTCTGATATTGAAGTTTATTCAATTGATGAGGCATTTTTAGATTTATCTAATTTTACTGATCAAGAAGTTGAAAAAGTTGGAAAAGAAATTAGAGCTACAGTTTTACAATGGACAGGAATACCAACTAGTATTGGGATTGCTAAAACAAAAACCTTAAGTAAAGTTGCAAATCATATTGCAAAGAAAACACAATCAGGTGTGGCTAGTTTAATTGGAATTGAAAATATTGATCCAATTTTAGAGAAAGTAGAAATTAATGATGTTTGGGGAGTTGGGAAACAATTGACCAAATTTTACCAAAAAAATGGAATTTACAATGCAAAACAGCTTAAAAATAAATCTAATACATGGATTAAAAAAAGTTCAAATGTTTTAAGCTCGAGAACTGCAATGGAGCTAAGAGGGATTCCTTGTATTAATTTAGAAACTACAACGTCAAAAAGAAAAAGTTGTGTTGTATCAAGATCATTCGGAAAAAGAGTTGAAAAGTTTCAGGAACTAAGGGAAGCAGTTGCAAATTATTGTTTAAATGCATCTGAAAAAATTAGATCAGAATCTTTGGTTGCAAAAGCAATTACAGTTTTTGTTAGGACAAGTCCTTTCCAAAGAAACTTTGGATACTATTCAAATTCAAAAACGTTAGATTTTCCGATTGCAACAAACAATAGTATTGAGACTGTTAAAGCAGCAATGTCGATTTTAGATAGTATTTTTAGAAACGGATATCGATATCAGAAAGCAGGTGTGATGCTTACAGGTTTATCCAATGAAGAAGGAAAGAAAAATTTATTCTCAACAGATAAAGATGAAAAGATAAATAGTTTAATGAGATCTATTGATAATACTAATTATAGATATGGAAGATCAACCTTAAGTCTTGCAAGTGCAGGTGTTCAAAAAAGATGGAACATGCGAAGACAATATTCTTCTAAAATAGATACTGCTGATTTCTATTGTTTACCAACGATTAGAGCTTAAATCAAAAACTCAATAGTCCACCTGATGAAAATAAAAATTTAGCAACATCTTCAACACCGATTTGCTTTTTCATCTGGCAAAAAATATAAGGTAAGCCATTACGAGCCTTTTTTACGTCTTCTTTCATAGTCTCAAGATTAACATCTACATGAGGAGCTAAATCAGTCTTATTAATAATTAATAGGTCTGACTTTTGGATAGCAGGACCACCTTTTCTGGGAATATCTCCACCCATACCAACATCAATAACATATATAGAAAGATCTACTAATTCTGGACTAAAAGTTGCCGCTAAATTATCTCCACCAGACTCAATTAAAATCAAATCAAGATCAGGAAATTTTTTTTTCATGTTTTCTACAGCAAGCATATTGATTGAAGCATCTTCTCGGATCGCAGTATGTGGACAACCTCCTGTTTCAACTCCTTTAATTCGCTCAAGAGGTAAGGCTTGAACTTTCATTAAAAATTCTGCATCCTCTTTTGTATAAATATCATTTGAAATTACAGCCATAGAAATTTTATTTGATAAAAACTTACATAATTCAGCGGTCAGACTTGTCTTTCCTGCACCAACAGGTCCACCTATTCCAACTTTTAATGGTCCATTTATATTTTTCATGTTTTATAAATTCGTATTTTCAAATTTTCATGCTTGATACTATAGATATCACTATTAAAACAAATTCCACCTAGATCTTCTAAGTTTAAAGTTTCACTTTCTTTTTCTACTTCTCTTATTAAATCATATGTATTGATTATGCAGTCTTGTCCAATTTTTTGTCCGATTGGAATATGTTTAATACAAACATTTATTAAATTTGACACAAAAGATTGTAGATAAGATACTACTGTTAAGTTAAGTGGTATATTAAAATGTCTGGCTGCTTTAGCTACTGCAACTGGATATGCGGTATTTTCAAGAATTTTAAAATCCCAACTATCACCTAAAACTTTTCGAAAAGCATTTCCCATCTCAATAGACTCAATTTTTCTTTCCTTGCTTGGACAAAGTGATAAAGCAAGTTCATTTAAATCTTCTCCTTGATAAGTATATTTCATTAAAATTACATCATTTTTACCAGTTCCATGTTTTAAAATACATTTTAAATAATCCAATATATCCTCTTTTGACTTAATAAAATTATCGTTAATCATTGCCTCTAAACCATGAGAATATGAAAAACTTCCAACTGGAAATGAAGGTGAAAACCAAGTTTGAAGAATTTGTATAGCTTGTTTTAAGTCTTTTTTACTTTTAATTTTAGTGTTTATGGTTAAGGGTTCTACCAATTCCATATGCTCCTCCCTCAGGTTTAAAAGGTCTTGAAACTTTCTTAACCTTTCCACCTAATTTTAATATCATTTTTCTTATTACTTCGTCATACTGAATAAAAATTCTATCTTTTTCAATTTGGCATGGCATATGCCTATTTCCTATATGCCATATCAGTTGTATTAAATTTTTACCTTTTATTTCAAGTAAACTTTCTTTTTTGTTTTTTATCAAAATCAAATTTCCACTTTGAAGCCTAAATGCCTGATTTTCTGATAGTGATTTTGTCTCTGGTAAATTTACTAAAAATTCAAAACCGTTATCTGAAACAAGTTTTTTTCTTCTTAAAAATCTCTCATCATAAGATAAAGATATATAATCTTTTGCTTTATTTTTGGCTATTTTATTTACGATTAAAAAACAATTATCCATAATTTAAAACATAAAATATCTTTGTGCCAAAGGTAACTCTTTTGCTGGTTCACAAGTAATTATTTCACCATCAGCTTTTACCTCATATGTCTCTGGATTTACCTCAATTTTTGGACATTTATTATTTAGAATCATATCTTTTTTTGAAATAGATCTTGTATTTTCAACAGGCAATAAATCTTTTCTTATACTTGCATTTTTTAATGAGTTCTTTTCAAGGGCCAATTTGCTTGTGAAAATTACTGAAGATTTTTCTAACGAAGTTCCAAACGATGAAAACATTGGTCTAGTATATACTGGCTGTGGAGTTGGAATTGACGCGTTTGGGTCTCCCATTTGAGCACAAGCTATACTTCCTCCTATCAATATCATCTCAGGTTTAGCACCAAAAAATGCTGGGTCCCATAAAACTAAATCTGCTCGTTTATTTTTTTTAATATTACCAATATATTTTGAAATTCCATGAGCAATTGCTGGATTAATTGTATATTTTGCTAAATACCTTTTAACTCTAAAGTTATCATTATTCCCTTTTTCTTCTGGTAAACTTCCTCTTTGAACTTTCATTTTATGTGCAGTTTGCCAAGTCCTAATTATAACTTCTCCAACTCTTCCCATTGCTTGGCTATCAGATGCAATAATTGAAAAAGCCCCCATGTCATGAAGAATATCTTCTGCTGCAATTGTTTCTCGTCTAATTCTACTTTCAGCAAATGCTACATCTTCTGGAATAGATTTATCGAGATGGTGACAAACCATAAGCATGTCTAAATGTTCCTCTATTGTATTGACTGTATATGGTCTGGTCGGATTTGTTGAGGAGGGAATAACATGCTCTTCTCCACAAACTTTAATTATATCTGGAGCATGCCCGCCACCAGCACCCTCTGTATGAAAAGCATGAATAGTTCTTTTGTTTATTGCTTTTATAGTATTTTCTACAAATCCACTTTCGTTTAAAGTATCTGTATGAATCATAACTTGTACATCATTTTTATCAGCAATATTCAAGCAATTATCAATTGCTGCAGGAGTGGTTCCCCAATCTTCATGTAATTTGAGAGCTGAAGCTCCAGCAAGAATTTGTTCTTGAAGGCCATCTGGTAAAGAAGAATTTCCTTTACCAGCAAAAGCTAAATTCATAGAGAAACCATCAGCAGATTGAATCATTCTTTCGATATGCCATGGACCTGGTGTGCAAGTTGTTGCAAGTGTGCCATGAGCAGGCCCAGTCCCTCCTCCAAGCATAGTTGTGATACCTGAGTGTAAGGCATCATCAATTTGTTGAGGACATATATAATGAATATGACTATCAAAACCTCCTGCGGTTAAAATTTTTCCTTCTCCAGCAATTATCTCTGTTCCTGGACCAATAACAATATTTACTTTAGATTGAGTATCTGGATTTCCAGCTTTGCCAATTTCAAAAATTTTTCCATCTTTTAAACCAACATCAGCTTTATAAATTCCATCCACATCAACTATTAAAGCATTAGTAATAACTGTATCAGCAGCTCCCTTTTTTCTGCTAGTTTGTGATTGGCCCATCCCGTCTCTAATTACTTTTCCACCACCAAACTTTACCTCTTCACCATAAATGGTTAGATCATTTTCAACCTCAATAAATAAGTCAGTATCCGCAAGCCTTACTTTGTCTCCAGTAGTAGGACCATACATATCTGCATAAGCTGCTCTAGAAACTTTAACCATTATAAATTACCCATAACTTTCTTATTGAAGCCATATATTTTTTTTAGTCCATTTATTTCTATAAGCTCAACATCTTTGGATTGACCTGGTTCAAATCTCACAGCAGTTCCTGATGGTATATTTAATCTTTTTCCATATGATAATTCTCTATCAAAAATCAAATATTCATTTGTTTCAAAAAAATGATAATGGCTTCCGACTTGCACTGGCCTGTCTCCAGAATTAGAAATTTTAAGCTTAGTAACCTTAGAGTCTTTATTTAAATCTATTTCTTCTTTATTTGAAATTATTTCACCTGGCTTCATAATAATTGTCATCTTATAGGTTTGTGCACAGTTACCAATTTAGTTCCATCAGGAAAAGTAGCTTCTACTTGAACTTCTTTCAACATATCTGAGATGCCTTCCATACAATCCTTTTTTTTAATAACATGAGCTCCTGCCTCCATCAGTTCTGCAACACTTTTTCCCTCTCTAGCTCCCTCAACTACAAAATCTGATATTAAAGCTATTGCTTCAGGATAATTTAATTTTATACCTTTTGACAATCTATTTTTAGCAACTATTGCTGCAAGACTTATTAAAAGTTTATCTTTTTCTCTAGGAGTAAGTTTCATTTATATATTCCATATTTTTGGTATTTTTGAACCTTCAAAAAAATAAGACAAAATTTTATCAATTGCAAATTTAAGATTATAACTATCTTTAGATAAAAGTCTTACGATCAATTTATTGTCCCAATTAGAATAATTTGAATTAGTATTTTCATTATTTGTTAAAATATCAGATAAATCATCAATATTGTCTAAAAATTTTTTTCCTACAATAATAATTGTCGCAACAGCGGAATTATTATTTAATGTTGAAAAGCTATTCAAATTTTTTTTCTCAATTAAATTTGTATTTACTGCTTCGGAATGAATTAGTTTGTCATCAAAATTAATATTCCAAAAATCTGAAAAATATCCTTTTTCAAAAATTTCTTTCATTGAAGTGCGTCCAAAAATAATATTTTCACAAAGAATTAAATTTGAGTCTTTGGATAAATTAAAATCTATTTTTCTTTTTAAGTTACAATTATTAAATAAAATTAATTCTTTAGGTAACCAAAATACAGTTGAATTATTTTTCAAATTTAAATTTATTTTTAGATTAGCAGGATTGCCGTAACCACTATAAATTTTTTCTGCTGCTTGAGTTGAAATACAAAGATTGGAGTTATCAATTTCAAATTCATAATCATATTCATCTCCACTAGTAATTCCTCCAGCTGTGTTTATAAGCATTAATTGTTTTAAATTCTCATGAAAATCTGGCATCAAAGCTTTTAAAGATCCTTGTTGATAAAGTTTTTGTAAGTTTTGATCTTTTATTTTTACTTCTAATCTGCCTTTAGATTTTTCTAGTTTTTTTTGAATAATATTCATCATTTAAATTCTATCTATTTTTTAAATTTTTCTTCTTTTTTTGGTTTTCTAAATATAATGCCATCCAAATATATTCTTTGATCTGGTAAACTTTCCCAATCAGAATTCCAATAACCAATAGTTCTATGTCTATAAATTCCAAACTTCATATAACCACCCGTACAGGTATCAGCTAGAGTTTTTATGTTTTTTAAATCAGCTATAACTTCGTTATTTTTATAAATTTTAAATCTACCAGTTTCGTCAAGCTTCCACAGAACATGAAATTTTAAATGTGTCCACTTCCCTTTTAAGTCTTCAATCTTTCCTATAATAACAGGCTCTGATGAATAAGCCGCTTTACTTGCCCAACTATAATGGTGTTCACCTTTATATTTAAAATCTTGAGCCCAAAAATGACAACAACTATGGCACCCTTTAGCTTTGTTATCGGTATGCATTTGACCGATTATAACTACTGCGCCTTTCTCTAAAGGTTCGTAACTTTCATCAAAGTATACTGCATATTCAAAAATATGTTCTTTATTTTTTAGTTTCATTTCGCCAAGGTGTATTTCTTGTCTACTTCTATTACCCTTGCCGTCACATTGAATTTGTGTCGTTTGTGCTTTTCCTTTTCCACATCCAGCATCTTCTCTATTAACGGTGACTTGAATACTTGTTTTTCCCTCGTAAACTGGAAAACCATCCGAAGCTTTTACTTCTTTTATTCTATTTACCTTTTTCTCTGACATAGAAAGAAATTGTTTCTTATATCCCTTTATATCTTTAAAATTAGTTTTATGATTGTCAGAAAATACTGATCCAGAAAATGAAAAAACCATAAAAATAGTAAGTAAAATTTTATTCACTTAATTTCCTCTATATTTTCAATATTCGATAAAGAGTCATTTAATTCTCCAATATTTTCTCTCTTCGAAATTGCTAAGACAGAAATTACCAAAGCTAAGGCTGCTATTAAAGGAATTGAAGTTACATAATTTAGATTTTCAGAAATTAAAAAAATATAAATTAAAAAAAATAAAATTGATCTGATAATCACATTTATTTTAAATACTGCAATAATAGATAGGGAATGTTTAATTAAATTAAAGAAACTCATTTTTGAAGGACCAAAATATCTTTCTCCCCTTATAGATGGAATAGTGGATCTATTTTTTTCTAATTTTGCTAAAGCACCTGAAAAACTACTCCATGTTGCTTTTTCATTTATCATTTTTTCTACAGTTGACTTTGGTAAACAAGTATAATTCCCAAATTTAATTGAATGCCCTGTAAAAATAAAAGTAACTAATTTATGAATAGTATATGATATTTTAAAAACCAATCCCTCAGATCTTTTTATTCTTTCACCAACAATTGGATTTGTGTCATCATATTTAAAAAATTCAATAAATTTTGAAATTTCCTGTGGTCTATCTTCTCCATCACCATCCATAGGAATAATATAATCAAATTCTTCATTATCAAAAATATATTTTAGACCAGTTGCAATACATCTTGCGTGTCCTTGATTATTTTTAATGTTAATAATCTTTATCGAATTTATTTTATCTATGTTGGAAACATCAATGTTATTTTTTTCAGTTGAAGCGTCATTAACTAAAATTACTGAAAAGTCTGGATTTAAATTACTTAATGTAGAATTAATATCTATTAATAATTTCGATACTGATTCAAAGTCATTAAAGATAGGAATTAAAATTTTAATTTTCATTTAATATTTAGTAAAAATTATATCTTATTCAGCCAACTATTTTTACTTTTTTCGTCTAAAAATGAGGATTTAAAAGAGTTCTTAATTAAAACTTTTATATCTTCTATTCTTAAATTTAAGGCTTTAGAAGTTTCAATTAAATTTGTATTTAAATATCCACCAAAATAGGCTGGATCATCAGAATTGACCATTACTCTTAGACCATTATCTAACATTTCTTTTAAGTTATGATTTTCAAGCTTATCAAAAACACATAGTTTAATATTTGATAAAGGACAAACAGTTAAGGGAATATTTTTTTCCTTAAGTATTTCTACAAGCTTTTTGTCTTTTAGACATTGAACACCATGATCTATTCTTTTTACTTTAAGTAAATTTATACTTTCCCAAATATATTCTGGGGGACCCTCTTCTCCGGCATGAGCCACTGTTAAAAAACCTTCTTTAATTGCGGCATCAAATAATCTTTTAAATTTTTGAGGAGGATTTCCTTTTTCCGATGAGTCTAAACCTACACCAATAATTTTGTCTTTATGCTTTGTTGCATGCTTTAAAACTTCAAAACATAGCTCTTCATCTAAGTGTCTTAAAAAACACATAATAATTTCTGAGGTAATTCCAAATTCAGATTTTGCTTTGATTAAAGCCTTGTTTATTCCATTTATAACAGTATCGAATTCTATACCTCTTTCAGTATGAGACTGTGGGTCAAAAAATATTTCTGTATGAACAATATTATCTCTCTTACATTTTAATATATATTCCCAAGTGAGATCAAAAAAATCTTGTTCAGTAATTAATACATTTGATCCTTCATAATAAATTTTTAAAAAAGAATCTAAATTTGAAAAATTATATGCAGATCTAATTTCTTCAATAGATTTAAAAGGAATTTCAACTTTATTTCTTTTTGATAATTTAAACATTAATTCAGGCTCTAAACTCCCTTCAATATGTAGGTGAAGTTCTGACTTTGGAACATTTTTTATAAAATTTTCAATGCTTTCAAAATTATTCATAATTTATTTGTATGTTCCTACACAAATATCATCTATGCAAATATATTCTTTAGCCTCATCTAGAATATTGCTACTTTCTATAAAACCCTCCCATGTAGGTCTAGATTTTAAGTGGTATGAAAGATTTCCAGCTTTCCATTCATTGCCAATAACAAAGCCTATCTGCTCATCAAAATTTTGATCCCACTCGAACTGAATTTTTGCTGCAATTTGTTTTCCTGGATAATCAGTTCTCTTATTATCTTTTGTAATTGAAATATATCCATATAAAAAAGGTGACATTAAAAATAAAAATATAAAACAAATTAAAAAATTATTAATTTTTTTAAAATTAATTTGATTTTTAAATATATAAATTACAAGTAAGCCTAGAAATAAATAGAAAGGTGTCATCCACATAGTTCTTATTTTTGATCCAGTAACAATTGATGTAATTAACATTAGTACTATAGGGGCTAGACTAATAAAAATTAAAAAAAGTAATTTTTTGTCTTTAAAATTAATTTTAAATTTAAATTTGCTTATTAAGAAAGAACAAAGAATAAAAAATGGGATTAAAATTCCAATTTGCTTGACTATAAATATTAGTGGATTAATTAAATGATTTTCTATTTCAAAACTTGAGGTTCCAGTTCTTGCAAATCCATAAACAATTGTTACATAATTATTATTTGTTAGCCATATTAAGTGAGGTATGAGCAATAATAAAAATACCTCGAAAGATATTAGGTATGAAAATTTAAATTTCCTATCTTTTAAAAGAAATATTAAATAAAAAAATAGTAAATCGATCGAAATTAACAAATATAAAAATAAATATTTTGAAAGAATACCAAGTGCTGCCACTATCCCTAATAAAATTAAATCAATTGCTTGTGGGTCTTTTTTTTCAAAAATTTTCCATGTAAAGTAAGCAGTTATTGCCCAAAATGGTAGCTGAGAAACGTTTACGTTAAATTCTGGTGTCGTGAAATTATAAAAAAATATTCCCTCTAGTAAAATTACTGAAATAAAACTTAACTTCAAATTACCTAATATTTCATTTGAAAGTTTAAAAACAAAATAAAAAGAAATAATTAAAAAAATCTGACTTAATAAATAATATGCCCAGTCTTGAGATCCAAATATAATAAAAAAAACTTCAGTAAAAAAAGCGCTCAACGGAGGATGTTTATTAAAACCCCAATCTAAATTACTACCCCAAGCTAAAGCTTCTATTGTGTCTAGTGGTAAATTGTGATTAACTATTGATGGTACAACTGTCCATAGAACTAAATGAGTTGCCAGAAAAATATAAAATAAATTTAATAATTTTTTTTTATTTTGTGCCATTTTCAACAATTTATACAAATAATGCTTTCTTGACAGTATTTAATTGATGAATATATTCACCAAGTTTTTAATATTGAAATGGTAAAAATTTCTAAAACATATATTCCAAAAGAAACTGAAAAGTACATGTGTCCTAAACATCTTGCTTTTTTTAAAAGAAAATTACAAGACTGGAAAACAGATCTTAAGAGAACTAGCAACGAAGCTATTTATAATAGTTCTTTAGATGATAATAGTACGTCTGCTGATATTGTTGACCAAGCAAGTTCATATACAGAAAAAAATGTAGAATTAAGAGCTATAAATAGACAAATCAAATTAATATCAAAAATAGAATCAGCTTTAAAAAGAATTCAAGATGGAACGTATGGTTTTTGTGAAGACACTGGAGAACCTATTGGCTTAAAAAGACTTATAGCTCGACCAGTTGCAACTTTGTGTATTGCTGCTCAAGAGAAACATGAGAAAGAAGAAAAAGTTTACGCAGATGATTAAGGTTTTGGTATTTGGGAATCTTTGTCGATAAATTTATAACCTTTAATAACCGCTGGTCTTTCAGCAATCATTTCATACCATTTGCATAAATTTTTATAATTATTTAAACCAATGTCATGCCAATGATGTCTAGCTATCCATGGCCAAGTTGCTATATCTGCAATGGTATAATTTTCACCGCTCAAAAATTTATTTCCGACCAGATGATCATCTAAAACTTTATATATACTTTTTGTCATTTCAAAATATCTTTTTTCACCAATTTGGCTTATGCCTTTATTAAAATGATAAAAATAATGATACTGTCCAATGAAAGGTCCTATTGAGCCCATCTGGGCCATAAGCCACTGGTCAATTTTTAATTTATTTTTTTTTTCATAAAACTTGCCACTTTTTTCGGCTAAATAAATTAATATTGCACCTGACTCAAATATTGCTTCTTCATTATTCGAATGATCGACTATTGCAGGTATTTTCGAAAATGGGCTTATCTTTTTAAATTCAGGTTTAAATTGTTCACCTATTGATAAATCTAATTTAGTTACTTTATATTCTAATCCTATCTCCTCGAGCATAATGCTTATTTTTTTTCCATTTGGAGTATCAGACGAAAATAATTCAATCACTATTTTTTACCTAATCTTTTTAGTAGACTTGTTGAAGTCGTGGTAAATTCAAATCGATATTTTTCATCCGGCCTTGCAAGTTTAAAACATGCTCTAGCCGCTAGTGCACCTTCATGAAATCCCGACAGAATAAGTTTTAATTTTCCTGGATAATTACATATATCTCCCACTGCATAAATACCCTTTTGATTAGTTTCAAATCTTTCAGTATCAACACTTATTGTTTTTCTATCTAAATTAAGCCCCCAATTTGCTATAGGTCCTAATTGCATAATCAAACCAAAAAACCCTAGAACAAAGTCTGTTTTTAAATTTATATTTTCTTTATTGTCGTGAATAATATCTATGGCTTCTAATTTATTATCACCATGTACACTTTTAAGCTGATATTTGGTATATAAATTAATTTTCCCATCTTTTTGTAGCTCAAGTACTTTTTTCAAGGTTGACTCAGCTCCTCTAAACTCATCTCTTCTATGTATTAAATTAACCTTCGCATCTTTTGATAATTCAATGGCCCAGTCTAATGCACTATCTCCACCTCCAAAAATTGAGACTATTTTTCCTTTAAAAATAGACTTATCCTTAACAGAATAAAAAATTGAAGTATTTTCATATTTTTCGCATTCTTTTGGAATAAACTTTCGCGGCTCAAAAGAACCAACACCTCCTGCAATAATTATATTTGGGGTTTGAAATTCTGTTCCCTTATTAGTTTTAACATTCCAATAATCATTTATTTTTTTTACTTGCTCAACTCTTTCACTTAAGTGAAATTTTATATCAAAGGGTTTTAATTGATTAATTAAATTATCTGTAAGTTCTTTGCCAGTGCACTCTGGTACTGCTGGAATATCATAAATAGGTTTGTCTGGATACAATTCAATACATTGTCCTCCAATTTTGTCTAGATTATCTACAACCTCACAATTTAATCCAATTAATTTTAATTGGTGTGCTGTAAATAATCCTGTTGGACCTGCTCCTATTATTAATGCATCTGTATTTATCATTAAACTTGTTTTTCTGGTAGATTAACAATCAAACCATTTAAATCATCAGAGACGATTAGTTGACAACTAAGTCTGCTATTTGGCTTTGGTTCAAAAGCTTGGTCCAACATATCATCTTCACCTTCAGTTTTTGAAGGAATTTTATTAAACCAATCTTCTTTGACATAAACGTGACAAGTGGCACAAGCCATTGAGCCACCGCAGTCTGCATCTATTCCTGGAATATCATTTTGCACTGCTCCCTCCATAACAGTTAATCCATTTTGTACCTCTATAGTATGAGATTTACCATTATGTTCGATGTAAGTAATTTTAGTCATAAATGTTATATAGTTATATAAAAAAATAGGGCAAGTATGTAAAACATACTCGCCCTATTTATTAAAAGTTCGATAAATTTAATTATCTTGCTCTAGCTGATGTATTTTGCATCGCTGCAGCCCAAATAACTAAACCAAATGCGATTTTGTTAATAAAGTCTGCTAGGTTGTAAATCACGTTAAGTGAATTTGCATCTACACCACCAGTTAGGTAACCAAATACATAACCTAATGGGTAAATTGCCCAACCAATTGTTACGATCATTCTCATTGCGCCAAATGCAGTAGACAAACCTTTGTTACCACTTTTAGCTGCCGCTTTACCAGCTTCACCTGAGAACACTTCATACAAGATGTAGAACCATCCAGCCATACCGATAATGAAACCAAGTAGTGCGTTGATGTATCCTGCTTCTCCTAAGTATCCACCAATTAGCATTACTAAAGATCCAATTAATAATCTCCAGAAAATACCACCTGGTACTTTTCTTACAGCTGCAAGAATTAAATAGAATTCAATCATCTGTAATGGCACAGTGATTAGCCAGTCAATGTATCTATATACTGTTGGTGACTCACCAGTTTGTACCCATACACCTCTCATGTACATGTAGTGGATAAATGCAATACCAGTTACAAGACCTGCAACTGTTACTGAAGTTTTCCAACCAGATGCAACTGATCCTCTTTCCATGAAAAAGAATGCAGTAGCAGCTAACATACCCATTGAAATTACCCAAAAAGATATTCCAACGAAGTCATCAGCGGCTAAGAGAACAGTTTCTGCGTTTGCAGCACCTGAAAAGCCCAATAGAGCAATTGATGCTAGCGCAAAAAGTTTAAGTTTTTTCATATTAAAAACTCCCTCTTTCGTTTATTTATAGTTTAAATTTAAACTACAGAATAACCATAGTGGTCATTCCTAAGTTAGGGGCTTAATAACAAAATTACTTAGGTATTAAAAGTTTTTTTGGACATTAAAAAGTATTGATTTTACTAACTTTTTAAAATTAAATACAACCTGTAACATAAAATCTATATTAAAATGGTTCTTATTAACAAATCATAATGGGTCAAAAATTTAATCAAATTTATGAAAATTCAATAAAAAATCCTGAAGATTTTTGGAAAAGTGTATCTGAAGATATCTTTTGGTTTAAAAAACCTACCAAAATTTTAAATAAATCTAATCCTCCATTTTATAAATGGTATGAGGATGGAGTTACAAATACTTGTTACAATGCTTTGGATTTCCATATTGATCAAGGTAAAGGTGAAAAAATTGCATTAATATACGATAGTCCAATAACTGGTAACAAAGCTAAATTTACATTTAACCAACTTAAAGAAAAAGTTTCGAAGTTTGCGGGAGCTTTAGACAATCTTGGTGTTAAAAAAGGAGATAGGGTTATTATTTATATGCCAATGATACCAGAGGCGGTTATTGCAATGCTAGCTTGTGGTAGAATTGGAGCAATACACTCGGTTGTCTTTGGTGGTTTTGCATCAAATGAGCTTGCAAGTAGAATTGATGATAGCAAAGCAAAAATTTTAATTACAGCATCTTGTGGATTTGAGCCTGGAAGAACAGTTGAATATAGACCATTAGTAGATGGAGCTATAAATCTTGCCAAACACAAAATAGAAAAAGTTGTTTTTTTTCAAAGAAAAGGACATGAAATAAATTTAAAGGCACCATTAGAAATTACATGGAATGAGGCACTATCAAATGCAAAAGATAAAGATTGTGTTGAAATGAGATCAAATGATTTTGCATATATTTTGTATACTTCTGGAACGACTGGTGTGCCAAAAGGTATTGTAAGAGATACGGGAGGACATATTGCGGCTCTAAAATGGACCATGAAGAATATTTATAATATTGATGAAAATGATGTTTGGTGGTCAGCAAGTGATATTGGATGGATTGTTGGTCACTCTTATATAGTTTATGCCCCTCTCTTTAAGGGATGTACTACTGTCTTATTTGAGGGAAAACCAGTGGGGACTCCAGATGCAGGAGTTTTTTGGAGAATAATATCTGATTATAAAATTAAATCTTTATTTACAGCGCCGACAGCATTTAGAGCTATTAAAAAAGAAGATCCTGAAGGAATATTTTTTTCAAAGTATGATCTAAGTTCATTTGAGTCTTTATTCTTAGCTGGTGAAAGAGCAGATCCAGATACGATTAAGTGGGCAGAAAATTTATTAAATGTTCCTGTAATCGACCATTGGTGGCAAACAGAAACAAGTTGGTCAATTAGTGGAAATTGCACTGGTATCGAAATGCAAAAAACTAAATATGGTTCTGCATGTAAACCTGTACCAGGATATGATGTAAAAATAATTAAACCTGATAGTACTTTGGCAAAGCCAAATGAAATGGGCGATATAGTTGTAAAACTTCCTTTGCCACCTGGTACTTTTCCTACACTATGGAATGCCGATGAAAGATATAAAGAAAATTATATGACAAATTATGAAGGTTATTACCAAACTTATGATGCGGGACATATTGATGAAGATGGTTACGTTTGGATCATGTCTAGAACAGACGACATTATAAATGTTGCAGGTCATAGATTATCCACTGGCGCAATAGAGGAAGTTTTATCAGAACATCAATCAGTAGCTGAATGTGCAGTTATTGGAATTAAAGATCAATTGAAAGGTCAGCTTCCAATTGGTCTGATTGCTTTAAAAGCTGGAGTTACAAAAGAAAATGAAATTATTTCAAAAGAATGTATTCAAATGGTTAGAGATAAAGTTGGACCAGTTGCAGCCTTCAAAACTGTGATAGTTGTTAAAAGATTACCTAAAACAAGATCAGGCAAAATATTAAGGGGTACAGTTAGAAAAATTGCTGATAAAGAGGAATATAAAATGCCAGCAACAATAGATGACCCTGTGATTTTAGATGAAATAAAAGATAATTTAATAAAAAATGGTATATTAAAATAATGCTTAAAACATATTTAATTTTGATTGCTGCTACTTTTTTTGAAGTTGCCGGCACAATGTTGCTACCAGTTACAAAGGGATTTAGTAAACCAATACCCACTGGTTTTCTTATCATTTTTTATATTTGTGCATTTTTTTGTTTGTCAATTGTTGTGACAAAACTTCCTTTGGCAGTAGTTTATGCAACTTGGTGTGGGCTGGGTATTTTCACAGTAGCAATACTTGGCTACTTAATTTATGGCCAGACATTAAACTGGCAAGTTATTCTAGGATTATTTCTAATTGTTATCGGTTTAACATTAGTTAATATGTATTCATCTAAAGTAATTAATTAAAAACTAAAGGTTTACCAGATGGATCTCCAATTATTTTTCCATCCTTCATTTTTATTTCACCATTTATTATTGTTGCTACAGGAGTACCTTTAAACTTGTATCGATTAAATGGTGACCATTTACACTTACTTTCTATATTTTCATTTTTAATTTCTATTATTCTATTCATATCGACAATTGTAAAATCAGCATCATAACCTTCTTTGATAAATCCTTTATTTTTAATTCTAAAAATTTTAATTGGATTTTCGCAGACATAATTAATTAATTGATTTAGTGTAAGCTTTCCTTCATTTACATGGTTTAACATTACTGGGAGTATAGTTTGAACCCCTGGCATTCCTGATGGTGAATTTGGATATTCTTTATCTTTATTTACCTTAAGGTGTGGAGCATGATCAGATCCAATTGTATCATTTAAATTATTTCTAACTGCATACCATAATCTATCGTAATGAGATTTATCCCTTATTGGAGGGTTCATTTGAGCATAAGTTCCAAGTTTATTATAACAATCAGGAGCAAACAAAGTTAAATGCTGGGGAGTGATCTCAAATGAAATATTTCCTTTATGTTGAGATAAAAAATCTATCTCCTCTTTTGTTGTAATGTGAAGTATATGGGCTTTTTTATTATATCGCTCAGCAATTTTAACAATTCTTCTTGTTGATGACATTGCACATTCTACACTTCTCCAAATTGGATGAGTATGGACATCCCCTTTTTTAATTAATTTTTTATTTGTATTTAAAATGGCTTCATCTTCAGAATGTACAGCTACAACCTTTGAGCTGTTTTGAAAAACTTTATCTATATCTTTTTCTTCTGCAACTAATAAATTACCAGTCGATGAGCCTGCAAATAATTTGATACCGCAACATCCATCTAAATCTTTCAAGCTTGCTAGATCCTGTGAATTATCAGCTGTTGCACCAAAATAGAAGGCATAATTACAATACATTCTATTTTTTGCGAGATCTAACTTTCTTTGAAACTCTTTCATATTGGAAGTTGGTGGATTTGTATTTGGCATTTCAAATACACTTGTTATTCCACCTGAAATTGCTGCTCTACTGCCTGAATGAAGATCTTCTGTGTCAGTTGAACCTGGCTCTCTAAAATGTGTTTGTGTATCAATACATCCTGGTAACACAGTTTGACCTTTGGCGTTTATTTCTTCCTTTGCTTTTTCTGAAATTTTACCTATCTGGTGAATTTTTCCATCTTTTATAGCAACATCAACATTTTTTAAATCACCATCTATGTAACATTGTCCATTTTTAATTATTAAATCTAACATATAGTAAAAAAGTTATTATATTATAATCTATTGATAAGCAATTATGAAAAAAGAGAGTATTTATATATTAGAAGATAGAGGCATTGTTTATATTAATGGGAAAGATTCTTTTAATTATTTACAAAATATAATTAGTAATGATTTAAAAAAAGTTTCGGAAAATCATAGTTGTTTTTCATATTTATTAACACCTCAAGGAAAATACTTGTTTGAATTTATTGTTATCAAACACAAAAGTGGTTACTTTTTAGATTGTCCAAAATATCAAATAGAAAGTCTATACAAACAACTGACTCTATATAAATTACGATCAAAGGTAGAAATTACAAATCTTTCAAATGAATTTGTAGTTGCTGCACTTTCAAAAGAGAATTTCACTGATTTTGAAAAAAATATTGAATTAGGTACAACTATTAAATTTAGGGAAGATCCGGTAGTTTTAGATCCAAGATGTATTAAATTAGGGGCAAGAATAGTAATAAATTTAGAAAAACTATATTTATCATCAAAAAAATTAAATTTAAAAATTTCTCATATTGAGGAGTATTATCAATTAAGTCACTCTCTTGGAATTCCTAGCTCAGACACAGAAAATTTTCAAAACAAAATATTTGGCTTAGAAACTAATTCAGAAGAATTAAATGCAATTGATTTTAAAAAAGGTTGTTATGTTGGTCAAGAAAATACAGCTAGAATGAAATTGAAAGAGAAAATTAGTAGAAGAATTTATCCTGTTAAAATCATCGAGGGAAATATTAATAATGATGATATAATTAAAATAAATAATACTGAGATAGGAAAAATTATCAACAATTCTAAATTTTCTTTTGGACTTTTTAAATTTAAGGATCCTAATTTTAAAATGGAAGAAATTTTTTTAACAGAAAAAGCTAAAATAAAAATAATTAAACCATTTTGGTCTTAATCAGTAACAATAAATTTTGACAAATTAGGCTTAAAATAATCTGGCCCTTTCATTACTTTGCCATGCTCATTATAAATTGGCTTCCCATCTTTTCCCAATTTACTCATATTAGATTTTTGTACCTCGTTAAAACAATTGTCTAGGTTAATTCCAAAGGCATGTCCAGCTCCATAAGTAACGTATAAAATATCTGTAAGAGCATCAGCTACTTCAAGAATATCATTTTCTTTTATTGCTTTAGTTAACTCCTCTAACTCCTCTTGAATCAAGCTTAATCTCAAAGAGTTAATTTTCTCAGTTGAAAGCTCAGATTTTTTTTTTAGTTCTTGCCCAAAGGTACTCATAAATAAACCTACTTTTTCAAAATTAGTCATTTTTTCTCCTTATTTTTTCATCTGCTAGGATTTTTAAATTTTTTAATGTATAACATTTTAATACCTTTAATTATATTATGAAAACTAGAAAAGAGTACGACAGCATTGGTGGAATTGATGTGCCTGTGGATAAGTATTGGGGAGCATCAACTCAAAGATCAAAAAAATATTTTGATATTGGAGAATTTAAAGTAAGGTCAGTACTAATCAAATCAATTGGTATTATAAAAAAATCAGCAGCAATTGTTCATAAAAAAGAAAAACAAATAGATATAAAAATAGCAAATTCGATAATAAGAGCTGCAGACGAAGTTATTAAAGGTAAGCTTGAAGAACATTTTCCTTTAAAAGTTTGGCAAACAGGATCTGGCACCCAAACCAATATGAATGTAAATGAAGTTATTTCAAATAGAGCAATACAAATTTTAAAAGGTAAGCTTGGATCGAAAAAACCTGTACATCCAAACGATCATGTAAATAAATCGCAGTCGACTAATGATGTCTTTCCAAGTGCAATTCATATAGCAATAGCTATTGAAACAAGAGATAAACTATTACCTTCGCTGAATCTTTTACATAAAGAATTAAAAAGAAAATCAAATCAATTTAAAAATATTATTAAAGTTGGAAGAACTCATCTACAAGATGCAACGCCATTAACTTTGGGCCAAGAATTTTCAGGTTACCACTCTCAATTGGAAGACACAATTTTAAGAATCAAAAATGCATTAAAAGAAATATATTTTTTAGCTCAAGGTGGGACAGCTGTTGGCACAGGAATCAATACTAAAAAAAATTTTGATAAAAAAATTTGTAGGGAAATAAGTAATTTAACAAAGATTAATTTTAAACCTGCAAAAAATAAATTTGCTGCTCTAGCAGCTCATGATGCTATAGTAAATTATTCTGGAACATTAAATACTGCAGCAGTTTGTCTTATGAAGATTGCAAATGATATAAGATATCTCGGTTCCGGTCCAAGGGCAGGATACGGTGAATTGATACTTCCAGCGAATGAACCAGGTTCTTCTATCATGCCAGGAAAAGTAAATCCCACACAATCAGAAGCTGTTACCATGGTTTGTGTTAAAGTAATTGGTAATCACAATGGAATTACTATTGCTGGATCACAAGGTCAATTCGAATTAAATGTATTTAAACCATTAATTGCCCATAATATTTTACAATCTATTGACTTAATTGCAGATAGTTCAAAAAATTTTGCAAAATTCTGTGTTAAAGGAATAAAAGCTAATACAAAAAAAATTAAATCTGATTTAGAAAATTCTTTAATGTTAGTAACTGCTTTAACTCCTAAAATTGGATATGATAAAGCTTCTAGAATTGCTAAAGCCGCACTTAAAAATGGAACTACCTTAAAACATGAAGCAGTTAAGAGTAAACTTTTGACTGAAAAAGAATATTTTAAAATTGTAAACCCAAAAAAAATGATTAATCCCACATAAAAAGATCTTCATCTTTTAATAAAACTTTTAGTTGTTGCAAGTTATTAAATTTATAAAGTTCACTTCCACTTAAAAACTCTTTATTTGATATCTTTGAGATTAGGTTTGTTCTACTTTCATTATCAAATTGGTAAATAAAGTATAAGTTATCATGATTAATTTTATTTTTTCTAAAATTAAAAAGAAATCTATTAAATTTTTCTCTATTTCTTATATTAACTTTTACTTTCATTTGAAGTATTTGGCCACTGTTGTCTAAATATTGATAATCTACAATTTCTAAATTTGCAAAATCACTTAAATTAAATATATCTTTTTTTGTTATTAGATCTGAATTTTCAATTTTTAAATCTATTGAACCTGTTTTGAGAACTTTATTATCAATATTACTAAAATTTAATTGTAATGTTCCTGATAGATTATTTAATTTTAACTTTTTATTTTTATAAATATTATAAAAAATATTTTCTAATTTTATTAAATTTATTTCTTTTAAATCAACAATCAAATTAAAATGAAAAGGCTTAAAATTTATCGAGCCTATCAAATCAAAGTTTGAATTTTTCGTATCAGATCGTATTAAACTTAAATTATTTTTTTTTATTTCGTATTTAATACTATTTTTATTACTTAAAAATTCTATATTTAATATTCCTTCTTGATCGAGTGTAGTGGAGTTAAAATTTTCAATTAATTTATTTTCAAATAAAATATTTGGATTTTTAAACTCTAGTCTAATATTTTGAACATCAGGAATTTTATAGTCAATTGAATATTTAAATTCATAATTAGAATCAAATAGATTACCATCTATTTCAAAAATTTTCTTATTATTTTGAAAATCAATTCTATAATTGAGTAATTGAATTTTTGATAATAAAATAATATCTCCCTTTTCATTTTTAAAAAAAATTGTACTTTTCTTAATTAAAATTTTTTTAACAATATTTTTTTTCAAATTTTGTATGAAATTTGTTAATGATAAATTATTTAGATATAAGTTAGCTTTATCAATTTCTATTCTTTTAATGTTAAATTTATCCTTTTTATAAAAATCTAATAATGAAATATATACTTTAGTATTTTTTAGATTCGCCACAGGTTCGGTTTCATTATTTTTGATTTTAATTTCAGATTTTTTTATCAGTAAATGTGGGGATGGTATAAATCTAAAGCTAATATTCTCTAAATTGTCAATTTGGATTTTATAGTCTTTATTGATCGTTTCTTTAATTTCTTGGTTGAATTTTGTATAATCATAAAATGTTGGTATTGAAAAAAAAATAGCTGTGCCAAAAAAGATTATAAAAAAAATAACAACTAGATGAAAAGGATCTTGTTCTTTTAAAAAATTACTTTTAAAAGTAATTATTGTATTTTTTTTCATAATTTAGAAAGTACTTATACAACTTAAATATAAAATGTTAAATTTTGATTATATAAATAATTTGAACGATAAACAAAAAGAAGCTGTGACATATTTAAATGGTCCCCTTCTGATTGTGGCTGGAGCAGGGTCTGGAAAAACTAAAGTATTAACATCTAGAATTTGTCATATTATTTTATCTAAAAAAGCTGATCCAAGTGAAATTTTAGCTGTCACTTTTACTAACAAAGCTGCGAGTGAAATGCGTAATAGAATTTTATTTAACTTAAAAAAAAAGAATTTTGGAATGCCTTGGGTTGGAACTTTTCATGCTATTTGTGTAAAAATTTTGAGAAAACATGCTCGTGCAGCTAACTTAAATTATAACTTTACAATACTAGATCAAGATGATCAAAAAAAATTAATAAAAAATATTTGTAAATCAGAGAACATAGATACAAAAAAAATCTCCCCTAATTTTATATTAAATGTAATTGAAAAATGGAAAAATAAAGGTTGGTATCCAGCGGATGTTCTGCTTAAAAAAAGTGAAAGATTAGAAGCTTCATTTCTTAAGATTTATGAAATTTATCAGTCTAAACTTTTAGATTTAAATGCTTGTGATTTTAATGATCTTATACTCCACTGTATTAAGATTTTTGAAAATAATCCAGATATTACGAAAATGTATTCAAGAAATTTTAAATATATATTGGTTGATGAATATCAAGATACAAACTTTATACAAAGTAAATGGCTTAAACTATTAGCAGAAGAAAATAAAAATATTTGTTGCGTAGGTGATGATGATCAATCTATTTATAGCTGGAGAGGTGCAGAAATAAAAAATTTTCTTGAATTTGATAAAATTTATACTGATACGAAAATAATTAGATTGGAAAAAAATTATAGATCAACACAAAATATTTTATCAGTTGCTTCAAGTCTAATTTCTAATAATGAAAACAGGGTTGGAAAAACTCTTTTTACAGACGGTGAAGATGGTGAGAGCGTTTATCTTGATAGTTATAGAAGCGGCAAGGATGAAGCAATTGGAATTGGAGAGAGAATAGAAAAGCTAAAATCAAAGTTTAACTTGAACAATATTTCGATTTTAGTTAGAGCAATTTTTCAAACTAGAGAATTTGAAGAACGTTTTTTAAAAATAGGTATACCATATAGAATTATTGGAGGAATAAAATTTTACGAGAGAGCTGAAATAAAAGATTGTATCGCGTATTTAAGAATTATTAATCAGCCAAGGGATGATCTTTCATTTGAAAGAATTATTAATGTCCCTAAAAGATCAATTGGAGAAACTACAATTAAAGCAATTTATGATTATGCTAAAAAAAATGGATTTTCACTTGAAGATGGTGCAAAAAAAATGATCGAATTAAATTTAATTAAACCAAAACCTAAAATAGGATTAAATTCAATACTGAGTCTTATAGATAAATGGAGATTTGAACTACGAAAAAAAATTAATCACGTCAAATTATTACAAATAATTTTGGATGAATCTGGTTATAGCCAAATGCTTAAAGACAAAAAAGATTTAGAAAACGAAAATAGACTTGAAAATATTAAAGAACTTTTGAACGCAATGAAAGAATTCGACAATCTAGAGAGCTTTTTAGAGCATGTCGCATTAGCAACCTCTATTGATCAAGATTGGGAGGGTCAGAAAGTTAATTTAATGACAATGCATTCTTCCAAAGGTTTAGAATTCGATATAGTTTTTTTACCTGGTTGGGAAGAAGGATTATTTCCTCACCAAAAATCTATGGAAGAGAAAGGTCAGAGTGGATTGGAAGAAGAAAGAAGATTAGCTTATGTTGGAATAACAAGAGCTAAAAAAATTGCCCATATTTCCTTTTCAATTAATAGATTTTATCAAGGAGATTGGATAGATAGTATTGGATCAAGATTTATTGACGAACTCCCAGAAAAAAATATTAAAAAAAATAACCAATTCTTAAATGATGAAAGTGACGAATTTGATTTTAATCAAGATATAGATTATGAAAGCGAAATTAAAAGCCCTGGTTGGTTAAGGTATCAGAAAAGAATTAAGCAATGAAAAATCTTATTAAAGTAAAAAAGCTTTTAAATACTTACAATTTGGATGCATATATTATACCTAAGAATGACGAATTTTTTGGTGAATATGCTTCACCTAATAGACTTAAGACAATTTCTAATTTTTCTGGTTCAGCAGGTTTTTCTATTATTACAAAATTTGTTAATTATTTATTTGTTGATGGGAGATATTCTATACAAAGCAAAATGGAGAGTGGGAAAAATTTCAAAATAATTGAGATACCATATCATTACCCAAAAAATATTTTAAATACAAATATAATAAATAAGATTGGATATGATCCAAAATTATTTACCAGAAGCACATTGGAAAGATATTTTAGCTATAAATTTCAATTAATACCTATTAATACAAATTTAGTTGATGAGATTTTTCAAGAACAAAGAAACAAAGAAAAAATGTTTTTTAAATTGGATGATAAAATAGTTGGTGAAAGTGAACATTCAAAAATTAATAAACTTTTTAAAGTTTTAAATAAAAATAAATCAGATAGTATATTTATTTCAGCCCCTGAGAATGTCGCATGGTTATTAAACATTAGAGGCCAAGATAATCCAAATAGTCCAATTCCTAATGCAAGATTAATTATAGATAATAAAAAAAATATATATTTTTTTAGCGATACAAAAAAAATAAAAAATATAAAAAAACAAATTAAATATAATAAAATTAGTTTTTATAAATTTGAAGAATTTTATAATATTTTATTAAAATTAAATACTAAATATTTTGCTATAGATAAATTAACTTGTTCAGTTTTTTATGAAAGTTTAATCAGTTCAAAATTTATAATTAATTATCTTGAAGATCCAATTTACAATTTAAAATCAATCAAAAATAAAATTGAAATAGAAAACATGAAATCAGCTCATATTAAAGATGGAGTAGCTTTGACTAAATTTTTATATTGGATAAAACAAAATAAAAACTTTGGATTTGATGAATTGTTTTTGGAAAAAAAATTAGAGACATTTAGAAAAGCCAGTAAAGATTATTTGTATCCGAGCTTTAACACAATTGCAGGATCAGGACCTAACAGTGCAATAATACATTACAGATCTTCAAGGAAAACAAACAGGAAAATAAAAAAAAAAGATATTTTTTTATGTGACTCTGGAGGGCAGTATAAACATGGCACAACCGATGTAACTAGAACCGTATGCTTTTCAAAACCAAATCAAAGAATAAAAGATATTTTTACAAGAGTTCTTAAAGGTCACATAGCTGTTGCAACAAATAACTTAAATAAAGTTAATAAAGGATATTTAATAGATAAAAAAGCTAGAGCTCCTTTAGGTAAAATAAATTTAGATTATGGACATGGAACTGGACACGGTGTAGGTTTTTTTTTAAATGTTCATGAGGGGCCACAATCAATATCAAAATATAATTCTGTAGAGATTAAAGAAGGTATGATTATAAGTAACGAACCTGGCTATTACGAAGAGGGAAAATTTGGAATAAGAATTGAAAATTTAGTTTTTGTTGAAAAAATTAACAAAAAGCTAAAATTTAGAAACCTTACAATGGCTCCAATAGATAAAGATTTAATAAACGAAAAGTTACTAAATTTAAAAGAGAAAAATTATTTAACTAAATATAATTTAGAAGTTTACACTAAAATTTCAAAATTTTTAAACAGGCATGAGAAAAATTGGTTGCGTAATTCAATTTAACAATTTTAGTAACTCTTTCTGATTTATAATTTTAATATTTAGCTCTTTCGCTTGATTTACTTTCTTAACTGTGGGTTTTTGTCCAACTATCAAAAAATCCAATTTTTTATTTACAGAACTTAAAATTTTTCCAGCATTTTTTTCGATCAAAGATTTTGCTTCTGCTCTACTCGTATTTTCCAGTTTTCCAGTAATCATAAAACTAAGATTTTTAAACTTTCCAAAATTACTAACTTTTTCGTCTTCAATATTCATATATTTCGAGAGTTCTCCTACAACATTTAAATTATCGTTGATTGAAAAAAATTTTTTTATTGATGAAATTTGAATTTCTCCAATGCCGTCTATATTAATGAATGAACTAAAATCAAAGTTTTTATTTATATTTATAAATTTCTGTTTATTTTGCAAATGTTTAGCTATTAACTTAGCATTTTCTTGACCTATATGTCTTATGCCTAAAGCAAATATAAACTTACTGAGCGTTACGTCTCTTGATTTATTAATTGAGTATTTTAAATTCGCAACAGACTGGGGTCCCCATCCATCTAAATTTTCAATTTCTTTGAAATCTAATTTAAAAATATCCTGTGGGAAACGTATAAATCTTTTTTCCCAAAATTTCTCAACAACTTTTTTTCCCAATCCATCAATGTTTAAAGCATCTTTAGAAACAAAATGCTTAATTTTCTCTATTGCAATTTTTTCACATTTATAACCATCTGATGAACATCTTTTAACAGCATCAAATTTATTTGTTTGTTTATTAAATTCTTTTTCAGCTTTTGAACCACAAGATGGACAATTTTCTGGAAATTTATATTTTATAGATTTTGATGTTCTTTTTTTTAAATCTACAGATATAACGTGGGGTATTACATCACCTGCTCTTTCAATCTTAACTATATCACCTATTCTAATGTCTTTTTTATTTATTTCATCTTCATTATGTAGGGTGGCATTTGATACAACTACACCTCCAATATTAACTGGTTCTACTTTTGCCACAGGGGTAAGAGCTCCTGTTCTTCCTACTTGAATTTCAATTTTTAAAATCTTAGTAAAAGATGATGCTGCAGAAAATTTATGGGCTGCTGCCCATCTTGGTGCGTTACCAACAAAACCTAGTCTGTTTTGAAGTTGAAGACTATTTATTTTATAAACTAAGCCATCAACATCATACTCCAGTTCATATCTTTTTTTTTCAAAATTTTCATGATTTTTTAATAGATCATTGATATTTGATATCACATTATTATGCTGGCTAGTTTTAAACCCCCACTTTTTTAATGATATTAAAAATTCTGATTGCTTTTTAAAATTGTTATTTTCGAATAAACCAAATGTATATGCAATGAATTTTAATGGAATTTTTTTGGTTTGAGAAGATTCCTTTTGTCTTAGAGAGCCAGATGCAGCATTTCTTGGATTTGCAAACTTTTCTTTTAAACTTTCAAAATTACTTTTATTGATATAAACCTCACCTCTTATTTCGATATTTTTAGGAAAATCTTTAATTTTAATAATGCTTGGAATATCTTTAATCGTTTTCAAATTTTCAGTTATTAACTCACCCTCATATCCATCTCCTCTTGACAGTCCTGAAATTAGATAACCATTTTCATAAGTTAAGGATGCAGAAATTCCATCTATTTTTGGTTCAACACTATACTCAAACTTTTCGTTTGAATTTAGATTCAGATAATTTCTAATTTTTTTTTCATAATTAATTAAGTCCTCTTTATCAAAAATATTTGATAATGAGAGCATTGGAACTTTATGTTTTTGTTTTTTAAAAGTTTTTGAAGGTTGAAATCCTATATTTATAGATGGTGAATATTTGCTACTTAAAAAAGAGTACTTTTTTTCAAGTTTCAATATATCTTTTTTAATATCATCATACTCTTTATCGGAAATTAAAGGTTTATCTTTTGAATAATATTGTTCATTGTGTTTTTTTATTATTTTTATTTTTTTGTTATATTCTTTTTTGATTGAATCTTTAGTTTTCATTAAGAATTCTCGATTTTACTCTATCAATCAAACCTTTATTATTTTTTTCTTTTTTTAACTTTTTTTCTAGATTTTCGTAGTTTTTGTTAAAAATTTTATAAGATTTTTCGTACCATTCACTTGATTGGTAATTATAACCCAGTAAATATGCATATTTTTTTGCTTCATCTTCGAGGCCGATTTTATAATGCACTTCTACTAATCGATATAGCGCTTCTTCGATAAATATTGAATCATTGTAGTTGTCAACTACAATTTTTAATCTATTTATAGCAGGTATCCATTTTTCTCTTTCTATATAATATCTTGCAAGATAAATTTCTTTTGAAGCGAGTATTTCATTTATTAACTCTATTTTAAATTTAGAATCGAGTGCATAATCAGTATTGGGGAAGTTTTTAATAACTAGCTCAAAATATTTTTTTGACTCCAAAATTGCTTCGATATCTTTTCTTTCATCTACAATTTGATCATAATAAACTATTCCTAAAAGATAATATGCATAATCATTTCTTTCATGATTTGGGTATGTTTTTAAATATCTTTCAATTTCATAAATTGAATCAGCGTAATAATTGTCAACATAATATGAGTAAGCGGCCATTAATGCTGATCTTGGTGCCCAGAGAGATTGTGGAAATAATAATTCTGCCTCAGTAAATTTTTTAGCAGCATTTAAACCATCACCCAACTCAAGTTCTTCAAGACCTTCTCGGTATGCATCGATCATTTGAAGATCTATTTCTTTTTGTTCGATTATTTCGATATTACTTTTTTCTTTTGCACAAGAAATAACAGTTAAAAAAATGAGTAATAAAAAAAATGAGTTTAATCGCATTAGTATTTAATAACACAAATTAAAAAAATTTCTATTTTTATGCTATAGACTTCAGGTTTGATCTATCTAAAATTTGATAAGGTAAAGTTTTTTCTTTAATTTCAATAACTGTAAAGTTAGATTTATCAGAAAATAGTTTTCTAAGTATCTTATTTGTTAGCCCATGTCCTCCTTCTGAGGTAACCAAAGATCCAACAATTCTATAACCAGAGAGGTAAAGATCACCCATACAATCTAAGATTTTATGATTCACAAACTCTTTAGAATTTCTTAAACCTTCTTTATTTAAAATTTCATTATCACCTACAACAATAGCATTTTCCAAACTTCCTCCCTTTGCAAAACCTAACTGTTGAAGTTTTTCAACATCTTTGTATAAGCAAAATGTTCTTGATTCAAAAATTTCTTTTAGATCATCACTAAATACATTAATTTTATTCTTTTGTGTGCTGATAACTTTATTATCATACTTTATTTGAAAATTTATATCAGAGGAAACTTTAGATTTATCTAAAGATATAGTTTTGCTTCCCTCAGAATATAATACTTTTTTGTTTATTTTTATTAATTTAATTGGGGAAGATGAAGATCTTATTCCAGTAGATAAAATTTTTTCTATAAATATTTTTGCTGATCCGTCTAAAATTGGTAATTCTTGGGAGTTTACTTCTACAACTAAATTATCAATTCCTACACCATACAAAGCTCCCATTAAATGCTCTATAGTTGAAACTTTTACACCATGTTCATTTGATAAAGTTGTACACAATGTGGTGTCAACAACATTGTTATATGTAGGTAAAATAATATTATTTTTTTTTAAATCTATTCTTTTAAAAATTATACCAGTGTTAGGTGCTGATGGTAAAAGATTTAACTCAACTAGTTTACCTGTGTGTAAACCTATTCCTTTAAAGGATATTTTATCGTAAATTGTTTTTTGATTTAAAATTGACATCCCAAACTTATAATAAAAAAAAATACTCTTCAAAAAACAACATTTGTTACAGAAAATTGCTATTTATTACTGAAATATTCAAATAGTTTCTCAAAAAAACCCTTATTTTCTAGGCTCAAATTTATTTTTTTTGGTTGTATTTTTTCAATACTATTTATGAACTTTATAGTAGCGTCGCAACATTCTTCCTTTTTTTGATTGATTATGGACATTTCATTTATAAAAGAAAAATCTGATCCAAATGAAAGAAGGTTTTCATTTAATACCTTTGAACCATTTCCTAAAAAATAAAGTTTTAAATCATTGTCAAAAAAATTATTTTTTAATAATGGACAATTTGAGAATAATAACTCAATAATTTCTTCAACTCTTGAATTTATGATTTTCTTTAATAATTCATTATTTTTGTCGTTATCATCAATCTTATTTAATTTTGAAAACTTTAATTTTTCTAACTCAGCTTTATTGAAATCTAAGTTTAATATTTTTGAGATATCTTTAGTTATATGTTTTCCTCCTATATGTGTGTTATTAATATATACTAATTTATTTTCATTGAAGATAGATAAAGAACTTTTATTTAAACCTATATCTATAAATGAAATATATTTATATTTTTCCATTTTATTAACTAAATTTAGAGAATTTATATAACTTGCACAGTAGATATTTTTAATTGATATATGTTTACTCAACAGTAAATTTTTAATAAAATTTAAATTCAATTCTTCAATAATTATAAATTTGAATTCAATTACAACCTCACTCACTCTTATAGAGATATCTTTCAATTCCTCAAAAACTTTATCATCAATAGTGATTTTAGAAATAATAGTATGTAAAATATTTTTATCTTGATTAAATTTTTTTACAATTTGTTCGCTTTCTCTTATAAATTGGTCTAAATCATCTTTGAGAAATAATCTTTTTTCATAATTTTTTTTAAGTGAAAAATCTAAAGATTGTACAGATGTGGAGTCTAAAACCAATATAATGTCATTAAGGTGTTGCCCAATATCTTTTTCAGCATTTATTATCAGTTTAAATAATGTGTTATCTTCAGTTGGAATTGTATTAATAATATTATCATTTCTTTCTTCATAAAATACTTTTTGATTCAGAATTGATTTATCATAAACTACCAATCTTAAGTGACTTGATCCAAATTCTAAAATTGAAACCGGTGAAGTAATTTTAATCATGATAAAATTATTGTTTCTCCAATTCTTAAATCAATTATTCTTATATTATCTATATTAATGTTTTTAATAGTATCTTTAAGGATCAATAAAGATTTTTCTAGATTATTAGATGGTAATTTAATTAACAGTTTATTTTTATACAAAAGGTCCCATCTTTTAGATTTAAAATAATAAAATTTATTAAAATCTTCAAAAATAAATCCTTGTTTAATTAAATTATTTTTTAAAACTATAAAACTTTTAATATTAATATCTCCAACAATTAAAGGTAAATTTGAATTGATAATATTTTTTTTGATTTGTTTTCCATTTTCTCCTAAATATATTTTTTGGTTGTCGGAAAAATAATATGCTAAAATAATCGTTTTTTTTATTTCTAAATCTATAGATGATGGATAATTTTTTCTTACTCTAAATTCACTTATAATATTGTATTTTCCAAGAATATTATGCATTTCGTCGATACTTAAAGAAAAAATATTCCTATTATAAAATTGATTTAATGAATTGGTAATTTCCTTATTTAATTTGTCCTCTATATCGCTTTTAAGATTAATAGATTTAATTTTGAAAAATTTATCAAAATTTTCAATAGAATTAATATTGTGAATACTCAACAAAATAATAAATAAAAATAAGTAAAAGTATATTTTTCTTTTATCTATTGATTGAAGCGTCATTTATTATCCACTTTATTAAATTATAAAAATTGATACCTTTATATTTAGCTATTTCAGGTACTAAGGATAGCTTTGTCATGCCTGGCTGGGTGTTAATTTCAAGTAAATAAAACTTATTATTATAAAATCTAAAATCGCTACGTGTTATACCTTTACAATTTATTGTTTTATGGACTTTTAAAGCAATATTTTCTACTTCATTGATTTTGTTTTTTGGTAGGTCAACTGGCAGTATATGTTTAGTTTTAGCATTTTTATCATACTTTGCCTTATAATCATAAAAATTTCTTTTAGGCACTAGCTCGATAGTTCCCAATTTTTTGTCTCCCATAATTGCAACTTGTATCTCTCTTCCAGGTATATATTGCTCAATAAGAACTTCTTTTTCAGTTCTTAATTTTTTTAAATTTTTAAAAAAATTACGTTTATTACAAATGAAGACACCAACACTTGATCCTTCATTAATTGGTTTTATGACAACTGGAAATTTTAAATTTTTGACAATTTGTTTATAAATTTTTTTGAAATTTTCCTCATAGTTTTCTCTAAAGACTAAATATTTTGGTGAAAGTATCTTATTTTTGCTAAATATTTTTTTTGAAATTATTTTATTTATACAAATAGATGAGGCTTCTACTCCTGAATGCGTATATTTTATTCGTTCATTTTCTAAAATTAGTTGAATATACCCATCTTCACCATATCTTCCATGTAATGCATTAAAAATTACGTTTGGTTTGAATTTTTTTATTTCATTTATGAAACCGTTTTTTGGATCAAGGATTTTACATTTATAATTATTTTTAATTTGTTCAAATACGGCTTTGGCGGTTTTTATACTAATTTCTCTTTCTTTAGAGTATCCTCCTGCAAGTATTAATATTTTTTTCTTCATTTTTTAAGAAGTTAAAATTATCTCTAATTCAAGTTCAACCCCGGTTTTCTTATATACATTTTGTTTAATAAAATTGATAAGATTTTTCATGTCTTTTGATGATGCTTTCTCTTTATTAATTAAAAAATTGCAATGTTTTTCTGAAACTGTAGCATCTCCAAACATTTTATTTACTTTTTGAATATCAATTGACTCCCTTATCAATTCCCAAACTTTTTTATTTGTTTGATTTATTGGGTTTTTAAAAGTACTTCCGCTTGTTTTAACTCTTAGTGGCTGAGAATATTCTTTTTTATTTTTTAACTCTTCAATTTTTTTTTTTATTTTATCTTTAATTGAAATTGTTCCTTTAAATGTTCCACTTAAAAAAATTAGATTTTTATGTAAATCTGTTGATCTATATTTAAAAATAATTTTTGATGAAGGTATTGTCGAAACTCTACCAGCAAAATCAATGGCCTGAACAGAGATTAAAATATCTTTAAATTCCCTATTATAACAACCTGCGTTCATTCTTATTCCACCTCCAATTGATCCAGGAATACATGATAAAAATTCAAATCCCTCAATTCCATTTTCCATGGCAAATTCAGCAACTTTTTTATCTGAACAAGAGCTCCCAGAAATAATTGAGTTATCATTTAATTTAGAGATATTATTAAAATTCTTTCCTAGCTTAATAACAGCTCCGTCGTAAATATCGTCATCAAAAAGTGTATTTGATCCAGCTCCTAATATATAAATTTTACTTCTTTGCTTATATTTATTTAAAAATAACGATAAATCTGACAGAGAATTTGCTAACAAAAAAATTTTTGATTTACCACCAATATTAAACCAATTTAAGTGATTTAAATCATAATCAAAATTTAAACGTGAATTATCAGAAAATTCAATTTTTTCTAAATCATTTAATATCATTTAATTAATACAGGTAAATTCCTCATCCAACTCGATATAGACCCAGCACCCATCCCTATAACAATTTTATCTCCATAAACGTTTTGTTTAATATATTTTCCTAAATCTTTTTGACCACTTATCATTATTAATTCAACTTTTGAGTTTTTTATGATTTCTTTTGCAAAATTTATATAGTTAAATTTTAATTTAAGATTTTCTCCTGCTTTGTAAATTGGACACAGTATGACTTTGTCAGAAAAATTAAAACATTTTGTAAATCTATTTTTTAAAGAGTTTAACCTAGAAATCCTATGTGGTTGAAATATAGATATTATTTTTTTTGATTTATAAACATTTCTCGTAGATTTAAGTAATTCATATATTTCCGTTGGATGATGAGCATAATCGTCATAGTAAATACTTTTTTTATGTTCAAATATAAAATTAAATCTTCTTTGGACACCTTTGAAATCAAAAATAGCTTTTTTAATTAGACTGACTGATATACCCATCAATATTGCAACAGCTATTGATGCGCAACTATTTTTTATATTGTGAGTTCCTACCAAAGGAATTTTAAATGATTTAATAATTTGTTTTTTTTGATTGGGTAAATCAATTTCTAAATCAAATTTAGAAATGCTACTTAGAAGTTTAATATTTTTTATTTTAAAATTTGATTTTTCATTGAATCCATAAGTAATTATATTTTGATTTTTAGTTTGTTTTAAGATTGACCTATTATTTTTGTCGTCAATACAAACTAAGGTTTTTCCAAATGATGGTGTTTTTTCTATAAATTTAATAAAACTTTTTTTTAAATTTTCAATTGAGCCATAATGTTCAAGGTGCTCATCATCAATATTTGTTATAACTGAATATGTAAATGGCAATTGTAAAAAACTACCATCAGACTCATCTGACTCTAGAACACACCACTCTCCTTTGCCAAGTTTCGCAGAATTTCCAATTGAATTAATTACTCCACCATTAATTGTAGTTGGATCCAATTTTGACTTAGAAAAAATTGTCGAAATAATAGAAGTTGTTGTTGTTTTTCCATGTGATCCAGCTACTACAACATTTTTATATAAAGCTACTATATTTGCTAACATGTCTCCCCTTTTATAAATTGGTATTTTTTTTTTCTTTGCCTCTAAAAATTCTGGATTATTTTTTTTTATTGCAGATGAAATTACTAGTATAGTAGCTTTAGATATATTTTTTTTTTTGTGACCAACTTGTACATTTATTTTGTTTTTTCTTAATCTTTCAATATTTTTACCAATTTGCTGGTCAGAACCTTTAACATTAAAACCTAAGCCTTTCATTATTAGCGCAAGACCACTCATTCCTATACCGCCTATGCCTACAAAATAGATTATTTCTTTTTTACCTAAACTTATTTTCATAAAAAATGTTTTGTTAATCTTTTGTTAATACCTTCCCATGTAATATTTGCATTAAATTTTTTAAGATTATTTTTTACATTAATATATTCATTTTTATTAACCATTATTTGATTAATAATTTCAAATATATCTCCTGATTTAAAGTTTTTTTCTTCTATTATCCAACAACAATTTAAATCATAATATTTCTTTGCGTTTAAATATTGATGATTGTCTATTGCATGAGGAAATGGAATGGCAATAAAAGGTATGTTTAAATGGGCCAACTCTGCTAAAGAGGACGCCCCTGACCTTGAAATAGCAATATCAAAATTATTTTGATTACATAAGTAGTTTTCATTAAAAAAAAATAAATGGCTTTCTATATTATGTTTGTCATAGTCTTTTTTATAACTGTTTACATCAAAACCTGGAGATAATTGTTGAGATAAATTTGTTTTATATCTTTTTGATATATTTATTATTTCACTCTTAAGATGTTTGGTAAAAAATAATGATGACTGACTGCCTCCTATAATTAAAATCTTAATTGTATCATGTTTAATTTTATTAATATTTTTTATATAAAAACATTTGTTCAAAATTGGAGGAATTTCGACTATTTTTTTTAAATATTTTTTATTCAAACCTTTTAGATTCTTATCATAACAAAAGATTTTGTTTGAAAATCTTAGCAAAAATTTATTAGATTTTCCAATTATGGAATTTGGTTCGAATAAGAAAATTTTTTTTTTATATAATTTTGCCGCTAAAACTATTGGGAGGGACATGTAGCCACCAGTACTTACAACAATATCAAATTTTTTTTTTCTCAAATAAATTAATGATTTGATAAACGAAGAAAATAAAAAAATAATTTTTAATGGTAAAAGATATTTTTTTTCTGGAATTTGTTTAACATCAAAAACTGTTTTTTTCACTTCTTTTGGAAAATACTTAGCGCCCCTTTTATCTGTATAAAGGTAAACATCAAAATCTTTTTGAAGATGGTAAAATAAATTTAGTGCGGGGATGACATGTCCACCTGAGCCACCTGTAGATATTAAAATTTTATTCAATTAAATACTCTCCTTTTAGTTAAATTTAAAATGATTCCAGAAATTATAGAAATGCTAATTATAGATGATCCACCATAACTTATATAAGGGAGTGTCATGCCAGTTGTGGGCAATACTCTTAAATTAACTCCAACGTGAACAAATGTTTGCATTAAAAGCAATGATATTAATCCTATAAGGATCATTTTGAATCTGTTATCGCCAGTTTCTTTAATTTTTTTAAAGATTATGTATGCAAAGAACATGAAGGCCAACATTATTAATAATATAATTATTATACCAAATTCCTCAGAAATAACTGAAACGATAAAATCAGTGTGAGCTTCAGGAATTTTTGAGTTTAAGGTTCCTTCTCCAATTCCTTTTCCAAAAAATCCTCCGTCAATTATTGCTTCTGATGCTTTTTCAGCTTGAGAATAGTTACTTTTTGATCCATCAAAAAAAGAAAATATTCTTATTTTAATATAGCTAAATTTTTCAACAAAAAAAATTAAATATGAAAGAAATACAACAAAAAAAACAAATAATCCAAAAAAAATAAATAAATTTATTCCTGAAACAAAAATTAAAACCAGCCAGGTAAAAATTATTAACATTGATTGACCAATGTCTGGTTGCGAAATTAAAAGTAAAACAACAGGAATAATTAATATTAATGTTAAGAAATATTTAAAATATAAATTGTATTTTTTATAATTTAGTAAAATTGCAAGAATCACAACATAAAATGGTTTAATTAATTCAATAGGTTGAAATCTTGGAGAAAAGGGAAGATCTATCCATCTTTTAGAACCTTTAACTTCCGCTCCTATAAATGGAACTAATAATAAGAATAAAAAAGATAAAACAAAAAAAATAATTGAAATTTTTAATAAAAAATTTTCCTCAAATAATGAAAAAGTAAACATTATCGATAAACCTAATAAAATAAAAGCTAAATGTTTGATAAAAAAATAGTAAGAATTTGTATTTAATCTATCCGAAGCAATTAGAGAAGTTGAGGCAAGTGAAAAGAATAATCCAGCTACAAAAAAAGAGACTACAAATATGAGAATTGTTTTGTCAACATTTTTCCACCAACTGTAGTAATTGTTATAGATATTAATTTTATTTATCATCTTTTGCTTTTTAAAATTATTTTTTTTACTAATTTATTAAAATATTCACCCCTCTCCTCAAAGTTTTTAAATTGATCAAAAGAGGCGGCAGCTGGACTAAATATAAGTGTTTTTATTTTTTTATCGTTTTTTAAATCTTTTTCTAAAGTTAAAATTGTTTTTTTTAAATTTGAAAGATATTTAAATTTAATTTTGTTTTTAAATTGTTTTATAAAAAAATTTTTTTTTTTTCCTATTATATAAGCAGAAATATTTTTATAATATTTTTTATCAAGAACAAATTTATCACCTTTTTT
>CACMDE010000003.1:105000-114991 GCA_902612345.1 uncultured Pelagibacteraceae bacterium | reverse complement strand
AAGATATTCTCAATTTGATTATCTTTTTTGATATTTAGTTTATAAAAATTTAATTCTAGTCCTGTATTTTTTGCCATTTCATTTAATTTTAACTCTAATTTATTTGTATCTGTAACTTTAAATTCATTTAATATAATTTTATATCGTTCCTTCAAGTCAAATTTCACTTTTGCATATGAAATATTTTCATAATTAAATTTTAAAAAATCTGATAAAGTTAATGCTACAGCGTGTCCATGGCTTATGCCATGTTCAGAGGTAAATGGATAAGACACTGCGTGGGGTGCGGTTGTTTTAGAAATATTAATTGCTTTTCCAGCACTTAAAGCCCCTAAAGACATCTTGTATGCAGTTTCAAAATCTGGCTTGTTAATGTGTAATTCATAATGGGGTAATAAATATCTTAATGATTTAATGGCATGTTCTACGCTTTCTTCTGTCGATTTTTTGGATAATAAAGACTCTACAGATTGAGCAATAGCATCCATTCCAGATGCTGCAGCGATTAATTTTGATGTAGTAAGAATTAAACTTGGATCTATAATAATATAATTTGGTTTAATCTCTTTGCCTTCTACTGAATATTTTATTTTATTAATGTATATTACTGCATTACTAGTAGTTTCAGCTCCTGATCCTGCAGTTGTAGGAATTGCTATTAACTCACAAAAATGATTTAGCTCATAACTAGATTTTTTAATGCTATCTTCTAAATCTTTACATTTATATAAAGAATTAGAAACCTTCGCTAAATCTAGGACAGCACCTCCTCCTATTGCTATAATTAAAGAAGGTTTGTAATCATTTATCTTAAGTATAAATTTTTTTAGATCCATTATATCAGGCAGCTGATTAATTTTATAGAATACTTCATATTGAAATTTAGAAAGTATAGAATTTATTTGACTTTTTGCTCCAGACTTAAGAAAGGATTTTTTTCCTGCAAAAATTAAAATTTTTTTAAAATTTTTTTCTTTTGCGATATATTTTATATTTTCTAAAGAGTTTCTACCAATGTGTTCATTGTTAATTGACATTAGCTTGTAAAATTTTTTTTAATTTCTCCTAAATTTTTAATCCTCATTAAGTTTTTTAAAGATCCAGGATTGATCAAGACATTCAAAAAAGATGGACCTTTAGACTTTATAAATAAATTTAGAGTATGTTTAATTAATTTACTGTCTTTAAGAATAAAATATTTTTTATAACCAATGCTTTCAGAAAATAGTTTTAAATTAATTTTGTCAACTGCAGTGGGCTGACCTCCAACAGACTCATGGCAAGAATTGTTAAGTAAGATATATTTGAAATTTTTTGTAGCAAATTTTGAGGAAATTGCTAAAGCTCCCATATGCATTAAAAAGGAACCATCTCCATCTAAACAAACTGTCTGTTTTTTTGACCCTAAAGAGTAACCAAGAGCGACCATAGATGAATGGCCCATGCCTCCAACCATATAGAAATCGTTTTTAATTTTATTTTCTTTTTTCTGTCTTATTTGAAATAATTCTCTTGATGTAAAGCCTGTAGTAGCAATGATCTTTGAACGTTTTGAAATAGAAATTAGTTTGGATATAAAATGAGATCTATTAATATATTTTTTGCTATTTTTCTTGTTATTTTTGACTGTTTCAAGGTCACCTTTTTTAAATAAAAATGCAACCGGATGGTTGCTTTTTTTTGAATATTTAATTAATTGTTTCAATTGTTTATTAAAAGAATTCTTATTGAAAATTTTATATTTAATATTTAATAAATTTAATTGCTCTAAAGTTATTTTTCCTTGAACCTTATGTTGGATTTCATCTTTAATATTTAAAGCACCTCTCCATCCAATAAATAAAATCATTGGGATTCCATAAATTTCTTTATGTATTAAGGAGGCGATAGGGTTAATAGTATTTCCAAGACCTGAGTTTTGAAAATAAACTACAGGAATTTTTTTTGTTGATAAGTTATATCCTGCTGCTATTGAAACAGCTCCTCCCTCGTTTGCACTAATAATGTGTTTATTTTTATTAAGTTTTGTTAAGGAATTACAAAAATTTTCTAATACACTATCGGGTACTCCTGTAAAAAATTCTATTCTATTTTTTTTGAGAATTTTTAATATTTTTTGACTTGTATCCATTAATTTGAAGGAATCATGTTCAAAATTTTTTTTATTGAAATAATGTTTTTTTCTATATCAAAAGACCTCTTATTCTTAAGTATATTTATTGCAACTTTTTCCATTGCAGGGTAAGCAGCTCTCAAGAGATGGTTCGCATAGATTACAATTTTAAAACCATTTTTTATTAGTTGTCTCTCTGTTACTTTCGAGTATGTAGATGGTACAGCAACCATTGGTTTATAATATTTTGATTTTTTAAATTGTTTTGCAAACTTAAAGACTTCCTTTGGTGTCTCAAGTTTACTATGTATTAATATTAAATCAGCTCCAGCCTTTGAATATTTCTCAGCTCTATCTAAAGCATCATTAAGATTTTTGCCTAGTATAAAACTTTCAATTCTAGCAACTATCAAAAAATCTTCAGATCTTCTAGTCTCACAAGCTGTTTTGATTTTTAAACAGAAATTTTCTATTGTGTCGTGATTATTTTTGTTTTGAACTTTAAACAATGAATTGCTTTTAAGACCTATTTTGTCCTCTATAGCTATTGCAGAAACGCCTAATCTTTCGAGATTTCTTATTGTATATGGCAGATGTTCAATTCTACCTCCGTTATCAGCATCAAATAGAACTGGTTTAGTAGTCACTTCCATTGTGCTATTTAAGTTTGAAATTCTTGTTGAAAGCTCTAGTGATTGATTATCTGGCTTACCATTCGAAACTGAGTCAGTAAGACTAGAAGACCAAATTCCATCAAATTCTCTGTGCTCTTTTTTAAAATCAATCGTTAAATTTTCTATTAGTAAACCAGTTATTGGATTATGACCTTCAATAAATCTTACAATTTTTTTTGAATTAATTAATCTTTTTAATCTTGATACTCTTGTATTTGGATTAAAAAAAATTTCAGATATACTATTTTTACTTATTTTAATTTTATTCTCGTTCGTGTACGGTACCTCAATCAACTTTCCACCCCACTGACCGAGTAGCTTTAAAACATTTGATCTAGTTTGTTTTTGTATTCCAACTTTCCAATCATCTCCATGAATTAGGAAATCTGGTTTGATTTTTTTTAGATTCTTTGAATAATCCCAGGTGTCTTGTTTAACAATATGATCAACGCCTTTAATATTTTTCATGATTTCTAATCTTTGCTTATAGTTAATAAGTGGAAGTCTTTTATATTCGCCAATAGCTGCATCTGTAAATAATCCAACTATTACTTTTCCGTATTTTTTTGCAGTTTTAATTATATTTAAATGACCACTGTGTAAAATATCAGCACCCATAGGAACATATATTGTTTTTACTTTTTTCATAATCATGCAAAAATATCTGTTGCCATTTTCTTGAATATTTCAGTATCAGTTTTACCAAAAGTAGAGTATTTTAAAGTAATATCATTCTCCACTGAAGTAATTCCTGCCCCATGCTGCCCTCTAAGTTTTGGATTAAAAACTTGATCAAAACCTAAAAAAGATTCTTCTGAAGCAAAATAACTTGATACAAGAAGAGGAAATTTCCAAAATATTTTTTTCAAATCAAAATTAAAAGATTCAGGATTTTTATTAAACATCTCTGGACTCTGTAGATATGAGTGCAGTGTTTCTTTTAATTTTTCAAGAGTTTTAAGCCTCTTTTTCTCTAAAAGATCTAACAAAATTTCTGCATTTGTTGGATTAAGCTCGAGCCATTTTTTATCAATGCTTAACATATATTCACAAACTTCGGGATTTAAAAAAGGAAATCTAGCCTCAATTGGTCCTTTATTCATAAAAATTATAGAGGCTCTTTTAAGCATATTGTTATAAATGTTATTGATAAATGCAAGTCTACTTATTGGCCTTATCTGAACTTCGTGTGGTTTGTTCAGTTCTTTCCAACTATCATAAGCGCCCAAAAGCTCATCAACTCCATGACCGCCTATGGTTACCTTGAATCCATCTTTTCTCATTTGAGGAGCCAAATACCAGTAAATTGGTAATGGATAAAAACTCAGAGCTTTCATTTTTCTCATCTCAAAAGTTTCGATTATTGAAGGTGCATCTTCAACTATACTCTCTTTATTTGCGTTAACCTCTATAAGCTTGAGGTTTATATCACTAAATGATTTTGCTGCTATTCTAGCTTTTTCAAGATCTGTAGATTTAAAATCTTTTACAGAAAATACGTAAGATGTAGGTTGATAGTTCATATTTTTAAAATTTAAGTTTTTGAATACATAGAATGTACTTAAAACGCTATCGATACCGCCTGAGAGCATTGTACAAATAGGAACATCAGACATTGTTCTATTTCTTGCAGATTTATCAAGTAATTTATGTAAATTTAAACCTATATCTAAGATTTTTTCATCTTTTTTGATTAAATTATTTTTTACATGAAAATATTTTACTTTTTTTAAGCTTCTTTTTTTTAAATCAAATTCTACATAATGACCAGGCTCTAATTCTATGGGGTCTTGTAGACTTAAATTTTTAATTGCTCTAAAAGCTTTTAATTCACTTGAAAATATAAATCTTTTGTTATCGTGATAGTAGTAAAGTGGTATTCTTCCTGGCCAATCTCTTGCTATAAATATCTTTTCTTTAGCATTATCAAGTAGTGCAATTGCAAAAAGTGAATCAATTTTTCTATCATTCAAAAATTTAATACCATATTTTTCGTAAAGTTTTAATAATACCTCAGTATCACCAATAGATTTAAATTTAACATTTTCTTTTGAAAGCTTTATTTTATAATCCTCAAAATTATAAAATTCACCATTAAAAATTAATGCTATTTTTTTATTAATAGAAAAATAAGGTTGGTCCGATTTTTGATTGTCATCATTTCCAGATTTTTTAACCAAATGTCTTCTAGCAGCAAATATTATATTATCCGTTAATTGAGATATAGTAATACCATCATCACCCCTTTTAATTAATCGAATTGCATCTTTTGCTTGATTAAAATTAATTTCAAATCCACCAAATATTCCACACATAGCTTTATAAATTAGATACCTAACTTATCCCTTATTTCTTTAACAACTTTTTTTGGATCTTTGTTTTCTGTGTTAATCTCAAGATTACATTTTGTTGGGTGCTCAAATGGAATATCAACATCCACGACATTAATCTTTTCACCTTTAATAGCTGGTGTATATAGTTTTTTTTTATCTCTTCTAATTCTTTCTTCTCTTGAACTCTTTAAATATATCTCAAAATAGTTATTTATTTCTTTCCTGCAAATATCTCTATCTTTTTCAAAAGGACTTATGACTGCAACTATAGAAGAAATTTTAAAATTATTTAACCAGTTTACTAAGTTTATATATCTTTTTGTATTTTTAGACCTAGAAAATTTATCGTAGCCTAAATTATTTTCATACAAGCTACGTACTTGATCACCATCAACTATTACAAAATTCATTTTATCTTTAATTTCTTCATAAAGAAGTTTGGATATAGTTGTCTTTCCAGCCGCTGATGGTCCAATCAACCAAATACTTAATTCTTTATTTTTTAGTGTCATAACCCCAATTAATTTTATCTTTTCTACCTCTCGCTAGGGTCATTTTTAAATTGTAGGTATTATTTAAATCAATCTTTTCTAGATAATTAAAATTCTGTCCGTCAGAGATTTTAATCAAAGCTCCTGAACCTGAAAAACCATGCTCTGTAAATGATGCAACCCATACAGAGTCTCCTTCATTCATGTTAATGTTATTAAACTTTTTTTTATCTTTTGAAAAAAACTTTACATTTCCTTTGGTAACCAAATAGTGAGAACAGTTACTATCAATAATATCAGTTACAATTTTTTTTGTTCTATTATCTACTTTAACAAAATATCCTGACAAATCTGGGTCCCTTGCAGAACAGGCTATTGACGCAACTTCATAGGATTTAAAATTTCTTATTGTTTTAATTGAGTCTTTGTAATCATAATAATATTTTCCTACAGGATCCTCTTTAAATTTTTTATCTAAATAGTCTGAAGGATTAGAGTTTATTATATTACAAATTTTAGTAATCTCTTTTAAATCAAGTTTTGTTTTGTGATCTTTAAAGTAATTTTCTAATTTTTTTTTATTAATTTTTGTTTTTTTATGAATATAGTTCAAATCATATCCTTTATTAGTAATATCTTGATAAAGAAAACTTCTATTTGGTTTTTTTAAATTTAGATTTTTCTTTAAATAGTTAAATGAGTTTTCGTTTAATTTATTACCAAACAAACCCTCTATATAAGATTTTGTTGTGTAAGATAAAATTTTACCTGGTCCATTTGTTGCTCTGGAATATGTATGAAGACAATAAGATGGTTCATAATAATTTGATCCTATTATCCAGTTTGTTTTAGGATCAGGGTTAACTCGAAATTTTACAAAAGTATTTTTATTAATTTTTTTTGCAAATCTCGCATAAATATCATTTGGACCTAAACTGACTGTAATCGCTGGCTCTAAATGTCCATTGTTTAAAACTGGCATTTTGTTTTTAGGACACAATATGTCTATTAACACCGGTGCCACATATCCTTTTGGAGAAGGTAAAGTATAATAGTTATAATAGTGTATGCCACCTCTCCTTATTGGCCTTTTTGTCTCTTCAATTTGCTTCTTGGAATTAAATATAAAAGATGGAACTTCTTCATTTTTAATTAAATTACTTTTTGGAATAGATAAGATTTCGGAAATTTTTTCTATCGCGTGATCATCTAAATTATCAAGATTATCTAATGATACACTTAGATTTATATGTTTCGACAATAAATCATTCAAAACATCAATTGTCATCTTTCTGATGTTTAGCCAGTGATTTAATTTTAATTTGTCTATTCGATTGTTCATAATATTTTTGGTTTTACAATCGATATTGTTGTAGGTCTAACCAAACCTTATGAAGACAAATTTGTTCTTCATGACAACTTTTTAATCGATTTTTACAATACTTCAACCCTTAAATTTTTGGATTTGTTTAATATTTTCTAAGCAGAAACTAACTACCTCTGAACTTAGGAATTTACTTACTTTAGCAAAATTGTTTTGCAAGAGAAGTTTTTTTATAAATTTACCATCTATTGATGAAATTAATCTATTTAAATTTAATTTACATCTACATTTTTCTGTATTTGAAAAATAAACCGTTTTGCAATTTTTACATAAGAGCGGCTCATTTGTTTTAATAATTTTTATTTTTAAACTATTTAATTTATTAAAGATTTTTTGAGATTCATATTTTCTATAATTATCATTAAATCCTGCATGGTCCCGTCCAACAACAAAATATTTACAATTAAGGTTGTTTAAATAGACAGCTTGCAAAAATGCCTCTTTGGGACCTGCCATTAATAATGGTAAATAAATTTTAATTATTTGAATATTTTTATATATTTTTTTTTTATTCTTTAACTGCTTATAGGATTTAATTACAAGATCTGGATCAAATTTATTCTTTTCACTTTGAATAATACATACAAGAAGTTTTTTATTGGACTTAATTATTTTTTTATGAATATGTTCATGTCCTAAATGACAAATGTTTCTTGTTGTAAATACAGCTGAATTAGAAAAAATTTTATTGTTAAACCTATAAATATTATATCCAAAATTTTTATCATCTTTAAAATAGTTTTTAAAAACTGTTATATCACCACATACATAATTATTTGATGAGTTATAAATGTGCCTTACAGTTGGATGATTAATTGAATTTGTATTAAATATTTTTTTACAAAATTTTTTTTTATCTATTTTAAATAAACTTTTAACTTTAATAATTCCAACTTTATTTTTCTTGTAAATTAAAAAATATTCTTTATTTAATAAATTAATTTTTTTTTTTGCATTTAATAGTATAGGAACTGTCCATTGTTTTTTTTTATCAATTTTTTTGTGTGAAATAATATTTTCAACTTCTTTTTTTGAATTAAATCCTTTTAAAGGTTTGTATAAACCTAAACTTAAGTTAACTAAGTTAATAAATTCAGCATCATCTAAATTAATTGAATATTTCACAATAATTTTTTATTATTTTTTAAAAAATTGTAACAAACCCTACCTGGGTATTCTTGACCCTCGTTGTCGTATATCTTTGCTATTTTTAAAAACTTTTGCTGAATTTCTTTCTCATCATTTTTTTCCTTCCATAAACCATTGAGCCTTTCGTACATTTCTATCGTGAGATCTAAAATTTCATCAGGCGAATTCTCTCTAAAGAAAATTCCTTTACTTTCTAAATCAAGTATTTGTTCATTTGTTAACCAATCTCCTGTAATCCCAAAATTTATAGCTTCGGATATTGATAATATTTGGTTTGTATTTACGTTTATACACTTCTTAAATATAACAATATCATCAATGTTTCTTCCGCATTCTCCATAAGGAACCATATTCGTTGAAGCAACTGGTTTATTAAAAATAGATGCAAATTGATAAATTCCTGACGTACAACCAATTAAAAACTCACATTTTGCAGGAAGATAAGCATCTGCGAAATGTGGATCGTCCAAGCTTTTTCTTATTGTGCCAGTATAGTCTATTATTTTATTATTAGTAGATTTTAGAATTTGTTCTGGTTTATGAAGCCCTATTCTTATAACATAAACGTTTTTTTGAGTAAGATACTCTGCTGCCTTAACAAAGTTTTCAATATTACAGTTTCTGAAATCTTTAGTACCCCAAAAAGAGTTTGCTAAAGGTGGTTTTTCAGGATCATCTGAATAAAACTTATCTTTTGCAAAAATACAAACAAACTTATCATTATGTGTTAATCCTAATTTTTTTAAAAGCAATTTACCTTTTTCCTCTTCTTTTTTCGTGAAACTAAGCTGAGGCTTTGCTTTAGTCCAGCCACTTCTCAGCCAACCGGTTATATTTAAATCAATCCATAAATTTGAATCTAATGTCCGTCTTTTTATCTCATTTAGTAAATTGTAAATAAATGTATTATGAATTAATAAAGTTTTTCTTGATACCATTTTCAAAATTTGGCTGTTAATAGTTTTTCCTGCAAATAATATATGGAATTGATATTTTTTATTTTTTATAAGAGATTTTTCCCTCAAATAATATTCTGTATTACCTAAAAATCTACCAATATAGTTACTATACAAAATCCCAATTTTAAAATCACATATAGGATAAAGTATGTATCGAATTAAATTTAAAATTATCCAAATGAATTTAATAATAATTTGTTTTGGAAAATTTAATTTGGTAAAGTTTTTTTCCTGGTTTTCCCAAATGAACTCTTTTGGAGTTTTAAGATTTTTTTTTGTTTTTCTATTTTTATTAAAAAGTTGGCTCATCTGCTTAAAACTATTTTAAAAATTTAAACCATGCCTTTGTTGCAATATTTATTTTTTTTGGTGTCCAGATTGGTGCATTATTCCAATATTTTATATTTTTTAATAAAATTTTTATACCTTTTTCAATTTTGATTTTAGGTCTCCAGCCAAGTTTTTTTTTAATCTTTGAAATATCTGCAAATGTACAATCTGGTTCTCCAGGTCTTTTTTTAATAAAAATTCTATCTCCACCTAGAAGTTCTGTAATTTTTTTTACACTTATAGTTTGTCCACTACCTACATTAAATATTTCGTTTGATATATTAGATTTATGAGCAATTATGAATGCATTTACTACATCAGAAACATATGTAAAGTCTCGCGTTTGTAACCCTGATCCAACAATTGTAAATGGTTTTTTAGAAAGTTTCTGTGCGAGAAAAACTCCAAACATGGCTCCATAAGTTCCCGACGTTCTTGATCTAGTTCCATAAACATTAAATAATCTTAGAGAAATATATGGAATTTTATAAATTTTAGACCAGTGAATAATCAAGTCCTCTGCCATTTTTTTTGTTAAAGCATATGGATACATTGGAT
>CACMDE010000003.1:0-100000 GCA_902612345.1 uncultured Pelagibacteraceae bacterium | reverse complement strand
CCCAACTAAATGGTGGCAACTAAAAGTGAGGGTTGCGCTCGTTGCGGGACTTAACCCAACATCTCACGACACGAGCTGACGACAGCCATGCAGCACCTGTGTTTTGTCCGGCCGAACCGAAGACTTTAATCTCTTAAAGTCGCGACAAACATGTCAAGTGTTGGTAAGGTTCTGCGCGTATCTTCGAATTAAACCACATGCTCCACTACTTGTGCGGGTCCCCGTCAATTCATTTGAGTTTTAACCTTGCGGTCGTACTCCCCAGGCGGTGTGTTTAATGCTTTCGCTGCGATACTGAAAATAAATTTCCAACATCTAACACACATCGTTTACGGCATGGACTACGAGGGTATCTAATCCTCTTCGCTACCCATGCTTTCGTTCCTCAGTGTCAGTATTGATCCAGAAAGCTGCCTTCGCAATCGGTATTCTTTCTAATATCTACGAATTTCACCTCTACACTAGAAATTCTGCTTTCCTCTATCAAACTCTAGCTAAAAAGTTTTGATGGCAGTTCCAGAGTTAAGCTCTGGGATTTCACCACCAACTTTTTTAACCACCTACGAACTCTTTAAGCCCAGTAATTCCGAACTACGCTAGGTCCCTTCGTATTACCGCGGCTGCTGGCACGAAGTTAGCCGGACCTTCTTATTCGGGTACAGTCATTTTCTTCCCCGACGAAAGAGCTTTACAACCCAAAGGCCTTCTTCACTCACGCGGCATCGCTGCATCAGAGTTTCCTCCATTGTGCAAGATTCCCTACTGCTGCCTCCCGTAGGAGTTTGGGCCGTGTCTCAGTCCCAATGTGGCTGATCATCCTCTCAAATCAGCTATTGATCAAAGTCTTGGTAGGCCATTACCCTGCCAACTAACTAATCAAGTGCGGGCTCATCCATTGGCGCATAAAGCTTTCTCCGTAAAGACTTATGAGGTATTAGCACAAGTTTCCTCGTGTTATTCCTCACCAAAGGGAAGATACCCACATGTTACTCACCCGTCTGCCACTAGGTATTGCTACCCCGTTCGACTTGCATGTATTAGGCGTGCCGCCAGCGTACGTTCTGAGCCATGATCAAACTCTTAAGTTTAAAAACGGCGCACACTAGCTTCCATATAAATCTAAGAATAAATTTATATGTGATTGAAGTGTGTACGACAAATTTTGGTAACCTTAACCGTCCACACTTCTCTTCTTAAATTTTTACAAATAAAATAGCTAATCAGGCTAAAAAGCCTGATAAATATAACTTTTTTTTAGAAAGTCCGTCGCTTATATGCTAAAAATTATATAAATCAAGCTATTAGATATAAAAAAATATGTTAAAAAACCCCCTATATATAAGGTTTTTTCAGTGAAAATTTATTATTTTAAAAACGAATTTCCCAAATTTTTTAAAGAGTATAGATCTTATGTTTTAACTCTTTTGCTAACTATTTTTGTAATAATTACAGTCAACAACTATGAGAATTTCAGATCTAAACAAATGAAAAGTCTAGAAAATATTTACCAAAATATCTATCTCCATAAGACTTTATCCTATATTTCTGAAGGATTAAATCCTAGATTTGAAAAAATAGAATATATTGTTCAGCCCGGAGAGTCTCTAGAAAAAATATTTAGCAATATTAATATTAATGAAAAAGAAAAGAAAAAAATTCTTCAATTCATATCTTCAAAAAAATTAAAGTTAAAACTTATTGAAAATCAAAAAATCATTTTTCAACTAGATAATTTAGGTAATAGAAAAATTTCCCAAATAACTATTCCAATTACTAAAAAGAAGGATTTTGTATTAACTTATAATAATCAGAATACATTTGATTATGCCGAGATAACTAAAAAATTAACTTTAGGTAAAGTTTATAAAGAAAATATAATTAGAAATAGCTTATATAAATCTGCAATAGAAAAACAAATCAATCCCTCCATTATTGTTCAATTTGCACAAATTTATGGTTTCCAGGTTGATTTTCAAAGAGATATTAAAAAAAATGATAGTTTTCAAATAGTTTACGAGGAATATAAAAATGATGAAAATAAAACAGTAGATTTCGGAAATATTTTATATGCAAATTTAATATTACAAGGCAAATCTTTGGAGTTATATTTTTTTAATTCAAAAGATAACAAAATAAACGATCATTTTGAATCAAACGGTCAAAGCATAAAAAAAACATTAATGAAAACACCTATTAATGGCGCGAGACTTTCTTCGCCATTTGGAAATAGAAAACATCCAATACTTGGTTATACTAAATTGCATGCTGGTACAGATTTTGCTGCGCCTATGGGTACCCCAATTATGGCCTCAGGCTCTGGTACTATCATTAAAGTTGGATGGTGTGGGGGTGGAGGAAATTGTGTTAAAATTAGACACAATAGTACATATACAACTGTATATGCTCATATGTCAAAATTTGCCAGAGGAATTAAAAAAGGTGTGAGAGTTAAGCAAGCTCAAGTAATTGGCTTCGTGGGTTCAACTGGAATGTCTACTGGTCCTCATTTACATTACGAAGTAATACAAAATGGAAAAAAAGTAAATTCACAAACTCTTAAACTTCCTTCAGGAAAGAAACTGAAAGGAAATGAGAGAGAACAGTTTGAATTGGCAAAAATTAAAATTGATGTTTTAAAGGCAGAATTAATTAATGAAACTAATTAATTTTCTTTAATTTGCAAAGAACTATCCTTGTTCTCTTCTTGATCAGTGGCTTTATCTAAATCTACTTGATTAATAGCTTTGGAATTATTTTTGTCAAAACTAGAATTAGATGTACTTTCAGAAATTCGAATAAAATGCTCTGCGTGTTGCAAATAATTTTCATATAATATTTTATCTCCACTGGATAATGCTTCTCTTGCTAAATCAGAATATTTTTGAATTAATTTAGATGAATTAAAATTACCCCTAGGGTGATTTCTTTTTTTTATTTCTGTTATATTTCCTAAACTTGAGTTCAAGTTTTGATCTTTAGAATTTATTTTTATATGTCTTTCAAAAGAATTACTTCTAAAGCGTCTTCTATTATTTTTAAAATTTCTCATTTATTTTTTGCTAATATGCATCTTTTAATTTTCTGATAATCTTTAACGATTTTGAATATATAAAAACCATTTTTTTCCAAGAGCTTTGCAACATTATAATATTGGCCTATTCCAATCTCAATTCCTATTAATCCGTTATTTTTTAAAATCAATTTACTTTTCCTTATTACTTTTTCGATAATATCTAAACCATCTTTACCACCATAAAGTGCCATTTTTGGCTCAAAATTTTTAACACCTGAATTTAGATTGTTATAATCAATACTATTTATATATGGTGGATTAGTAACTATTAAATCATATTTTCCAGAGTAAATTTTGTCAATATCTGAATTTATAAATTTAATTCTATTATAGACCTGTTGTATTTTTGCATTGGTTTTTGCTACTCGTAAGGCTAAATTTGATATTTCGATCCCTGCACCTCTCCATTTTTTTTTTTCTTTCAATAACGATATAAGCATACATCCTGTCCCTAAACCAATATCTAAAACACTTATATTTTCACAGTACTTATATATTTTCAAAACTTCCTCTATCAGAAGCTCTGTTTCAAATCTTGGAGTAAGAACATCTTTATTTACGCAAAATTCAGTATTCCAAAATAACTTACTTCCTAACATTAAAGATATAGGCTCATAAGTATTTCTTCTATTAATTAATTCTAGATATTCATTAATTTGATCTTTGTTTAATTTATCTTCTAAATTTAATAAAATTTTCTCCCTACTTTTTTTCAAGGAAACAGACAATAATATTTCAGCATCAATGTTTGCAGTATCTATAAAATTTTTTTTTAGAATTTTAGTTCCTCTATTTAGTATTTGTCTATAGTTCATTAGTTCAAATTTTCTAATTGTTCCTCTTGAGCTTGAAGATTTAGATTTTCTATTAATTCATCAAATATTTCACCTTGCATAAATTCCTCAAGCTTATGAATTGTAATATTTATTCTATGATCAGTGACTCTTCCTTGCGGGAAATTATAAGTTCTTATTCTTTCAGATCTATCTCCGGAACCAATTTTATTTTTCCTCTCTTTAGATCTTTGTTCATCAATTTTTTTTCTCTCAAATTCATAAAGTCTGGATCTTAAAATTTTTAGAGCTTTCTCCCTATTTCTTATCTGAGATTTCTCATCTTGTTGGCTGACTACTATTCCAGACGGCACATGTGTTACTCTGACTGCACTATCAGTTGTATTCACACTTTGACCTCCTGGACCGCTACTTCTAAACACATCTATTCTTAGGTCTTTGTCTTCAATTTTTACGTCAACTTCCTCAGCCTCAGGTAGTACAGCTACAGTTGCTGCAGAAGTATGAACTCTTCCTTGTGTTTCAGTATCAGGTACACGCTGAACTCTATGAACTCCACTTTCGTATTTGAGGGATGAGTAAATATTTTTCCCCTTAACAGATGCTATAACTTCCTTTAATCCTCCCGCATCACTTTTTGATAGACTGATAATCTCTATCGACCAATTTTTCTTATGGCAAACTTTTTCATACATTTTAAATAAATCAGATGCAAACAAACTTGCTTCAAGACCTCCTGTTCCAGCTCTAATTTCTAAAATTGCATTTTTTGCATCTGCCTCGTCTTTGGGTAATAAATACAATTTTAACTTTATTTCGTTATTTTTATGTTTTTGTATTAATTCCTCTAATTCAAGTTTGGCTAATTCTCTCATTTCTTCATCCCCATCATTTTCATATATAATTTTTTCAAGATCCTTTTTATTTTTATCAAAACTTGAATATTCTAAAGCATATTTAATTATTTCATTTAAACTTGAATATTCCTTTGATTTTTGTGCAAATAATCTACTATCTAAATTTGAGCTGGATAGATCTTTTTCTAACTCTGAATGCTTATTAATTATTTCAGATACTTTTTGTACTGGCAAAGTCATTTATTATTTATTTTTTTTGGGATACTTTTTTTAATTCAATTTCTTTTTCTTTTTTCTCTATTAAAGAGACTATCTTGTCAATCATTTCAGGTGTTTCTATTTTTTTTATTTGGTTGCCATTTATGTAAAGCATATGATTATTGTTTCCTCCGCCAGTAATCCCTAGATCTGTCATTGCTGCTTCTCCCGGTCCATTTACGACACAACCAATTATAGATAATGTAATTGATGATTTTATGTGGGAAAGTTTATCTTCAAGTATTTTTACTGTTTCAATTACATTGAAACCTTGTCTGGCACATGATGGGCATGAAATAATCTTTACACCCCTTTTTTTTAAATTCAATGACTTTAAAATTTCATTTCCTATTTTTACTTCTTCTACAGGGTTATCAGACAAAGATACTCTAATTGTATCTCCAATTCCCTCTAATAATAGAGTACCTAAACCAATGGATGATTTTATGCTCCCAGGAATAAAACTTCCTGCTTCTGTTATTCCTAAATGTAAAGGATAATCTGTTTGACTAGATAGCTGACGATAAGCTCCTAAAGATAAAAAAACATCAGATGATTTAACACTTACTTTTAGATTAAAAAAATCTAAATCTTCAAGGATTTTAATATTTCTTATAGCACTTTCCACTAAAGCCTCTGGACAAGGTTCTTTATATTTTTCCAATATATCTTTTTCTAAAGAACCTGCATTAACACCAACTCTAATTGAACAATTATTATTTTTTGCAGCCTTAACAACTTCTTCAACTTTTTTTATATTGCCAATATTTCCCGGATTTATTCTTAAACATGCAGCTCCATTTTCAGCTGCTTCTAATGCTCTTTTATAGTGAAAATGTATATCCGCAACTACTGGTATGTTAACATTTTTAGTAATCTCTTTAAGTGATAAAGAAGATTTTTCATCAGGACATGATACTCTTACCACATCTGCACCTTCCTCTGCAATTTTATTAATTTGATTAATTGTAGATTTAATATCAGTGGTTAAAGTATTAGTCATAGATTGAACTGCAATTGGATTATTACCGCCAATTTTTATATTACCAACAGAAATTTCTTTAGTATATTTTCTTTTTATATCTCTAAATGGTCTAATACTCATTGCATTGAAGTTAATAATCTAATTTAAACTCTTTATGAAGTACATCAACTGCTTTTTTTAAATTTTTCCTATCAACTAAAACCGATATTTTTATTTCAGAAGTAGAAATGACTAAAATATTTATATTTTTTTTTGCTAAAGCATTAAACATTCTATAAGTTACACCTGGAGTTGTTATCATTCCAACTCCAACAATTGAAACTTTAGATACTTTTTCATCAATTATAATATTATTAAACTTAATTTTTTTATTTTTTTTAATTAATTTTTCAGTTTTAATTAAATCATCATTTTTAATTGTAAAAGTTAAATCTGTCTCTTTTTCATTAGATGATATATTCTGAACAACCATGTCTACATTTATCGAGTTTCTAAATAAAGGTTCAAAAATTGCTGCTGCAACACCTGGTCTGTCTTTAACACCAACAAGTGTAAGTTTTGAGTCATTTTTGGAAAAAGAAACACCTCGAATAATATTTTTTTTTGTGGATACATTTTTTCTCTTTGTAATTAAGGAGCCTGAAACATTTTTGAATGATGATCTAACTTCTATATCTATTCTATTTAATCTCGCATCTTGAATTGAATGTGGCTGCATAACTTTTGCACCCAATGATGCCATTTCTAGCATTTCTTCGTAGGAAATTTTCTCTATTTTTTTTGCTCTCGGCACTACTCTTGGATCGGTGGTATAAACACCATCAACATCGGTATAAATTATACATTTCTCTGCTTTAAAAAACTTTGCCAACATTATAGCAGTAGCATCAGACCCTCCTCTTCCAATCGTTGTAATACGGTTTTCAGAATTAACACCTTGAAAACCTGCTATTATTGGAACACCGCCTGCTCTTAAAAATTTAATTATATTTTTTTTATTTATACTTACTATTCTTGAGTGGGAATATTTGCCTTGTGTGAATATAGGTATTTGCCAACCCAACCAGGATCTAGATAAATATCCTTGATCGTTAAGTTTTCCTGCTATTAGAGAACATGAGACTTGTTCGCCACTAGCGACAACTTGATCATATTCTGAAGAAATAAAATTATTTGAAATTTGTTTTGTTAGTTTAACAAGTTTATTTGTCTCACCAGCCATTGCGGAGGAAACAACGATTACTTTATATCTTTTTTTTAAAAATCTAATGATAATTTTTGCTACATTTTTAACTCTACCAATCGAGCCTACTGAGGTTCCTCCAAATTTTAATACTACAATTTTCATTATTTTTTCCTATATTATCTTTAAATAAAAAATTAATTTTATAAGATTTAGGTTTATGGCTAATAACACAATAAATAAAGAAGAGATAGAAAAATTTACAAAACTAGCTAATGAATGGTGGGATCAGGATGGTAAATTTAAGCCACTACATAAATTCAACCCTATAAGAATTGAGTATATTAAAAAAAATATTATTAAGGATTTTAAGATTAAGAACGAGAAAAAACCTTTTTCAAATTTAGAAATATTAGATATTGGATGTGGCGGAGGACTATTGACCGAGCCAATGTCAAGACTTGGCGGTAATTTAACTGGTATAGACGCTTCAGAAAAAAATATTAATATTGCAAAAATTCATGCTAAGAAAAATAATTTAAAAATAAATTATATATGCTCTTCTCCAGAAAAGCTTAATACAAAAAAAAAGTATGATGTTATTTTAAATATGGAGGTAGTTGAACATGTTGAAAATCTAGAAATGTTTATAAAATCTAGTTCCTCCTTATTAAAAAAAAATGGAATTATGTTTATAGCTACAATTAATAAAACACTTAAATCATACATATTTGCAATTGTAGGTGCTGAATATATTTTAAATTGGCTTCCAGTTGGTACGCATGACTGGTTTAAGTTTGTTGAACCTACAAAATTAAAATTGATAGGTAAGAAAAATAATTTAGAACAAATTGAAACTGATGGATTAAAATACAATATTTTGAGAGATAAGTGGTATATGACCAGAGATACTAATGTAAATTATATTTGTAAATTTACAAAAGTTTAGTTTTCCTTTTCATTTACCCAAGGTATTAATGCTGTTTCTATTCCCTCTTCTTTAAGTTCTTTGATTTGTTTAGAAGTAGCGCTGCCATATATGCCTTTTTTTGATTTTTTTTCTCCATAATGAATTGATCTTGCTTCATAAGTAAAATTTTCTCCAACATTTTCAAAATTATTTCTTATATAAGTCTGAAATTCTTTAATTTTTGATTTTACACGTTTTAATTTTATATTATTTTTTTCATAATTTAATTTTTTATTTGAGGAGACTCTAGGGGACATTATTGATTTGTCTATTTTTAATGAATTACATTTATTACAATTTATCAATTTTAATTTTTTTAATTTTTCAAATTCTTTTGATGACGCAAACCAGCTGTCAAAAATATTGTGACATTTTTTACAAATTAACTGATATTTGATCATTACTTTGATTTAATTATTAAAATTAATTTTTCAATTCTAGGATCTGTAATCCGCATTAATTTCAATGTATTTTTTAGTTAAATCCATCGTATAAACCTCAAATTCTTTGCTCCCATTTCCTATTTGAACATTTATATCTATTTTTAATGACTTCATATAGTTGGCTACATCTGCTTCATTATAATTTGAAGAAATTTTACCATTTTCTATAATTTTATATTCACCTATACTTATGCTTAACTTATTTAAGTTAAGTTTTACCTTTGATTTGCCAACGGCCATAATTATTCTTCCCCAATTGGGATCTTCACCTGCAATTGCAGTCTTTACAAGTGGTGAATTCGCTATGGAAAAACATATTTTTTTTGCATCAGCTTCGTTTTTACATTTTTCTACTTTTATTGTTACAAACTTGGAAGCTCCTTCTCCATCAGCTGCAATGCTTTTAGCTAGATTTTTCAAAACTTTATTTAATGACTTATCAAAATCACTTATAGCTTTATCTTTATAGGACTTTATTTCTTTGTGATTTGCATAACCTGTTGAAAATATACTAACCATATCATTTGTACTGGTATCTCCATCACAGGTTATTGCATTAAATGTATTTTGAATATTTTTCTTTAATAATTGTTTTAAAATATTAGAATTAATTCTTGCATCAGTAAAAATAAATCCCAATGTAGTTGCCATATCTGGATGTATCATTCCAGCTCCTTTTGCTAGACCGTAAACTTTAATTGATGTATTTCCAATTTTACATTCCTCCATTGATAATTTTGGTCTAGTATCTGTCGTTAAGATTCCCATGGCCGACTTAACCCAAATATATTTATTCTGAACGTACTTTATATTATTAATTAAATTTGGTATTGCCTCTAATATTTTTTTTTCAGGAAATCTTTCACCAATTGTTCCTGTTGAGGCGAAAAGAAGATTTTTTATTTTTATTTTTTTTGGCTCCTCTTCATCGTTTATTTGTTTTTTTGATAGTAAATCTGATAATAGTAAAGATATATTGTTAATAGACTTGTACCCCTCTTTTCCAGTGAATGCATTTGCATTTCTTGTATTTACGAGAAGCGCGTAAATCTTGTCTTTAGAGTTATTTAAGTTCCATTTTATATTTTCTGATTTTATATTTGATTGAGTATAAACTGATGCGTGTGTAGCTCCTTTTCTAAAATAAAAAATAACCACATCATCTCTTTTCTTATTTTCATATAAATTTGCTGAAACAGCAGATAAGCCTAAGCCGTCCAAATGCTCAAGATTTTGATAAAACCCCATAGAATTTGTATTTATTTGATAATTTTCTTTTTTAAAATGCATATATTTAAAAAATAAATAATATGATTATATAAGATTTGCTTAAATAACAATAAATCATATGATAAATCCTCTAAACTTTATATCAAAAATATTTAAATCAACTAATCAAAAACAATTAGATAAATTAACTAAAATTGTCGAAAAAATTAATATATTAGAGGAACAATCTTCAAAATTAGAAGATCGTGAATTCCCTAATAAAACTTCTGAATTAATTAGAAAATTAAAGGATGGGTCTTCATTAAATAATTTGCTTCCAGAGGCCTTTTCACTAGTCCGGGAAGCATCGAAAAGAATTTACAATGAAAGACATTTTGATGAACAATTATTAGGGGGTGTTGTCCTTAATAATAATAAAATTGCAGAAATGAAAACTGGTGAAGGAAAAACATTAACCATTGCACTTGCTGCATATTTAAATTCACTACATAAAAAAGGTGTTCATATCGTTACTGTTAATGATTATCTTGCTAAAAGAGATTCAGAGAATATGGGTAAAATATTTAATTTTTTAGGGATGAGTTGTGGATTTATAAATTCTGGTCAAACAGACATTGAGAGAAGAAAAAATTATTTATGTGATATTACATATGCAACTAATAGTGAATTAGGATTTGACTATCTTCGTGACAATATGAAATTTTCTGCAGAGGAAATGGTGCAGAGAGGTCATCATTATGCAATTGTTGACGAGATAGATTCTTGTCTAATTGATGAAGCAAGAGTTCCGCTAATAATTTCTGGTCAAGCTGAGGATAAAACAGATCAGTATGTTTTAGTTAATAAATTAATAAAAAAGCTTAAAGAAGAGGATTTTGATATAGACGAGAAAAATAGAAATATTCTTTTAACAAATAAAGGAATAGACAATGTTGAAAAAATTTTTTCTGATGTTGGAATTTTAAAAAACAATAATTTTTATGATCCAGAAAATTTGTCTTTAGTGCATCTTGTGAATCAGTCTTTAAGGGCAAACTATATATTTTCAAATGGTAAAGATTATATAGTTAAAGATAATGAAATAATAATTATAGATGAACAATCAGGAAGACAAATGCCAGGAAGAAGATTTGGGGATGGTCTGCATCAAAGTCTAGAAGCTAAAGAAAATTTATCTATTCAGTTTGAAAATCAAACTTTAGCATCAATAACTTATCAAAATTACTTCAAATTATATAATAAATTATGTGGATGTACTGGAACAGCGGCAACTGAAGCTCAGGAATTTTATGAAATATATAATTTAAACGTAGTTTCAATCCCAACACATAAGAAAATGATAAGAGAAGATCATAATGATCAAATTTTTAGAACTGAAAGAGAAAAAGATATTGCAATAGTTAAATTAGTAAAAGAGAAATATCATTTAGGTCAACCAATTTTAGTTTTTACGAGTAGTATTAATAAATCTGAACATTATTCAGATTTATTTGATAAAGAGAAAATAAATCACATAATCCTGAATGCAAAAAATCATGATAAAGAGGCTGAGGTAATTGCTGATGCAGGATCAAAAAAATCTGTAATTATCACAACCAGTATTTCTGGAAGAGGTGTTGATATAAAACTTGGAGGAAAAAAGGCAGATAATACTCTAAGAGAAGAAATAAAAAAATTAGGAGGATTGTTTGTAATTGGTACTGAACGAATGGAAAGTAGGCGTGTAGATAATCAAGCAAGGGGAAGATCTGGTAGACAGGGCGATGAGGGAAATTCAATTTTTTTTGTTAGTTTAGAAGACGACTTGATGAGAATTTTTGGATCAGAGTCTATGAATAATTTGCTTGAAAAATTAGGCTTGAAAGACGGTGAAAGTATAGACCATCCATGGATTAACAAAGCTCTGGAAAGAGCGCAACAAAAAGTAGAGGCGAGAAATTTTGATATAAGAAAATCTCTTTTAAAATTTGATGATGTTCTAAATGATCAAAGGCACGTTATTTTTTCTGAAAGACGTAAAGTTATTGATAGTAAAAATCCATATGAATTTGGAGATAAATTTCTCCAAAAAATTATAGAGGAATTAACTGAGTATAAAAATAAAAGTTCAAATTTAGAAAAAGAGTTATTATCTTCTATAGGAAATATCTTTAGTAAAGAAGAAGTAGAATTAATGAGTTCATTAAGCAACTCAGAATTTTCAGAAAAAGTATTTAATAAATTTAATTTGAAAAGAGATGAAAGAAAAAATATTTTGGGAGATGAACAGTCAAATAATATAGAAAAACGTTTATTTCTTCAATTGATTGATCAAAATTGGAAGAACCATATTCAATATCTTGAGCAACTAAGACAGGTGATTGGCTTAAGATCTTATGGTCAAAGAGATCCATTAATTGAATATAAAAAAGAAGCGTTTAATTTATTTGAAGAACTTTTAAATAATCTAAAAAATCAGTATATCAGATTACTATTAAATATAAAAATCGTATCAGATAAAAGTTTTGAAGAAAAAAAAGAGGACGAGAATTTAGTCAAAAGTAAAATAAAAGATATTGTTAGAAAAAATATTGGAAGAAATGAACGTTGTCCGTGTGACTCCGGTAAAAAATATAAACACTGTTGTGGTTCTTTATAATTAATTATTAAATAGATAAACAGCTAATATTGTTATAATCAATAAAATAATACCCCCTAGTATTTTTTTATTAATTATAATTTTATCAAATAAAACCTCGATATTATTTTTTTTAAGTGACAAACTGTTACTCATATCTGATTTAGTTGAAAAACCTCTACCTCTGCCAATTTGTAAAAATTTATTTTTTCTTTGTAAAATAATTTCTTCTTCATTCAAATTTTTAAATTGCTGCAAGTTTTTTTTTATTGAATTTCGAGTATTTTCTAAAGTTTGTTCTCTATCCCTGTGAGCCCCTCCCATTGGTTCTTCGATTATTTCATCAATAATATTTAATCGAAATAATTCATTTGCTGTTAATTTCATAGCATACGCTGCCTCTAAAGTTTTTTTAGGATCTCTCCATAATATTGCCGCACATCCCTCTGGTGATATGACTGAATATATTGCATTTTGTAACATTATAACTTTGCTAGCAGAGGCTAGAGCAATTGCACCACCTGAGCCACCCTCACCAATTATAATTGATATATTTGGTACCTTCAATTTTAGACAACTCTCTATTGATTTTGCAATCGCTTCTGCTTGGCCTCTTTCTTCCGCGCCTACACCAGGATAAGCTCCTGGAGTATCAATAAAAGTGATTATAGGAATATTAAATTTGTTTGCCAATTCCATTAATCTTACACTTTTTCTATAACCTTCGGGCCTCATCATTCCAAAATTCCTATCTAATCTTTCTTCTAAATTTTCTCCTTTTTCTTGTCCAATTACTAATACTGATTTATTTTCAAACTTCGCAAAACCTGCTATTACAGAATTGTCTTCACCATAAAATCTATCACCTGACAAAGAAATAAAATCTTCAAATAAATTTTCAATAAAGTATTTTGCTTTTGGTCGATCCTCATGTCTTGCAACCTGAGTAGTTTGCCAAGGGTTTAGGTTTAAATATATTTTTTCTAATTTTTTATTAATTTTTTCCTCAAACGAGACAATTTCATCAGTATTTACCTCTGAAATACCTTCTCTATTATAAGGGTCTTTTAATGCATCAATTTTTGCTTCTAATTCTTTAATTTCGTTTTCAAAATTTAGATAGTTTTTCATAATTTTAATATTTTATAAAATAAAGGCAATAAAGTGGCTCAATTTTATCAATTTACTATTATATAAAATTTTCCTAAAACAAACTAGAGTTAAAATTAATATGCTAAAAAAATATGTAAATATTGAAAACTTATCAATTTCAGAGGATCTATATAAATTTGTTAATGACGAAGCTATTCCAGGAACTGGAATTTCAAAAGAAAAATTTTGGAAAGGATTAAGTAAAATAAGTCATGAACTTAATATAAAAAATATAGAGCTGCTTAGAATCAGAAAGAAAATACAAATGGACATAGACAGGTGGCATTTGGAAAATTATGAAAGAGAATTTAATATAAAAGAATATAAATCCTTTCTTGATAGAATTGGTTACCTTAAAAAAGAAGGCCCTGATTTTAAAATTAAAACAAAAAATGTAGATAATGAAATCTCAAGTATAGCTGGTCCACAACTTGTAGTACCAATAATGAATGCAAGATATGCCCTAAACGCCGCAAATGCAAGATGGATGAGTTTGTATGATAGCTTATACGGCACAGATATAATTTCTTCTGAAGAGTCAATTAGTGAAAGATATGATCCTGAAAGAGGTCTGCAAGTAATTAAATATACTAAAAAATTTTTGGATGACAATTTTAAATTAAAAAAAATATCCTGGAAAAAAGTAGATAAACTATCGATTGAAAATCATAAATTAGTAATTTATGCTAACAATATTATCACTAAACTTGAGGACGATGATAAATATATTGGGTATAGACTTGATAAAGGAAAAATCACAGCAGTAATTTTAAAAAATAATAATCTTCATATAGAAATTATTATAAACCCTAGCGCATTTAGCGCTAAAGGAGATCCTGCAGGTATTTCAGATATAATTGTTGAAGCGGCTATTTCTACTATTTGTGATCATGAAGATTCAGTCGCAGCAGTAGATGCTGAAGATAAAATTATTGGCTATAGAAATTGGTTAGGCTTGATGAAAAAAGATCTTATTTCTAAGTTTGAAAAAGATGGGAAAAAATTAATAAGAAAACTAAATCCAAATAGAAGTTATATATCTAAATTTGGCAAAAAAGAAAGTTTACATGGAAGAGCACTTCTTTTAAATAGAAATGTCGGTCACTTAATGACAAATTCAGCTGTACTATTGCAGGATGGATCTGAAATTCCCGAAGGTATTTTAGATACATTTATTACATCATTATGCGCTATGCATGATTTAAAAAATAAAAATAATTCAAGATCTGGTTCAATTTATATTGTTAAGCCTAAACAACACGGGCCTGAAGAAACATCTTTTACAAATCTTTTATTCTCAAAAGTAGAAGAAGTTTTAGGTTTAAAAAAATATACAATAAAGTGTGGAATAATGGATGAAGAGAGAAGAACTACAGTAAACCTAAAAGAATGTATAAGAACTTTAGAAAATAGAGTTTTTTTTATTAATACAGGATTTTTGGATCGAACCGGTGATGAAATGCATACGTCTATGGAAGCTGGACCAATGATTAAAAAAGGAGATATGAAATCTTCGACTTGGATTAACGCATATGAAAATAATAATGTAGATATCGGCTTAAAATGCGGTTTTTCAGGCGTCGCTCAAATTGGGAAAGGAATGTGGGCAATGCCAGATAAGATGGCAGACATGTTAGAACAAAAAATTTATCACTTAGAAGCTGGAGCTAATTGTGCATGGGTTCCTTCTCCGACGGCAGCAGCACTCCATAGTCTTCATTATCATAAAATAAATATATTTAATAAACACAAGGATATTAAAAAAAGACAAATAGCAAAATTAGAAGATTTATTGAACATACCAGTTATAAAGAAACCTAACTGGGCATTAGAGGAAATAAATAAAGAAATTTCAAATTCTGCACAAACTATACTTGGATATGTTGTAAGATGGATAGATCAAGGAGTAGGATGTTCAAAAGTTCCAGATATTAATAATGTAGGATTAATGGAAGACCGAGCAACATTAAGAATTTCTTCTCAGCATATTACAAATTGGCTTTACCATGGAATATGCAGCAGGAAGCAGGTTTTAGAAATTATGAAAAAAATGGCAAAGGTTGTTGATGAACAAAATAAAAATGACAAACTCTACCAAAAAATGTCACCTAATTATGATCGATCTATAGCATTTAAGACAGCTTGTGAATTAGTATTTCAAGGTAAAGATCAACCTTCTGGATATACAGAACCGCTGCTACACTTAAATAGATTAATTAAAAAGAATTAGTCTTTAGTGAAAGAATTTCTATTTTTAAAAGCATAAATTAAAGTTCCATCATCTAAACTTTCAATTTCTCCTCCTACTGGAAGTCCTTGCGCAAGTTTAGAAATTTTTACATTAATATTTTTAAGACTGTCTTGAATATAAAATGCAGTCGTTTGACCCTCTATAGTTGCACTTGTCGCTAAAATTACTTCCTCAATTGCTTCTTTTTTTACGCGTTCAATTAATGCGCCAATCAATAATTCGTCTCTATTAATATTATTTGATGAAATTGTTCCTCCTAAAATATGAAAGTATCCTTGATAAATACTAGATGCTTCAATACTCCACTGGTCCGCTATGTTTTCTACAACACAAATTTTATTATATTTTTGTTTTATATTTTCGCAATTATTACAACCATTAGTGTTAGATTTTAAAGATCCACAAGTTTTACATCTTGATATATTTTTATATACTTCTGCTAAATTTTTTGCCATTGGTCTAATTATTTCCTCTCTATTATTGATCATTTTTAAAACAATTCTTTTTGCTGATCTGGGTCCTAAACCAGGTAGTTTAGATATTAATTTTATTAATTCTTCAATTTCAGAAATATTTTGCATTCAAATTATAGAGGCCACTTAAAACCTGGTATCCCAAAGTTACCTGCTGATTTTGAAATTTCCTCTGTTGTTTTAGATTTTAAAGATGATCTTGCATTATTATGAGCTGCTTTAATAAGGTCTTCAATAATATTTTTCTGCTCTTTTAATAATTTATCATCTATTTCAATCGAAACCATTTCACCATCACCATTTAATTTAATTTTAACTAAATCTCCTCCAGATTTGCCTTCCACTTCGATCTTTTTTATGGTTTCTTGGCTTTCTTTCATTTTTTTTTCTAACTCTTTTGCCTTTTCAATTATTTTTGAAAAATCTGTCATTTTTCTTTTTTATCCTCTACATTTAGTAACTCTGCATCAGGAAAAATTTTTTTAATTTCATCTGAAAACTTTGATTTATTCTCTTTTTTTAACAAAATTGCCTGTGAATCTTTTTTTTGCTGTTTTAAAGTTGGATAACCATTTTCTTTTGAGAATGCTATAATCCATCTTTTGCTAGTCCATTCTAATAATTTTGTACTCAATTCTTTTATAAATGTTTTATCCAAATTTGAGCTAAATGAAATTTCAATTTTCTGATCCTGAAAACTTACTAACCGTAAATTATTTTCAAGCTCATATTTAATTTTTAATTCTTTCTTATTTTCACAAATCTCTATTAATCCCTTAAAACTTTTTATTTGAATATCCTCAAATTTATTTTTGACCTCCGAAGAAGATATAATTTTTTCTTCTTGTTCTGTATTTTTCAATTGGTCTATAGTTTCTTGTGAATTTTGAATTTTATTTTCCGATACTATTTTATTCATTTTTAAATTTTTTTTTTGTTCAGAAATATTAGTTTTATTCTCATCTTTTAAAATTTTTTTCAAATATAAAGATCTAATTAAAAACATTTCAACAAATTGATGCTGATTTTTTATTATATCAATTTTTTCTAGATTGCTTAATGAAAATTGCCATAACATTAATAAATCATTTTTAGAAATTTTTTTCGACAAAGTTTCTATCTTTTCAAATTCTTGATCATTTAAATCAAAATTTATACCATCTAAATTTATAAAATTAATATTTTTTATGTAATAAAGTGTCTCTAAGAATTCGTTAAGGAAAACTTTTGGCTCAACTCCCGAATTATAAATATTTTTATAACATTCAAGAACACTCTTTTCATTTCCATTAAAGATATACTCAATTAAATCTATAATTTGACTTTTTTCAAAATAGCCAAATATTTTTTGTGTCGATTGTAAATCAAGTTCTTTTCCACTATTTTCAACAAGTAAAGCTCTATCAAGCAAAGATAATGAGTCTCTAACAGAGCCTTCTGATAATTTAACTATTAATTTAATTGACTCGTCTGATACTTTCCCATTTTCTAAATTTTTAATTTTTACCAAATAATCAAACAATTCTTTAGAATTAACTCTTGAAAGATCATATCTTTGGCATCTTGAAATTATTGTTACAGGAATTTTTTTTACATCTGTACTGGCAAAAATGAATTTTAGATAAGATGGGGGTTCCTCTAATGTTTTGAGAAGAGCTGCAAAGGCTGATTTAGAAAACATATGTACTTCATCACAAATAAAAATTTTATATTTTGCTGAGGTTGGCTTATATCTTGAAAATTCAATCAATTCCCTTACATCATCTACACCAGTTTTGCTTGCTGCATCTATTTCTAAAATGTCAATATTATTTCCCTCTATAATAGATTTACAACTATCACAAAAATTGTCTTTACATAATTTTTCAACACCATTTTCACAATTCAGAGCTTTAGCAACAATTCTTGCTGTACTCGTTTTTCCACTACCTCTTATTCCCAGAAAGATATATGCATTGGGCAATCTATTATTTTTAATTGAATTAAAAATACTCTCAGCAATAACTTTTTGACCAATTAATTGATCAAACGTTTGTGGTCTATATTTTAGGGCTAATACTTTACTTTTTGAGTTCATAGTTTAAATTAGGAGACCAACCAACCTGAATAAATACTCAATACCCTTGCTTCTGTTAAGACCTAGGGGATTTCATGGTACCTTCACCTGGATGGCCCCCAATATATTATATCAGTAATAATTAAAAATCTTCAATATGATATCTTATTTTTTTCTAAGTTTATCAGCTTCGAAAACCCCTAAAACACTCATATCTTCACAATGATAATTTAAATCCTCAAGAGAATTTTTGATTTTTTGCTCATCTATGTGCCCCTCAACTTCGCATAGAAAAAAATAAGACAAAAATGAATTTTTTTCTGGGAAACTTTGAAGTTTAATCATATTAACACCATTAATTGCCATACCTTGCAAAGCACTATAAAGAGCCGCTGGTTTACTTTTTAATTTAAATAAAAAAGATGTAACATATGAATTATTTTTTTTTTCTGGCTGGATAATATCTTTTCCCATAAGCAAAAATCTTGTAAAGTTTTCTTCATTGTCTTGTATATTCTCTTTTAAAATTTCTAGATTATAGATCTTGGCACTTAGATTTGAAGCTATAGCTGCTTTTGTTTTGTCATTACTCTCAGAAACATATTTAGCTGATCCAGCTGTATCAGCTCTGACTTGTTCTGTTAGATTATACTTTTTTATAAAATTAGAAGATTGGCTTAAAGCTTGCGCATGAGAATATATATCAATTATATTTTCAATTTTATTTCCTTTAATTGATAGTAAATTATGACTTATTTTATAATAATGCTCAGCGTAAATATTAAGTCTAAATTTAAATATTAAATATTCTATTCCAATATTACCTGTAGTCTTATTTGACTCTGGTATAATTGTTTTTATTTCGCTATCGTTATTTGCCATTTCAAAACATTCATCAAAAGTTTTACACGAAATAGTTTCACATTTTGGATAATTTTGCTTTGCACAACTTTCACTATAGCTTCCTGGAATTCCCTGATAAGCAATTTTCATAATTTAAGATTTATATTCCATAAGTTTTTTAATTTCCAGATAATCTTCATTTGTATCTATGCCCACAGATGAAGAATTTGCAAAAATTACATCTATTTTGATATTATTATCTAAAGCTCTAAGCTGTTCTAGCTTTAAATTAATTTCGTTATAAGATTGATTTAAACCTATAAATTTTTTAAGCACGGGTACTTTGTAAATATAAATTCCAATATGATGATAAATATTGTCTAAATTTTCTTGCTTAATTGATCTTAAAAAATTATTTGCTGATGAAATTTTATTATTTTCAATATCATCATTGCAAATTACTTTTACAACATTTTTGTTATGAATATATTTATCTTCAAGTTTACAAGCAAGTGTTGCTATTTCAGAATTATTTTTTATTGCTAGATTATTTAGATTTATTATATCATCTACATTTATCAGAGGTTCATCACCTTGTAAATTAATTATATAATCTATATCTCTTAAATTTAATTGTTCAAATGCCTCGAAAATACGGTCTGTTCCAGTTGAATGTTCTTTTAGAGTGAGTATACTTTTGCCATTATTATTGACAACCTCATCAAATATTTCTTTGTCACCAGTTGCAACGTACACGTCGCCTATATTTGTTGATTTACCCTTTTCATAAACATGATTGATGAGTGATTTATTGTTAATTTTGAGCAGAGGCTTATTTGGTAATCTGGAAGCACTTAATCTTGAAGGTATCAAAATAATTGTTTTGGTCATAAATTAAGTATTTATGCGTCTTTCGGCCGCTTTATTAGAAATAATTATACATTATTTTTTTTCTTTTACATGTTATACGACTTAAAAAACTAAATACCATGGATTCATTTGAAATAAATAAAATAGTGGCCTCAATTTTATTAATTGCTCTATTGTTTATTGGAATAGGGAAAATATCTGATCTGATTTTTGATGTAGAAAAACCCAAAACTGATGGATACAAGGTAGAATTACCAGACAGTGGCATTGCAAATCAAATATCTGACTCAAAAAGTGAAGTAGCAGAGGAGGTTGATATTTCTGCATTGTTATCTTTAGGAGATTTGGCACACGGTGAAAAAGTATTTAAAAAATGTTCAGCATGTCATGTTGTTGAAAAAGGTGGGGCAAACAAAATAGGACCAGCACTCTATGGAGTGTTAGGTAGAAAAGTAGCTGCAATTGATGATTATAAATATTCTCAAGCTCTAATCGAATATGATAAAGAGTGGACTTTTGAGGAAATGAACGGATATCTAAAAAAACCTCAAACATGGATAAAAGGTACAAAGATGAGTTTTGCTGGGTTAAGAAAAGAAAAAGATAGAGCTTCAGTTATGTTGTATTTGAATCAATTTTCAGACAATCCACTTTCATTACCTTAATTTTCCAAAACTATATAACAAAATACTTTTTTGAACGTGAACTCTGTTTTGGGCTTGCTGCCAAACTCGAGATTGTTTTCCTAAAAATACATCTTCTGAAACTTCATTTCCTCTTGGAAGACAATGCAGAAAAATACTTTTTGGATGAGCTAAATTCATCAGACTTTTGCTAATTTTAAAATTCTTAAAGTCTCTAATTTTTTTTATTTTATCACCCTTGTCATTTAAAGATACTACTTTATCAGAAAATACTACATCTGCATTTTTGACAGCTTTTTTTGGATCATGCAAAATATAAATTTTCCTATTACTTTTTTTTACCCATTCTATAACAAACTTAGGAGGTTTATAACTATTCGGGCATCCAATCCTTAATTTAAACTTAAATTTTACTGATGCTGCAATTAATGAGTTTAAAACATTATTACAATCACCGATCCAACAAATGTTTAATTTTGATATTGGTTTCTTCTTTATTTCCTCAATAGTAAATATATCTGAAAGTACCTGACAGGGATGAGAGCTTGGACTTAGTAAATTTATAATAGGAATTTTAAGGCTTTTACTAAATTCTTCGATTTTTTTGTCACTATCAGTTCTAAGTAAAAATCCATCTCCATAAGTTGATAAAATTTTTGCTGTATCTGCCAAACTTTCTCCTCCTTTCCCCAGATGTAATTCAGCTGATTTTACGGTGATAGATGCAGCACCTAGTTGATTGATAGATATATAAAAGCTCAAACGAGTTCTTGAACTTTCCTTTTCATACATCTGTATAATTAGTTTTCCATTTAAAGGTTTATCTTTATCTACTTCTAAGGTGTTTAGATTTCTTCTTTTGAATTTTCTTTTTTTTGCGTCATTCAAAATTTTTCTAAGGTCTCTTGCTGGAATATCTTTTAGATTTATGAAATTTTTCATCCTTAATTATACTCATTACAAACTTTATTTAAAACCTTCAAAGCTAAATCTATTTCTTTCTTATTTACATTTAATGGTGGTAATATTCTAACAACATTTTCTCCAGCTCTAATTGTCAATAAATTATTTTTTTCAAGTAATTTAATAAATTTTAATTGATCAAAATGTAACTGTATTCCAATTAACATTCCTTTACCTCTAATTTCCTTGATTATTTTTGGATAATTTTTTTTTAAATTTTCTAATTTTGATATAAAATATTTAGATAATTTTTTTACATTATTTAAAAACCCAGACTTAAATATTTGATTCATCACTTCTATACCAACCGCACATGCATTTGGATTGCCTCCAAATGTTGAACCATGACTACCTGGTTTCATTGCGCTCGAAACTTTATTGGTCATCAAAACTGCTCCAATAGGAAAACCTCCCCCAATACCTTTCGCAATTGGTACAATATCAGGCTTAATTTTCGAACTTTCAAATGCAAAGAAATCTCCAGATCTACCAACTCCGGATTGTACCTCATCTAAAATTAACAATATTTTTTTTTCGTTACAAATTTTTCTTAAGTATTTAAGACATTTATCAGGAATAGGTTTAATTCCTCCCTCGCCCATTACAGTTTCAACCATTATTGCTGCGGTACTCTTCTTAATTTTTTTTCTAATATTTGGAAATCTTGGCTTAAAATTTCTAAACTCAATATGATCAAAACCTGGTACCACGGGTCCAAAACCCTCTACCATTTTTTTTGAACCACTTGCATAAATTGCAGCAATTGTTCTTCCATGAAATGAATTCTTTATACAAAGAATTCTATTTTTATAAGGTTTACCTATTGAAAAAAAATATCTTCTCGCAACTTTAATCGCAGCCTCTGTTGCTTCTGCTCCACTATTTTGAAAAAAAACTTTATCTGCAAACGTTTTTTTGGTTAATAATCTTGCAAGCTTTTCTGCTTCAGGTATTTCAAAAGCGTTTGATACGTGCCAAACTTTTTTTGACTGTTTATTCAATGCTTTAATTAAATACTGATTTGAATGTCCAAGTGAATTTACAGCAATTCCCTGTACAAAATCTAAATATTTTTTACCATTGGTTGAATATAAAAAACTTCCTTTTCCATATTTAAAGGATATTTTTCTTCTATTATAGTTATTTGCTAATGAGCTCATAATTTTTTTTATCTTATACACATTAAAATCATATTGACTTAAATAAAATGCAACCATTGGTTAAATTTCAGTTCTTTTTAAAATAACTGTTAAAAAAACCAAAAAAAAACTTGCTAATAACATGTATTTATGGGTTACATAATATAGTATAAATTATTTATTAATATACTATATTTAGTAAGTTATGAGCTGGGACCAAAAGAAAATAGAAATATTAAAAAATGAGTGGGGTAAAGGCAAAACTGCATCTCAGATAGCTGAGATGATTGGAGGAGTAAGTCGAAATGCAGTTATTGGAAAAGCACATAGACTAAACTTATCTATCAAAATTAAAACCAAATTTAATTCTTATACCTCAAAAATTAAAAAAGATAATTTTGATAAAAAGACAAATATTTCATCAAGAAGAGTAAAATTCAGAAGTCTACTTTTAGATAAAAATTTTGAAGAGGCCAAAAATATATCTCTGGAGGAACTAACAGAAACAACTTGTAAATATATGGAAGGGCATCCTAATGAAAAAGACGCCTCATTTTGTGGAAGAAAAACTGTTGAAAAATTCTCATATTGTCCTTTACATCTTATGGTAGTTTATCAGCCTAAAGGTAAGAAAGAAGAATTATCTATGAAAGATGATGAAGTTCCAAATTTTTTAGAGAAAAAAGTTAAGTCAGCTTAAAATAATAACAAAAAAGTTTATTTATAAAATTTCAATCTCTTGAAAATTCGCCCCCATCTTTCCACATATAGGAGTATTTATTAATTTCTTCTTCAAACTTTTTTAAGTTAGAATTTAATTTTAAGTCAATATTGGTTTTATGTTTTCCACTAGGAATATTATCATATTTCAACAAATTTAGTTGGTCGTTGGTTAGAACTGGATTTTTCATAAAAAATTCAAAAAAAGTTGCGGCAAATCTTCCTAAGAATAGTGGAAATGGTATTAACAATCTTTTTATACCCAATGATTTTAAAATAGTTTGAACTATTTCTATAAATTTAATTTTTTCAGGACCAATGCATTCTATTGTCTCAGTAGACATCTCTGAGATTATTATTTTTTCAATTATTTCACATATATCTGTTACATGAATAGGATAAAAGGATGTTTTACCTTGGTAGTAAAGTGGAAATAAAGGAAGATATTTTAACATGGTCATAAGCATTGTTGTGAAATTATCGCTTACGCTATAAACTATTGATGGTTTTAAAATAATATATTTTTCGAAGGTATTTTTTATTTCGGTTTCTCCATTTATTTTACTTAAAGCATACTTGCTATCTATTGCATCATCAATCCCAAGTGCAGAAATATGAATAAATTGCTTTAGATTATTTTTTTTTGACAGCTCTGCCAATTTCTTAGGTAAAAGACTATGAATATTGTTAAATGTAGATTTATTTTTTTCATTTAGCACCCCAATCAGATTTATACATACATCTTTATTTTTAAAAATTTGATTAATTTTTTCATTATTTAAAGTTGGAAATTCTACAAAATTTATCCATCCTGCGTTTCCTTGACTTTTTAACTTGTACGCGTTTCTATGGATATTTCTTGTTACAACAGTTAATTTAAAATTTTTTTTTGTTAATTTTCTAAGTAAATGTCTGCCGATCTGGCCTGACGCTCCAAACACTAGAATTTCTTTTGGTTTCATATATAAATAACTTATGCAAATTGATATTAAATTACATAAAAATGATTTGCCAGATGAAATAAAGCTAGATGAAAAAAAGTCAATAGCTATTGACTCTGAATTTTCAGGACTTAATGTTAATAGAGATAAGCTTTATTTAGTCCAGATTTCCTCTGGAAATAATGATGCTCATATAATTCAATTAAATAGAGAAAATTATGATGCACCAAATTTAAAAAGAATCCTTCAAAATAAAGAAATTAAAAAAATATTTCATTTTTCTCGTGCAGATATGACATTTATAAAAAAATACTTAAACGTAGACGTTCAAAATGTACATTGTACAAAAATAATGAGTAAACTTGCGCGGAGTTATTCTGATAAACATGGTCTAAAAGATTTAGTCAAAGAGTTTTTAGGCATAGAAATAAGTAAACAATTTCAAAGTACCGATTTTGGTGGAGAATTAAATGATAAACAATTAAAATATTGTGCTAATGACGTAATTCATCTTCATAAGATATATTCAAGTCTAAAGGAAATATTAATAAGAGAAAATAGATATGATCTTTACATTAAAGCAATAAGCTGTATTCATACAAGAGTTGATTTAGATTTAGCTTTATTTACTGAAGATATTTGGTCTCATTAATTAAATTATGAAAAATAATTTTACTGCAATAGGAAAGAATGTTGTTCAAACAGAAATTGATGCATTAAAAAAATTAAAAAAATCTATTAATAAAGATTTTGATAAGATCGTTAATGTAATACTAAAATGTAAAGGCAAGGTTGTATTTTCTGGAGTAGGAAAATCAGGAATAGTATCAAAAAAAATATCATCTACTTTAGCATCGATTGGGATACCAACATTTTATGTTGACGCTGGATCTTGTTCACATGGAGATTTAGGTATGATCAGCTCAAATGATGTTATTATTTTAATTAGCCACAGTGGTGAGTCTGAGGAGCTTAAGAATATAATTAAATATGCAAAGAGAAATAGAAATTTAATATTAATAGGTATTACCTCAAAAAAGAATTCACAATTATATAAGTCAAGTGACTTAAAATTTTTACTACCTACTATTATTGAAGCTGGGCCAGGAAATTATATTCCTACATCAAGTACAACTTTACAAATGTGTTTGGGAGATGCTTTGGCCCTCTCTACAATAAGACAGAGAAAATTTTCAAAACTTGATTTTAAAAAATATCATCCGAGTGGAAGTCTTGGTTCAAAATTGAAAACTGTAGGAGAATTAATGTTTAAAGGTAAAGATATTCCTTTTGTTAATGAAAATTCTAATATTAAATCTGCTTTAAAAATATTTAATAAAAAGAATTTAGGAGTATTAATTGCTAGAAATTCTAAGGGTGTTACAAAAGGGATAATTTCTGATGGAGATTTCAAAAGAATTAATTATAAATCTGAGAATATAAATAGTCTGATTATCAAAAAAGTAATGAAAAAAAATCCAATAGTAGTAAATGAAAATATGCTTGCTGTAGAGGCTTTATCTATAATGAATGCCAAAAAGATAACTGCCTTATGTGTTTCTAAAAAGAAAAAAAATAATGTAGTGGGCTTAATTCATATGCATAATATTTTAAAAGAAAATATAAGATAAATGACTTTAAAGTTTTTTTTTCAATTAATTTTGATTTTCATAATAGTAACAATAATTGGTGTTTTTTATTATAATTTTTTCATTAAAAATAAAGAAAAAGTTGATTTAATTTCTAAAAATGAGCTGGATAGCATTTCTAAAATTGATGAGAATGTTTCAAATGAGCTGTCAAACATTGAATATAACGCCTTTGATGAAAATGGAAATACATATTACATATATGCAAAAAAAGCCACGGTTAAATCAAATGAAATTAATGGTGAAAATAATGTTTTATTGGAGGATGTTAATTCCATTATAACAATTAAAAATAGAGGTTTAATAAATATTTTTTCCAATTATGCTAATTATAATAGAGGAAATAATAACACGTTTTTTTATGGGGATGTTAAAATTGAATATTTAGATAATTTAATTACATCACAAAATTTAGATGTTATATTTACCAAAAAAATATCAAAAATTTACAATAACGTTTATTATAAGAACGCTATAATTAATTTGAGCACCGACAATGTATTGATTGATATTAAAACTGGAGATATTAAACTAGAGATGAACAACATTAATGAAAAAGTAAGATTGGTCTCAAAATATAATTATGCAAATTAAGAAATTTAGAATTAAATCATTTAAAGATGACAAGCCAATAATAGAACTTAAAAATTTAACAATTTCATATGGAAATAGACAGATTGTAGAAAAACTTAATTTAAAAATTCAAAAAAATACTGTCTGTGGATTATTGGGACCTAACGGAGCGGGGAAATCAAGTATATTTCATTCTATTCTTGGTATTGTAAAACCCACATTTGGTAAAATATTTGTTGACGGTGTTGAGGTAACAAATATTCCTACTCATAAAAGAACATCTTTGTGTGGGATCAGTTGGTGCCCTCAGTATGGTGGAGCATTCGCAGATTTATCGGTATTTGAAAACCTAATGGCAATTGCAGAATTACACATAAAAGACAAAGAAAAAAGATTATCTAAAATTAATAGTTTAATTAGAAGATTTGAATTAGAAAATGTTGTTAAATTGCCTTCTAGGATTCTGTCTGGTGGCCAACAACGTAAATTAATTTTAGCTATGGCGCTAATAAAAGATACAAAAATACTAATTTTGGATGAGCCATATTCAGCCTTAGATCCAGTTTCAGTAAAAATGATACAACAACTAATAGTAAGTCTTCAAATGTTTGAAAGGATATCTATAGTAATCTCAGATCATAATTTTAGAGATCTTTTATCCACAGTTGATTACTCAATGGTGCTTTCAGAGGGCAAAATTGTTGCTAAAGGGAGTCCAAATGAACTTGTTAAAGACTCACAGGCAATAGCAAAATATTTTGGAGAAGGTTTCCAATATTAAAACTTTGAAAAATCAAATAAAAATTTACGAAAAGATTAAACCTTTTAAAAAACAAATTTTTGTTTCTGGTGACAAAAGCTTAAGTATCAGATGCATTTTATTATCTGCAATCGCAGTAGGAAAGTCAAAAATATATAATGTTCTCAAATCTGAAGATACATTTAGCGCCCTTAAAGCAATAAAAAAACTAGGTGTCAGTTATACATTAAAAAAAAATTATTTAGAAATTTATGGAGTTGGAATTAATGGATTTAATAATAAAAATATTACGATTAATGCAGGAAATTCAGGAACTCTGGCTAGATGTATAATTGGATTATGTTCAGGAAATAATCAAAAAATTAAATTGGTAGGTGATAAAAGTTTGTCAAAAAGAGATTTTTCAAGAATTGTTGAACCAATCAGTTTGTTTGGAGTAAATATTAAATCGAATGAAAATTTATTACCATTAGAATTTATAGGTACCAATCTATTAAGACCAATAAGTTATATTGAAAATAAAGGAAGTGCTCAAATTAAAACTAGTATAATTTTAAGTGCATTAAATACAATGGGTACAACAAAAATAAAGGCAAAGAAATCAAGAGATCATACCGAAGTTTTATTAAAATATTTAAATTATCCCATCAAAATTAAAAAAAAAAAAATATATGATATAATTGAAATTAAAGGACTAAGTGACTTCAAAGCTTTTGAATATAATGTACCAGGCGATATAAGTTCTGCAGCATTTTTTATGGTATTAACTTTGTTGTCTAAAAAATCAGAGCTTATAGTAAAAAATATTTTAGTAAATCCTTCTAGAATTGGAATTATAACAATTCTTAAAAAAATGAATGCGAAAATTAGTATAATAAATAAAAAAAAATATAAAGGTGAATTAATAGGAGATATACGAATTAAAAGTAGTGAAAATTTAAATTCATTTAATTGTCCTGAAAGTTTAAACAGTTCTGCTATTGATGAATTTTTATTGATATTTTTAGTTGCGGCTAGATCAAAAGGTATTTCTAAATTTAAAAATCTTGATGAGCTTAATAAAAAAGAAAGTCCGAGATTAGACATAGCAATAAAATTTCTTAGAATGTTGGGTGTTAAGGTATTGAGAGAGAATAATAATATAAGTATTTTTGGAAATCCTAATTTAAAATTAAAAAACAAATTTCATATAACAAATTTTATGAAAGACCATCGAGTTTTTATGATGTCAGTAGTTGCAGCTCTTACAATAGGAGGTGAGTATTGGATTAATGATCGTGATTCAATTAAGACTTCATTTCCAAATTTTTTAAATATTATAAAAAAACTTGGAGCTAAGATAAATTGATTAACAGAAAAAAAATTATTACAGTTGCTATAGACTCGCCAGCGGCAGCTGGTGCAGGCACTCAAGCCAAATTAATTGCAAAACATTATAATCTTTTTCAACTTGATACTGGACTAATATATCGTCTTGTTGGCAAAATGAGATTGGATAATCCAAAAAAATTTAGTTATAATTTTATAAAAAAAAAAATTAATAAATTAAAAGTAGATCATTTAAATAAAAAAAGTTTGCTATCCGATAGTGTTGCTGTTTCAGCCTCTATCATCGCAAAAGATCTAAAAATAAGAAAGATAGTTCACAAATTTCAGCAGAAATGTGCTTACACGCCACCAAAAAAATATGATGGTTCTGTTTTAGATGGAAGAGATATAACTAGTGTGATTTTAAAAGATGCTATGTTTAAATTCTACATAACTGCAAATATAAAAATACGTGCTAAAAGAAGGTACAAGGAATTTTTAGTCTCAAACAAAAAAATTTCTTACAAAAAAGTACTAAAAAGCCTTAAAAATAGGGATAAATCTGATCGAAATAGAAAATTTAGTCCGTTAAAAAAAACAAAAGATTCAATATTGATTAATACAACTAAATTAAGTAAGAAAGCCTGCTTTAAAAAAATTAAAGCTATTATGGATAGGAAATTAAATTATTAATGGAAATATACAAAGATATTTCAAACAGCCAAAATAAAGAATTTGAGAAACTTTTAATAGATAATTTTTCAAAGACAAAAGTAGAAGAAGGAAAAATACTTTCAGGCAAAATTACTAAAATTACAGACAAACATGTTTACTTACTAATTCATGGCATGAAGAGTGAGGCCATGATAGATATAAGTGAGGTAAAATCAGTTTATAACAATAAAGAATTCAAAGAAAATGATAATTTAGAAGTCTTTTTAGAAAAGATAGAGGACAAAAATGGAGAAGTAATTGTATCAGCTTCACGTGCTCAAAAAATTAAAGGATGGTATATTCTTGAAAAAGCTTTTGAAAGTAATGAAAATATAAAAGGAAAAATAATTTCAAAATGTAAAGGTGGAGTCATAGTTGAACATTTAGATACAAAATCACTAATGTTTTGCCCGGGTTCCCAGATAGATTCTAAGCCGCTAAAATCTTTTGATCACCTATATGGAGTCGAGCAAGATTTTAAAATAATAAAACTGGATAAATTTAGAGGGAATGCATGTGTATCTAGAAGAGAGGTAATAAGCTCATTTAAAAAAGAAGATAAAGCGAAGATTATTGATAAGTATAGTATTAATCAGATTATATCAGGTGTAGTTAAGGGTTACAGTAGCTTTGGTTGTTTCTTTGAAGTTAACAACGAAATAGATGTATTAGTTCACTTGCAAGAAATTTCTTATTCAAGAATAAACCACCCTGACGAGATTTTTACTATAGGTGAAACTCATCAATTAAAAATAATTGGAATTGATAAAGAAAAAATGCAAATCTCTTGTTCGATTAAAGCATTAACGCCAGATCCATTTGAAAATATATCAAATTATGAAATTGGAAAAAGTTATAAAGCCAAAGTTATTAAAGTTGTAGATTATGGAGCTTTTTGTGAACTTCAGCCAGGATTAACGTGTCTGCTTCATTCAAGTGAAATTTCATGGACAAAAAAAAATGTTATTCCAAGTAAATTTTTGAATATAAATGATGAAATTGAATGCGTAATAACAGATATTGATTTAGAAAAAAAAAGAATAGCAATATCTCATAAATTATCCAAAGAAAATCCATACTCAAGTTTTGAAAAGAAATATCCTGTTGACTCAATACTAACGGGTAAAATTTCAAATATAAAAGACTATTCAATATACGTTAATGTAGACGAATTTAATATAGATGGTTTTTTACATGTTAATGACCTTTCATATACATCTAAAGGAGAAGATGAGGTTAAAAAATATAAAAAGGGAGATGAAATCAAAGTTAAAGTTTTAGAAATCAAATCGAGCGAACAAAAAATTAAATTTGGAGTTAAGCAGTTACAAGAGGACCCATTCAATATATTCAAAGATAAAAAAATTAAAGATATTATTACCGTTAAAGTAAAATCTACTAGCCCAAAAGGTATTTTGGTTACCCCTGAAGGAAGCGAAATAGAATTTTTGATTAAAAAAAATCAAATAGCTATAAATCCAGAGGACTGCAGAAGTAATAGATTCGTTAAAGGTGATAGAATTGATGCGGCAATATCTGAAATAAGTTTTGAAAAAAAGAAGCTTAACTTAAGTATAAAATTACTTGAGGAAATACAAAATAAAGAGGCTGTTTCAAAATTTTCAAGTCCTTTAAGTGGAAAAAATCTACCATTTTCTTCACTTTCAGAAAAATTAGATAAAAAGAAAGAAGATAAATAAATAATAAATTGTCTGTATCAAAACCAGAAATATTAAACAAAGTTGCAAAAAATTTTCCTAACTTACTAAAAAAAGATTTAAATAAATTATTTGAAATATTCCTTCAGGAAATTATTAAAGCATTAAAAAATGGAGAAAGAGTAGAATTGAGAGATTCTTTAGGTACATTTGAAGCTCGGATACAAAAAAAAAGAATATCATTAAATCCTAAGACATTAGAAAAGGTTGAAGTTCCTGAAAAAAAGAACATTATGTATAAATGCTCTAAAGGCTGGAAAAGTAAGATAAATGAAAAAAAATAAAATTATCTTTGTTGCTTGTGATACTTCGAATATTAATCAGGTAAAAAAAATACTAAAAGATACAACAAATAAAAATTTAAAAATTATACCAAAATTTGGTTATCAGCTTTTTTACAGTAAAAATGGTAGAAGATTTTTAGAAAAATTTAAAGAAAAATATTTTCTTGATTTAAAAATAATGGATGTAGCCAACACAGCAATTTCCGCTATTGACTCGATAAAAGACTTAAAAGGGTGCGAATATACAACAGTTCATGCTCATGGGGGATTTAAAATGATGAGGTCAGTTGTACAAAAAGCAAAAGTGACTAATAAAAAGCTCAAAGTGTTAGGTGTCACAATCTTAACTAGCCTAGACAACAAAAGCATTAAAGAAATCGGACACACAAAAAATATTAATAAATTAGTCCTAAAACAAGCTGGTTTAATTAAAAAATCAGGGTGTTATGGAATTGTAGCCTCTGCACATGAGGCAAAAATCATTAAGAAAAAATACAAAAACTTATTCACAATAACGCCAGGAATTAGATTGCCAGGAGATAAAAAAGATGAACAAACTAGAGTAGTTTCTCCACTTGAAGCTTTATATAAATATCAATCTGATGCAATTGTAATTGGCAGATCTTTAACTAGAAATAATATTAAAAAAAATTTAAAAAAATTAATTGATCATTTAAATCAATGATCAAAGGTGTAAAAATTTGTGGCGTTTCAGATATTAAAACTTTAGACTATATTATTAATCATCCCCGCCCACCAAAATTTGTAGGTTTCATTTGTAATTTTAAGAAAAGCAAAAGATATGTTTCTTATGAGGACTTAAAAAAATTAATTAATGTTGACAAAAAAAATATAAATTTTGTATCTGTATTAGTAAATCCAGATAATCAAACTTTGGAAAAAATCAGTAAATTAAATTTTGATTACTATCAATTATACGATGTAGATCCAAATCAAACAAAATTTATAAAAAAAAATTATGGAAAAAAAATTATTTCTGCTTTGACAATTGAAAAAAAGGAAGATGTAAATAAATATGTATTATATAAAGATATATCTGACATAATATTATTCGATGGTAAGGGATATGAAAAATCTATTGGCTTTGATCATAAATTTTTAAGCAATATACCAAAAAATATAAAAAAAATGATAGCAGGTAATTTAGATATAAACAATTTGCCTAAATTAGAAAATATTGACTTTTTTCTTGATTTAAGTGGTTCTCTAGAAAATGAACAAGGAAAAAAAGATTTACAAAAAATAGATTATTTTTTAAATAATATAATTCATTATGAAGCTTAAAAAAAAAATACCGTTAATTGACCAACATAATAAATATGGCATGTGGGGTAATAAATTTGGTGGTAATTTTGTTCCAGAAACCCTTAAAAAACCAATAAATGATTTGGAAATACTTTTTAACAAGTTAAGAAATGATAAAAAATTTATACAAGAAAGAGACGATTATTTTAAAAATTGGATCGGATCACCAACTAGATTTGTTCCTCTAAATAATTTAAATAATCATATTCGTGGTGCTCAAATTTGGACCAAGATCGTTTCCGACGCTAATGGTGGTGCGCATAAAATATATAATGCTACAGTGCACTGTCTATTAGCTAAAAAAGCGGGGAAAAAATTTATAGTAGGTGATACTGGTGCTGGTTATGCAGGAAAAATGCTTAGTATGGCTGCGAAAAAGTTTGGATTGAAATGTAAAATTTTCATGGGAGCAAAAGATATTAAAAGACAACAACCTAATGTAAAAGCAATGAAAAAAAACGGTGCTGAGGTAATACCTGTTTATACAGGGAGTCAAACTCTTATAGATGCAGTAAGTGAATGTATGAGATATTGGGTTTCAAACTGCGATACAACACACATGTGTGTAGGCTCAACAGTTGGACCAAATATTTTTGTCAAAATTTGTGGATGGAGTACATCTCAGATTTCTAGAGAACTTAAAAAACAAATTTTAGAAGAATTTGGAAAAATACCTAAAAAATTAAAATTGTATAATTGCGTTGGTGGAGGTAGTTCAAGTTTTGGTTTTTGGAATGAATTTATGGATTTCGAAAAAAAACAGGTAGAATTCATTGGAGTTGAAGCTGGAGGACCAAAAAAATCTAAGAGACACGCTGCGCCTCTTACATACGGCTCGAAAGTTGGGGTTTTACACGGAGCAATGCAATATGTAGTTCAAAATAAAGAGGGTCAAATTGAGGAGACCGAGTCTATATCTGCGGGACTTGATTATAGTGGTGTTTCGCCCCTTCATTGCTTTTTAAAAGATACTAAAAGGGCTAGATATACTGCAGCGAGTGATGAAGATGCTTTAAAAGCATACAAGCTGATCACAAAATTTGAAAGTTTAAGACCATCACTTGAGCCAAGTCATGCTTTCTCAGTAGCAATTAAAGAAGCAAAAAAATTTGATAGAGAGACAATAATTATTGTTAATAGTTGTGGAGATGCACATAAAGACAAAAATATTTTAAAAGCAAAGTTAGGTTATAAATATGCCCAATTTAATTAGTTTAGCTTTTATAAAAGCAAAAATTCAAAAAAGGCCAGCGCTTCTAACTTACACAGTGGGTGGAGATAGTACAAAAAAAATATCTCTCAATATTTTGAATTCTATATCAAATTATGTTGATATATGTGAACTAGGATTCCCGCACAATACTCCAATTGCAGATGGTGGAGAAATTCAGACAAGTGCTTACCGAGCAATTAAAAATGGAATTAAAATTAGAGATATATTTAATATTGTGAAAAAATTTAAAAAAAATAAATATGCCAAACCTGTAATATTGATGGGATACTACAATATGATTTATCAATTTGGTGAAAATAATTTTTTAAATAGCTGTAAACGTTCAGGAGTTGATGGAATTATAGTTGTTGATCTACCTTGGCCTGAAAATAAAAGTTTTTCAAAAAAGTGTAAAAAAAAGAATATTTGTTTTATTCAATTAATTTCTCCAACAACATCCCATCAAAGAGCAAAGAAAATTATAAAAGATTCACATGAAATGATTTATTATATATCAATGTTATCAACAACTGGTGGAAAATTAAAAGTTTCAACTAAAGAAATACTAAAAAATTACCAAAAAATAAAAAGAATTAACCCAAAGAAAAATTATGTAATAGGTTTTGGTATTACAAAAAAATCAATAGAAAAATTAAAATCAGCCGATGGTTTAGTTGTTGGTAGCGCAATATGTAAAGAAATAACTAAAAGTTTGAAAAAAGGACAAAATCCTGTCACAAATGTTCGTAAAACTGTGATAGATTTAAAAAAATTAATTTCATGAATTGGATAAACAAATTTAAAAAACTTGGTGAGAGTATTAAACGAAATATCAATAAAAAATTTCCAACTAAATCTGAAAGAGAATCTAGTGCCTGGACAAGTTGTTGTAAAGGACCAATCTTAAAAACTGATCTAAAAGAAAATTTATTTGTATGTCCTCAATGTAATAAGCATCATAGAATAAGCCCTAGTCAAAGATTTGAAATAATTGGATTTTCTAATTATGAAATTTTAAAAACTCCAATTCCAAAAGATGATCCTCTTGATTGGGTAGATACAAAATCTTACAAAGATAGACTCAAAGATGCGAGAAAAAAAACTAATCAGGATTGTGCAGTTGTTATTGCTAAGGGAAAATTAAAGGGAATAGATGTAACTGTAGGTGCAACTAACTTTGAATTTATTGGAGGATCAAGTGGAGCTGCTGAAACTGAGGCTATTATTTATGGTGTACAATATGCAATTGATAACAAAACACCTTTTATTTTTTTTCCATGTGGCGGGGGTCAACGTATGTTTGAGAGCCCAATAGCTTTAGCAGGAATGACTAAAACAACATTAGCTATTAATGAGTTGAAAAAAAATAATTTACCTTATTTAGTCTGTTTCACAGACCCAACCGCAGGAGGAATAACTGCGAGCTTTGCTATGTTGGGTGATATTCAATATTCTGAACCTGGAGCATTAATTGCCTTTGCTGGTCGAAGGGTCGTTCAGGCAACTGTAAAAGAAGAGTTGCCATTAGACTTTCAAACTGCAGAATTTCTATTAAAGCACGGATTCGTTGACAGAATAGTAGAGAGAAAAAATTTAGGAGATGAAATTGGAAAAATATTATCAATATTGCTTAACAAAAATTCTGAGTTAGATTTAAAAAATAATGAACAAACTTCGGAACTTAGTATCAAAACTAGAGAAGCATCATAAGCGCAAGATAGACCTTACTTTAGATAGAACGTTTAATCTTTTAAAAAAATTAGGTAATCCACAAGATAAAATTAAAAATGTTATAAATGTTGTAGGCACAAATGCAAAAGCAAGTATGTCTTACAGTCTTAAATCTATTTTAAACGAGGCAGGTTATAAGTGTAATTTGTATACATCTCCTCATCTTCAATCTTTTACTGAAAGATTTATTTTTGATGATAAAGAAATAAAAGAGGAAGAACTTATTGAATTGTTAAATGACATAGAAAAAGTATTGAAGAATGATAGCGCAAGTCTTTTTGAAATCCTAACATGTGCTTTTCTGAAATATGCAGAAAATTTTAAAGATAATGTAAATATTGTGGAGGCAGGGCTGTTTTTTCAATTTGATAGTACCAATGTATTTAAAAATAATCTTTTGACCTTGATTGGGTTAATACATACGGATCACTTACATTGGCTTAAAAATAAAACTATTGATGGCATTATTCATGAGAAAACATCCAGACTTCTAAATTCGAATATATTTATTAATAAACAATTAAATGAAGAAATAAGAGAAAAAATTGAGAAAGCTCTTATAAATAACTCATCTAATAAATATTTTTTTGGAAAAGAATTTAATATTTTAAAGCAAGAAAACGGCTTTATTCTTTATCAAGATGATATTGGAGAAATTATACTTCCTGAACCTAATCTAATAGGCGATCACCAAATTTATAATATAAGTACTTCCATAGCCGCATCAAGGAAGATGTTTAATGTAAAAGATCAACATATCAAAAAAGGTATAACTAAAATTGAACTTAAAGGACGACTACAAGAATTAACCTCAGGTAAATTAAAAGAAATTTCTGGTCAGAATAGGTTAATTATCGACGGTGGTCACAATGAAAGCTCAAGTATTTCTATCTCAAAGTGGATTAAGCAACAAAATCAGGATGTTCATTTAATATGCGGAATGATGAAAGACAAAGAACATTATCAATTTATGAAGCATTTTAAAGATGTTGTTAAATCGATCACTTTAATTAATATACCTAATCAAGAAGGATCGATTTCAAAGGAAGAATTTAAAGATAAATTAAATGATTTAAAAATTGACATAAATTTATCTTCATCAATTCAAGAGGCAATTAAGCTGAACTCTAAATATCAGGACTCTATTTGCCTATTTGCAGGTTCACTATACATGGCCGGAGAAGTTTTAAATCTTAATTAAATATTCTGTTCTATCCAAGATTTTAAATCTGATTTAGTTGTTGCTCCAACTTTTGTAGCTTTAAGCTCTCCATCTTTGAACAATAACATTGTAGGAATTCCTCTCACACCATATTTCGTGGGTGTATTGGGTTCATTATCAATGTTATGTTTTGCAATAGTTACTTGTGCTGACATTTCATCTGAAAGTTCCTCAAGGATAGGTCCAATCATCTTACAAGGTCCACACCATTCAGCCCAAAAATCGACAATTACTGGTTTTCCAGCTTTAATGACCTCTGCTTCAAAATTATCATCTGTTACACTTACTGTTGCCATATCATCTATATATATTTTGAAAATTAAGTTTCAAGTAATAATATTTAAATTTTAAATTTATCCACATCAAGCATTTTCATATTTTTTTTGGATACTCATTACAAACTCATTTAATTCATCTAAAAATTTTAGCTTTAAGTGATCATTTTCATTGGAATATTTCTCTCTTAGATTATCACATTCGAAATAAAACTCTTTACATGTCCACCATTTCTCTTTTTTTTCACTTAGTATTCTCTTAGCTATTTCTCTTTTAATTTCATTATAAATTTCTTTAGGAAGTGTTTCTGGCGACTCTTGATAAATTATTTTTTTTCCAAATCCTACTAACCGTTCATCCTCAAATTTATCAAGCATTACAAGTTTATCTTTCCACGATGCATTGTGCCATTTAGGAAATAACGCAGTATCCTTGTTTGGTGTAAATTTTTGATAAATACTTTCTTCAGCTAAGATATCTTCTTGTGATTTTGTTTGATCTTTTTCTTCTGCAATTTCTCTAAGCGCTGTAATTACTTTTTCAGAAAATTTTTCATTTTCCCTGACAAGCTTTGCTCTCTTATAGATTAATTCTTTATCAATTGCGTTATAAGGTTCAGCCTTCATTCCATAACTTTCGTCTAATATCATAGGAGCTTTATTTGATCTTATAGTTCTTAAAAACTTAGGTGTTTTTTTTAATTCAGACTTAATTTCATTTACTGATAAATTTAATAGAGGTTCAATATCAACTCTTAAATCAACCGCCTGCCCCCACTGATAAACAGGATGAACACAATATTTTGGGTGCAAAGGTGCACATAAATAAAGCCGAGATTTTCCATAAAAATATTCATTTAAGGTAATAACTTTTTCTTTTTTGAATACTGTTTCCGCATCTACTCTACTTGAGGTTTTTAAGAAACTATTCCAGGTATTTTGTTGTTTACTTTTGATTAGACCTAAAACTTTTACAGTTAGTTCAGCATCAAATAAAGCTGAGTGAGCACCGCCAGATTCAAATCCATTCATTCTAGCTAGAGACTCTAGCTTCATTACAGCATTACCCTTCTCATTAGTTTCTGTTTCTAGTACTGTTGGGTCAACAGCATAAGCTGCTCTAGCAATATTAAGGCCATCTGTTCTTTTATTTGGTGATGCGTTAGTAATATATGGATACCTAATACCTTTAAAAAATTCTTTCCTTATCATCTCATCGTCAAATCCTATATTTGACCATCCAAGAAATATTGCCGGACTCCATTTTTTGAATATCTTTTCAACTTCTGCCAACATTTGATAATGACTTAAATTAGCTTTAGTCAACATATCAACGCCTGTTTTATTGACTATTAAAGCCATTGCTTGAGGAATTTCACCTTTTGGCAATCTACATCTTAAATTAAAACGGTCTTTTTCTTTTAAATTTTCATCAACAAGTATTCCACCAATTTCTATAATACTCCCAAAATCAGTGTTGGCATTAGAGGACTCGATATCCCAAATAACTAAATTCAATTTTTATCCTTTTTTTTTTGCTGATTGTGATGGTAGTTTTAAGAATAAACATGCATCTAAACAAGTAGCAAAGTTCAGTTTGATAAATATATTAATTTTTTCTAAAGTCAAACCTATTTATTTAATTGATGATAAAATTGTTCAACTCTCTCAAGAAACTTATTTTGAAAATTTATTAATTCATTTCCTTCAATCTTAAAATCTTGAAATAATCTATCCACTGTACATAGAAGTATTACACCTTGTGTTATATTCGAATTATAGACTGTATTATGCGCCAAAGAATATGCTCCAAGTTGTAAAAAATAATCCTCAATATATTCTTCCCTTTTTGGTTTATTGCTTTGCTTGAAATCTAAAATTGTTTCTTTTCCAGAATATAAACAAATACAATCAGCAGTTCCTGCAAATCCGTTATTGCCAGGATAAAAAACAGTTGCCTCTGCGCCATAAATTTCGTTGAGCTTATTCTTTAAACCATTATCTATAATTTCTTCAGCCATTCTTTTTGAGAGATTGTCTTCCTCAATTAAATCTAAATTCATTTTTCCTAACAAAAATTGTTCTATATAAGAATGCATTGAACTTCCTCTTGATGATGCTTCATTTTTAATTCTTTCTGCCTCCTCATGGCCCACTCTTTCTTTCCATGCCGCAATAGCTGCTTTATCCTCTTGGCTCTTAGTGGCCGATATGATGGTTGTGACTGAAGGATAATTAAAACCATCCATTGAGTAGTGTCTCGAGCCATTTACAATTGCTCTTGTCGAAGTCGGGTATGAGTATTTTTTGTTCCACTCCATTAAGTTACTTATAGGTGTTATTAGATTAAAATTGAAATTAATTTTTAAGCTGTTTTTGGTTATTAACAAATTTCTCTACGTTTTCGGTCTGAACAGCTGTTTCTATTTGGTCAGGATCTTTTATATTTTCTAAAGTTCTTGAGATTGATCTTGCATCTTTACCGAAGCTATCAACAACAGACATAGCCTCTTCTAATTTCTTTCTAAGACCATAGATATTGTCAAAATGTTTGTTAAATCTAGTAGTGATTGTTTTCAAATCATCATAGATTTGAGTTGCATGTTTTTGAACTTTAAGAGTTTGAAAACCCATGTGAAGAGATTGTAAGTAACCAGATAAGTTATTGGGTCCCATAATCGTTACTTTGTACTTCTTCATTAGTTCTTGGGTTAATAATTCTTTTGTAGATGGATCTTGATAATTAGTTAATTCTAAAAATAAACTTTCTGTTGGAGCATATACAATTGCAAAGTCTGTTGATTTTGGTGGAACTATATATTTTTCATTAATACTTTTAGCCTTATCTTTAAATGCTCTAGCAAGTTTAGCTCTTGCATCTGCTAAAGCTTTCTTATCATCTTCTTGATGCGCATCTTGAATAGCTTTAAATTTTTCTACCGGAAAGTGACTATCAACTGGAACTAAAACTCCATCTTGAAGTTTAATTGCAAATTCAACATTTTCATTTGTATCATCTTTCATCCGTGCATTTGAAATATATTGAGAGGATGGAAGAAGATCATTTATTAATGATCCCAAACTGAATTCAGCTAAAGTTCCATATTTTTTAACCCCAGCCAAAATTTTATTAATTCCCTTTTGGCTTTCATTTAAACTTTCAACTTGGGTATTAAATGCAGCAACCTTCTCATTTACTGAGGTTAATGTTTGCGTCATATCTCTAGTTACATCTTTAGAAAGACTATTAAACGATGAAGTCATGCTATTAAAAGATGTATTAATACTATCTTTTAGATTGTTAATTTCTTGAGAATGATCTTTGGGCTCAACCTTATTTTTCCTTTGAGAAATCAAAAGATATATCACAATCCCTATTAAGATTAAAATTAGATATAATAACGAATCTTTCATGATGCTAATATTGATATTCCTCTTTTATTTAAAGTAAACAAGTAAAAAATAAATTTATTTAGAAAGTAATTTAACAATTTTTTTTACTTCTTTTTTATTTTTTAATTTTTTAGAAGTAAAAAGACATGCAGATGATCTTAAAATAACCTCAATAATTTTCAAATTATTTTGACGTAATGTTTCACCTGTTGAGCTCAAATCAACAATAAGATCTGATTTTCCAATTATATGTGAATTTTCTGTTGCCCCAAGAGAAGAAATAAGTTCATATTGTGTAATTCCTTTTTCATTAAACCAATCTCTACTGAGGTTTTTAAATTTTGTTGCAACTCTCATTAGTCTTTTTTTTTTTTTATAAAACTCAAAAGATATTTCCTCTAGGTCTGCAGAATTTACACAATCAATCCACATATTTGGTACCGCAACTACAAGATCAGATTTTCCCCATTCAAACTCTTTTACTAAAGATACTTTAGATTGAATACTGGGCTCACTTTCTCTCCATAGATCTTTTCCACTAATCCCAATTGCACAAACACCTTTTCCTAAAGCTTCAATAATTTCTGTTGCATTCATATACATTACACGCACATTGGGAAATCCTTTGATGGATCCAATTAATGATCTTTCTGATCTTGAAATAATTTTTAGACCATTTTTTTTAAAAACCTTTTCAGCTTGATCCTTTAGTCGGCCTTTAGATAAAGTAGCAATGTTAATTATTTCATTTTTCATAATAAACTCATATCTATCGCTGCACCAACAGCTGATGTATCTTTTTTACTTCCAAGATTTTTTAGCAATCCATCATAACGGCCACCAGTTACAAGCACACTTTTTTTACCACTTTTATTAACTGAAATGTTGAAAACCATTCCTGAATAATATTCGAGAGAACGATTTATATTTGATGAAAAATTTATTTTTATATTTTTATTTGTACTTATAGGAAAATAGTCTTCACTAATAAATAAATTTAATTTATTTTTTTTAAAAAACTTATTTAATGTATCTGGAGCTTTTTCTATTGGACAAGAAATTTTAAGATAATCTTTTATCACTTTAACATTTTTTTTATCTGTTCCTGACCTTGGTTCTTTATAATTTTTTAAATCAAAACGTTCTAAAATGTCTTTAAGTGTTCTACCAGAATAAAAGGTATTTATATTTTGGTTTCTTAATTTTTCAGCAATTTTTTTATCTTTCTCAACTGCAATAGGATCTATATCTGTATTACTCGAAAGTTTTTTTAATAATTGATTAAAATATACTTCTCTACAAAAATGTCTTTTTATCCTATCCTTCCAGCGCCTAGCCAGTTTAAGTCTATCTACTAATGCATTAAATATTTCAATATTACTAATATTTAATTCACCTTTTTTAAAATTTGACTTTTTAAATATCTCAATAGAAGTTTGTATAATTTCTTTGTCATCTTTTATCTTGTTATTAGAAGCAAAAATTTCGAACCCAGTTTGATTAATTATGGGAGAATTATTATTTTTATTTTGTTTACGGTAGGCCTCACCATTGTAGAACCATTTAGTCTTTGTTTTTATGTTATTCTCAATAAACTTTACAACACTACTAACAGATAAATCAGGTACTAACGACCACTCTCTAAGATTCTGATCATAAAAAGAAAAAAGAAATTGTCTGTAACTTCCTCCAGATCTTTTAAGAACATATTTAGACTCTATAATATTGTCTAACTCAATATTCTTAAAACCTTTTATTTTAAGAATTTTAAATAAGTTTTTTGATTTCATTTATTAAATTATTTGAAGAGATTGATATTTGGTCATTTTCTTTTTTTGACTTTAATTTCTTAATTGTTATTTTGCCTTGCTCAATTTCTTCTTGCCCACAAATAATTGCAAGAGAGCAGCCTTTTTTATCTGCATAAATTAATTGCTTTTTTAAATTTTTGGTTGAGTCTAGATATATTTCAGAATTTATATTATTGTCCCTTAATTTATTTATTATTTTATAATATTGATCTAAATATTTTGGATCCAACACGCAGACTAATATGTTATTATTGTCGTCTTCTTTAAACTGATCTAATTGACTAAGAGCAAAAACTAATCTATCAACACCAATTGACATTCCTGTTCCTTTGAAGTCTACACCTTTAAACCTTTTAATAAGAGAATTGTATCTCCCTCCAGATGCGCAAGAGCCTATGTCTATTTCTTTACCTTTTACATTTTTGCCTTTGAAGTTTAAATTTGTTTCTACACAAAAACCTGAATAGTAAGCTAGCCCTCTGACAATATTAAAATTAGTTTTGACCAGATTTGAGAATTTTCCTTTGGATAATATATTAAATAAATCCTCTATTTCCTTAATCCCTTCTTGAGTGATGTTATTTTTAATATTTGATTTTAAAGATTTTATGTCTTTTATTTTCAAGAATTCAATTATTTGAGATGCTTGATCATTTGATAGATTTGCACCTTTAGTTATAGCTCCACTCTCATCTTTTCTTTCTTTTTGAAGAAGGTCCTTAACACCATCCATTCCAATTCTTTCTAGCTTGTCAATAGCTCTTATTACTTTTAGCTCTTGCTCACTTGTTATTTTAAGTTCAGAAATAAGGCCTTGAACAATCTTTCTGTTAGAAACATTTATTGTAAATTGATCTGATTTAAGACCACAACTTAAAAAGGTATCACCAATAATATTACAAACTTCGGCATCTGCCTGTGCTTCATTTACATTGCCGATAATATCCGCATCAAACTGTGCAAAAGATCTATATCTTGCACTATCTGGTTTTTCTCTTCTGAAAACATCACCAAATGTATATCTTTTATAAGGAAAAGTTAAATCTCTATAATTTTGTGCGACAAATCTTGCTAGAGGTGCGCTCATGTCATATCTAAGAGTTAAAGATTCTTTGTCATCCTTAAATGTAAATACATCAGACATAGGATTCGCATCATCATCTGCAAGAAATGATCCTATATTTTCACTAATTTCCATTGGAGAAGTTTCCAATGGTAAAAATCCATATTTTGTAAAGTTAGCCTCAATGATTTTTAATAATTTTTTCTTTAAAGCTAATTCTTTACCCCATCTGTCTTTAAATCCTTTTGGAAGACTGGGTATTAAATTGTTTTCTTTTTTCATTTTTGGTACTGCCGCTTGGAATCGCACCAAGATAGCCCGCTCCACAGGCGGGAGTAATAACTATTATACGACGGCAGCTTCCTTTCACTGTTTTATACTAATAATTGTTAAATTTAAATTTTTAAAATGATTAAATAGCTAGCTTGCAGCCAGCATGAAAATGATGTCTGTGAGTTGATTTGAAAATATTAATCTTTTTAATCATTGAGGATTAAATAGCATTAAAATTTTAAAATTCAAGGAAGAATTGTATAGGAACATCTTAAGCAAATTTGCAAATATATCCCTATACAATTATGTTGATGATTAAGATTTACGACGTTTTTTGTAAGTTAACAGCCGCAGGTCCTTTTTCAGCATCCTCTACATCGAAAGTAAGTTCGTCACCCTCGTTCAAGAATTTTAAACCTGCATCTCTGACTGCGCTCGCATGTACGAATACATCTTTTTCTTTATCTTCACGCTCAATAAAGCCATAACCCTTTTTCGAGTTATACCACTTGATTTTACCTTTTAGACTCATTTTTACTCTTTCTTCTTTGTTATTATTAAAGCTAAAAATTAGCTTTGCGTTTGTTAATAGATTTTTAAAATTTTATCAAGAGGTATTTTGGGTGGTGGAACCCCCTGGAAACGAACCAGGTCCTAACGCTTTTCAGGCGTTCGTGCGCACCAGCTACACCAGGGTTCCTCTTTTTAAGACCTAAATATTATTCGGCCTTTAGTTAAATCATAAGGAGTCATCTCAACGGTCACTTTGTCTCCCTGCAAGACTCTTATACGATTTTTTCTCAATTTACCGGCAGTATGTGCCGTAATCATATGTCCATTGGAAAGCTCTACTCTAAACATTGCATTTGGAAGTAAATCTTTTACTACACCATCGAAAGTTAAAGTATCTTGTTTTACCAAATTTAGTTACTCCTAATTCTTGATTTAATAGATTTTGAATGAGCTTTTAAGCCTTCAAAATCACTGAGATGTATCGCAAATTTCCCAATTTTTGCAACACCTTTTTTTGAAAGATTTACATAGCTTATTTTTTTATAAAAATCATTCACATTTAATCCGGATGCAAATTTTGAACTTCCTAACGTAGGCAATGTATGTTGACTTCCAGAATTATAATCTGTGACTGCCATAGGAGTATATTTTCCTATACATATAGATCCTGCATTAATAATATGTTTTATATATTTTTTATAATTAGAAATATTCAATTCTAGATGTTCAGGAGCTACTTCATTAATAACATCAATAATTTGTTTATCATTTTTACATAAAATTATTAAACCATGTTTTTGTAAACTTTTATTAGCAATTTTTTTTCTTGGTAAGTTTTTTAAATTATTAACTATATTTTTTTGGACTTTATTTATAATTTCATTGTGTTTAGTTACGAGTATGCACTGGCTTTCAGGTCCATGTTCAGATTGTCCAACAAGAGATGTTCCAATATCATTAATATTTGTTTTTTTATCAGCTAGTACCAAAATTTCACTTGGACCTGCAATTCCATCGATTCCTACAGTTCCAAATACTGATCGTTTTGCTTCGGATGTTACATCTGAACCTGGTCCAACGATTTTATTAACTTTGTGAATATATACTAAGTTACCAATCGCTTGAGCTCCACCACAAGTTATTATTTCTGAAACACCACACTTTTTGGCTGCATACATTACTGCCGAATTAAGTTTTCCATTTATTCTAGGATTTGAAACAATAATTTTTTTAACTTTTGAAATTTGTGCTGGAATAGCACACATTAAAAGTGTACTTGGTAAATTTGCTGGAACATAAATTCCAACTGATTGTAGAGGCATATTTTTATAATCAATTCTATTTTTATATTGATCAATGAATTTTATATCTTTTGGTTTTTGCAATGAGTGAAATTTAAAAATTCTTGAATATGCAAAATCTATTGCTTTTTTGATTTTAGGATCTAATTTACTTATTGATTTTTTAATTTCATCTTTTGATGCAAAAATTTTATTATTATTTGAAAAACGCTTTTCATATTTAATAACAGCTTTAAGCTTATTTTTTTTTATATCTTTTAAAATTTTATTGACAATTGAAGTATCTACAGTATTTCTAGATCTTCTATTATCAAGAAAATTTATTAATTTTTTTTTATAATTATCTTTTTTACAGTTTAAAACTTTAATCATTTGCTACTTTTTAATATCTTCTAATGTACAGTCTATTATTTCACAAAAAAGATTTATAATTGCATTATTTGAAAATAACAGAATTATTTCATAGTTACTTTCTTTTTTATAGGACTCTATTGCTAATAATTCTAAAAAATTTTCTTTATCATTTTGATCTATATTTTTTGACTTAGATTCCTCAATAAATTCAAATTTTAAAATACTATTAATTTTTTCTTTACTGTTTTTATTTTCTTTATTTTCCCTTTCAAGAGATATTAAAAAAATTTTATTTTCTTTCAAAAACTTTATTTCTGATTGTTTAATAGTCGACTCTGAACATAAAGCTGAGATAACTCTGAGATCATCTTGATTTTGAGCAATTATCTTTTTTAAAAATTTATCTGCCATTTTATTTTTTTGATTTTATTTTAATTCCAATTTGTTTAAGCTTTATTTCAAGATTGTAGTAACCTCTTAAACCATGGTAAATTCTTGAAATTGTCGATGAACCGTTTGCGGCAATAGCTCCAAGAATAATTGAGAATGTAGATCTTAAATCTGATGAAATACAGTCAGCTGATTTTAATTTTTTTTGACCTATTATTACCGCTTTATTTTTTTTTATATTTATTTTCGCACCCATTCTATTTAATTCGGGCGCAGCCATAAACCGATTAGAAAAAATTGTTTCTTCAATTTTACTTTTTCCTTTTATGGTTGTTAGCAGAGCTAATATTATTGGCATATTATCCGTTGCAAAATTTGGATATGGGCCAGTCTTTATATTTACAGGTTTAAGTTTTTTTTTTGAATTTATTTCTATTGAGTTATTTTTTGTTTCAATCCCAAAACCAACCTTTTTTAATATCTCTAATTCTGATTTTAAATATTTAGGATTTATATAATTAGTTTTTATTTTTCCCCTTGTTATTGCCCCAACACATAAATAACTAAAGGCCTCAATTCTATCACCTATAATATTATGATTACCATTAATTAATTCTTTTACTCCAGTGATTTTAATTGATCTTTTACCTAAAAATTTTATATCCGCTCCAGATTGATTTAAAAATTTTATTAACTCTATTACTTCAGGTTCAATTGATATATTTTTAATGTAATGACTTCCTTTTACAAAAATAGAGGCCATAATTAAATTTGAAGTACCTGTTACTGTTACCTTTGGAAATTTATATTTACTACCAATTAAACCTTTTGTAGTCGAAATATTAACGTATCCCTTGTCTAAATTATTTTTTGCACCTAAGCTTTTAAAACCTGCTAAATGCCAATTTGTATCTCTGATACCTAATGCGCAACCACCACCTAAAGCAACTTTAATTTTTTTTTGAGGATATCTTGCTAACAAAGACCCCATTGTTAAAACACCAGCTCTCATAGTTGAAACTAAGTTATATGGAACAACTAATTTATGATTTTTTTTATTAGTTATAGTGATCATTTTTTTTGACTCTGAGAGATCTACTTTTGCTCCTAAAGAAACTAAAAGATCCTTCATAGTATGAACATCTTTTACGAATGGAACATTTTTTAAAATTACTTTATTTTTAAACAATATTGATGCTGCCATTAAAGGAAGGCAACAGTTTTTTGCACCGCTAATATTAACTTCCCCTCTTATATCTTTGTTGGGGCCTTTTATTATAAATCTCCTCATTATTTATTTTGATTTTGCTAAAGTGATACCTGTTTGTCCTTGATATTTTCCTTTTCTATCTGCGTAAGAAACCTCGGGTTGCTCACCTTGAAAAAACAGAATTTGTGCAGCTCCACTATTAGCATATAATCTTATTGAATTACTTGTATGATTTGAAAACTCTAAAACTAAATTTCCATGCCATCCAGCCTCTAAAACTGTTGGCGGCGTGCCTAATCCACATCTTGCATAGGTAGATTTGGCAGTTACAAGACCAGTTACATTACGTGGCATTTTAAAGTACTCCAAACTGCTTGCTAATGCAAAAGAATTAGGCGGAATTAAAATAGATTCTTCACCTTTTACAGTAATAAAATTATCCTCACTAAAATTTTTTGGATCTGCAGTTGCTCCTTTGATATTTGTAAATATTTTAAATTCTGATCCACATCTCAAATCATAACCAAATGAATTTAACCCATGACTTATTCCTTTAGATATACTTTTGCTCTCAAAGGGAATTATCATTTGTTCATTATTAACTAGTTTAGTTATTTGCTTATCGCTTAATATCATTTTTTTTAGTAATTTTTTTTTGGAGGATTTTTCTTTTTTTTAAGTTCTTTCTCAATGCGTTTTCAAGATCAACCTTAGAGGGTTTTCTTTTTTTATTCATCGAAATACTATTTTTTATCTGGATTTGTTAAATGGTCTAGTGTGATAACTGTATCCAAAGGAATTGTTTGATCTTCTTTTTTTACTTTTTCTACTAAACCTTTTTCTTGAGCCTTGGCTAGTTTCTTAGCTCTTTTCTCAGCAAGTTTTTTCTCTCTCTTAGCTTGCTTTTCCATAGCTTTTGCACCTCTAGTGCTTTTATAATCATAATGTATTCCCATGGTGTCATTCCTTTGTCTGATATTTACTTATAAATTAAGTCAATAGTTTGTCAAATTTAGTTTTATACAATATTGTTAGGAAAAAGCCCCGATAGTTAAATGGTATAACAGATCCATGGTAAGGATCAGTTTCCAGTTCAATTCTGGGTCGGGGCACCAATTATTTTAAAAAAAATTTTCTCATATATATGGCAATCAACACTAGAATAATTATACCAACTATCGGTAAATAAATATTTGGTTCTAAAAGTAGTTCAAAAAAAGTAGGGGGCTCTATATTTTCTTCTAAAATTTTATTTAATCCATCGCCTAATGAAGCTCCAACAAACAGTTGTGGAGCCATTCCAATAATTGAACCAAAAAAGAAATTTTTTATTTTGATATTAAATAAGGTTGGTAAAACATTTGAAATAAAAAACGGAATTCCTCCCACAAATCTATAAATTAAAAAAAATAAAAATTCATTTTGTTTGAACCTATCGGTTAAATTTATAAATCGGCTTGAAAACTTTTCTTTAACAATATCTTTCAGAAAATAATTTGAAAATATATAAAGAAAGGTGGCTCCAGTAGATAAACCAAAAACAACAAGAAGAGTGCCTAACCATTTTCCAAAGATAAAGCCTCCTATTAAAAAAATAGGGGAGCCAAACCCTAGGAGTAAAACCCAAATGATTGTACCTAAAAAAAATAGCAGGCTAGATAATATAATATTATTATTTTTAATTCCTTCTAAAGTCTCTCTATTTGCTTTTATTAATTCATAACTTGTAAAATCTTGAATTGAGAAATTTTGAAAAAAAAACCATAAAAAAATCGAAATTAACACTAAGTAAGATATTCCAAGAATAATTTTGATATTTTTCGTCTTGTTCATAGGCTTAATTTATTAAAAATACCTGTACTTATATAGTTTTATTTTCTATAAGAACGAAATTTTAACGAAAATTTAATAATCTATGAAAAGAACCTGGCACCCAAGTAGAATAAAGAGAAAAAGAAAACATGGTTTTAGATCTAGAATGTCTACAAAAAAGAGACAAAAGGTTCTAAAAAATAGAAGAAAAAAAGGAAGAAAAAAGCTTTCAGTTTAATGAAGAGCAAAATCTCAAGCCTTTCGAAGAATGAAGATTTTAAAAGTTTGTTGAACGGAAAAAAAATTTCAAATTCTTATTCGACCATTTTCTTTAAAAAACTTTCATCAAAAAGTAACAAAATATTAAATGTGAGTTTTGTAGCAAAGAAAAAAATTGGAAACTCTGTTAAAAGAAATAAAATTAAGAGAAGATTAAGAAACATAATGAATGAAGCAATTAAATCAATAAATATGAACCTAAATTATTCTTATTTATTTATTGCAAAGAAAAATATTTATGATGCTAATTATAAAGTTATAAAAGAGACAATATTAAAGGATTTAACAAAAGTAAGATGATAAAAAAAATACTAATTTATATTATAAAAGTTTATAAAATAATTTTATCCCCTGTAATTGGTCCTAGTTGTAGATATTTACCAACTTGTTCAGATTATTTTATTGATTGTTTGAATGAATATGGACTTATAAAAGGTTCACTAAAAGGCATAAAAAGAATTATGTCTTGTCATCCTTTCGGATCACACGGGTATGACCCTGTCAAGAAAGGTAAAAGCTAATGGATATTAAAAATACATTAGCAGCAGTTTCATTAAGTGCAGCGATAATTGTTATCTGGGGTTTGTTTATGCAGCCAAGTCCCCAGGAAATTAAAGAAGCTCAATTAGAAAAAGAAAAAAATGAACTTATTCAAAACGAGGATGCTCCAAAATTATTTGAGAATGAGGAGGTAAAAGAAATAACAAGAAAGGATGCTATTACACGAAGTGAAAGAATATTGTTTGAAAATAATAATATAATTGGTTCAATTTCTTTGAATGGTGCAATAATAGATGACCTTACATTTAAAAATTATACAACAAAAGTTGGTGGCAACGAAAAAGTCACTTTATTAAATCCAAAAGAAATAGAGACTGGGTATTATATTGACTCTGGATGGGCAATAAACAATGATGAGATTCAAATTCCAAACAATAAAACTGTTTGGCAAATTGAAGGTAATAATAAACTTTCTCCAAAAACTCCTGTAAAGTTAACCTGGACAAATGATAATAATATTACTTTCGAAAAAATTATTAAATTAGACGATAATTTTTTATTCAATATTGAGCAAAAAATTATTAATAATTCAGATAAGACTTATAGTTTTTATCCTTACGGTCAAGTAATAAGAAATACGGCTCCAGAAGTAACCAATTTTTATATTCTTCATGAAGGTTTGCTTGGTGTATTTGATGGTGAATTAGTTGAAGAAGATTATGACGATATCGAGGAAAAATCCTATTCAAAGAATGCTGATGAAGGATATGTTTCAATAGTAGATAAATATTGGGTAGCAAGCATTATACCAGAAAAAAATAAATCATTTAGAGCTGATTTCGATTATAAAAATAAATTTAAAGCAAGTTTTATAGAAAGCAAGCCTACTACGATCGGGGCTAATGAGACTAAATCGAATAATTTTAAAGTCATAGTTGCGGCAAAAGAAGTTGATATTATTGATGGTTACGCAGAAAACCAAAAAATAAGTAAATTTGACTTAGTTATAGATTGGGGATGGTTTTATTGGCTTGTAAAACCATTGTTCTTTGCAATAGATTATTTCTTTAAATTCTCAGGTAATTTTGGAGTAGCAATTATCTTAATTACAATTTGTATACGTATTGCATTCTTTCCATTAGCAAATATGTCTTTTAAATCAATGGCTCGTATGAAACTTCTTCAACCTGAGATGGCTAGATTAAAAGAATTACATAAAGAGGATAAAGTAAAACTTCAACAAGAAATGATGGCTTTATATCGTAGAGAAAAAGTAAATCCTCTAAGTGGTTGTTTTCCAATTTTATTGCAAATACCTTTTTTCTTTGCGATTTATAAAATGCTGTTTGTTACTATTGAGATGAGACATCAGCCTTTTTTTGGTTGGATAAATGACCTTAGTGAAAGAGATCCTACAAGTATATTTAATGCTTTTGGGCTAATTCCATTTGATGTTCCAAATTTTTTAATTATTGGAGCATGGCCATGCTTAATGGGTCTAACAATGTATCTTCAACAAAAACTAAATCCTGCACCACCTGATCCAATTCAAGCAAAAATATTTATGTTTTTCCCATTATTCTTAACTGTAATATTGGCACCATTCCCAAGCGGATTAGTTATATATTGGACATTCAATAATATTTTTACGATGATGCAGCAAGTTCTTATTATGAGAAAGACAACTGTTAAAACCCAAGTATAAAAAATGAAGATTGAAGATTTGCTGCCCATAGACGGGCCTTCCATCAATGAAGTAAATAAATATATTGATAAATATAAAAATGACTTAATAGTTATTAAATATGGTGGAAATGTTTTTATAGATAGAAATATATTCAACAATTTTATCGAAGATATAACTGTATTAAATAAATTAGGTTTATCAATTGTAGTAATTCATGGTGGTGGACCAAGAATTAAGAGAGAGTTAGACAAATCAAATATTCAATCTAAATTTATTAGAGGTTTAAGAGTTACTGATGAAAAAATAATAAATATAGTTGAAAATGTCTTAATTGAATTCAATAAAGATATTGTAGATTCTTTAAAAGAAAAAAATACAGAAGCAATTCCAATTCATACTAAAAAAAATAGTGTCATTGAGGTAAGTGCAGAATCTGAAGAACTTGGGTTTGTTGGAAAGCCTGATAAAATTAATAATGATATAATTAAACATGTTATAGAAAAAAAAATGGTCCCTATCATTTCTCCTTTGGGGTTAAAAGGCAATCAAACATATAATATAAATGGAGACACGGCCGCAGGTGCTATAGCACAATCCTTAAAAGCAAGAAGATTAATCCTAATGACAAATATAGAAGGTGTATTGGATAAAAATAAAGAACTAATAGAAGAGATTACGTCATCCGAAATCTTAAAAATGATTGAGAATGAGACTATAACAGAGGGCATGATCCCTAAAATAAACACATGTATAGATGCTGTTAATAATGGAGTTACAGGTGTAGTAATTGTAGATGGAAGAAAACCTCATTCAATTTTATTTGAAATATTTTCCGACAAAGGTGCAGGAACGTTGATCAGAAAATGAAAGATCTAAAAAAAGTAAAATATCTAATTCTTGATATGGATGGTTGTGTTTATCACCCAAGATACTTAAAAACTTTGTTTGGACAAGTATCAGCAAGAATGACAGAATTTATAGCATTAAAACTTAAAATTGATAAAGTTAAAGCAAAAGAAATTCAATCTGACTATTTTTACAAACATGATACCTCGTTAAATGGACTTCTGATTAATCACCCAGATAAAATTGATGCCCATGAATTTTTAAAATTTGTTCATACAATAAATTACGACTGTCTTGATAAGGATGTTGAGCTAAGAGAAGAATTATTAAAACTTGATGTAAAAGTATTCTGTGCAACAAATGGTAGTAGAGAGCATGCAATTAATTGCATGAAAAAAATAGGAATAGATGATTTGTTTGAAGGAAAAATCATGGATATTGTAGATTTTAATTTCAAACCAAAACCAAACTCTCAGTCTCTTAAGTTGTTATGTGATAAATTCAAAATACCCAATAATGAAGAAACTGTTTATGTAGAGGATATTTGTAAAAATCTTTCTTCAGAAACAGCAAAAAATATGATCAAAGTTTGGTTTAGTAATGATGAGCCAATAAATGATTTTGATAAATATAAGAATGTAGTAGATTATAAAATTGATAATCTTGCTTTATTTTTAAAAAAAATAAGGTTATTAAAAGAACAATAAAATTATGAGCGATATAAAAAAAATCATTAATGATGCGTGGGAAATAAAAGATAAAATTAATCAAAATTCAGATAAAGCAATAAAAGATTCTATTAATCAAGTTATTGAAGACTTGGATAGTGGAAAATCAAGAGTAGCCGAAAAAATTAATGGTGAGTGGGTAACTCATCAACACTTAAAAAAAGCAATAATGCTAAGCTTTAGAATTTATCCAATGGAAAATTTAAATGGTCCTTACAGTAGTTGGTATGACAAAGCTCACCTTCTTAAAGGTAAAACAGCAGGATGGACCAAAGATAAGCATGAAGAAGCTGGATTTAGAATGGTTCCTAATTCTCCAGTAAGAAAAGGTTCTTTTGTTGGAAAAAATGCAGTTTTAATGCCATGTTATGTAAATATTGGCGCCTATATAGATGAAGGAACAATGATAGATACATTTGCAAGAGCTGGCAGTTGTTGCCAAATTGGAAAAAATTGTCATATTTCAGCCGGTAGTGGTGTAGGTGGGGTTTTAGAACCAGCTCAAGCACTTCCAACAATAATTGAAGATAATGTTTTTTTGGGTGCCATGTCAGAAGTGGTCGAAGGAGTTATAGTAGGAGAAGGTTCAGTGTTAAGTATGGGAATGTATATTGGTCAGTCTACTAAAATCGTCAATAGATCAACAGGTGAAATAACTTATGGAAAAATTCCACCATATTCAGTTATTGTACCAGGAACTTTGCCAGATAAAAAAAATTCATCTGCACCATCATTAAGCTGCGCAGTAATAATTAAACAAGTTGATGAAAAAACAAGATCAAAAACATCAATTAATGATCTTTTAAGAGAATAAATTAATGAAAAGTTATAATGAAATAAAATTAGCTCAGGAGCTAATAAGATTTCCAACAATAAAAACTGAGGATAAGGGTATAATGAAATTCTTATCAAAAAAACTTAATGCTATTGGTTTTAAATGTAAAATTATTAAATCAAAAGGAACGGGGCCAAAACCAGCTTTAAATTTATATGCTAGATTTGGTAAATCAAAACCTCATATAAATTTTTTAGGACATACGGATGTGGTTGCTAATCTCAGTAATTGGAAAATTCCACCATTTAAAGCAGTTATAAAAAAAGGATATTTAAATGGCAGGGGTTCTCAAGATATGAAAGGTGGAATTGCTTGTTGGATAAGTGCTGCAAGTAATTTTATCAAAAAAAATGATTTTAACGGATCAATTTCAATTATTATTTCAGCAGATGAAGAAACGACGGGTTATGGATGTCCAGCAGTTATGAAATATCTTAAAAAAAAGGGTGAGAAAATAGATTTTTCTTTAGTAGGAGAACCATCTTCAAATAAATCAGTTGGTGATGAGATAAGAATTGGAAGACGTGGTTCAATGAACGGAATTATAACTGTATATGGAAAAAGTGGTCACTCAGCTTTCGCAGGGTCTTATGTCAATCCATGTACAGCCTTGGCTAAAATAATATCAAAATTAAAAAGTTCATCTTTAGATTATGGTACTAAATTTATGCCGCCATCTAATTTAGAGTTTACAAAAATGAGTGTAGATAATTTATCTGAAAATGTGGTTCCTCAATCTGCCAGTGCAAATTTTAATGTTAGATTTAACTCAAAACATAAATCATCATCTCTAAAGAAAAAGTTAAGTAAAATAATTAATATGGTTGCAAAAAAAGAAAAATGTAAAACTAAGATAAAATATAAAGTAAGTGGTGAAGCCTTCTATACAAAACCTAATAAAGAGATTTATATGGTTAAGAAAATTGTTAAAAAAGTTACAGGTAATCCAGCACAATTAAATTGCAGAGGCGGTACAAGCGATAGTAGATTTTTAGGCTCAATCCCAAGATTAGAGCTAGGATTAAGAAATACCACCATTCATATGGTTGATGAGAGATCGCCAACCTCAGATTTGAAAAAATTGACTAAAATATATTATAAAATTTTAGAAAATTATTTTTAATGAAAACAGCAATAATTACATCTAAATCTTCTTTAAATCATAATACTGGTTCTGGGCATCCTGAAAGTATCTCACGGGTTACTTCAATAATAGAAACGCTTAAAAAAAATAAAAAATTAATTTGGAAGAAACCAGTTAGTTTTGACAAAGATATTATAAAACAAGCACATTCTTCTAATTATGTAGATACAGTTGAAAATGCTTTTCCTGAAAAAGGATTAGTATTTTTAGACGGTGATACAGTTGTTTCACCAGGTAGCAAAGATGCAACCTTCGATGCGGTTGGTTCAATCGTTGCTGCAATCGATGGTGTTGAAAATAAAGAATTTGAATCTGCACATTGTGTCACAAGACCTCCGGGACATCATGCTGAAAAAAATAAAGCTATGGGTTTTTGTGTCCTAAATAATATTGGAATCGCTGCAAATTATTTAATTTCAAAATATAAATATAAAAGAGTTGCGGTGATTGATTGGGATTGTCACTTTGGAAATGGAACTTATGATATAGTCAAGTCAAATGAAAATATTTTTTTCTCAAGCTTACATCAATATCCATACTATCCAGGAGGAGGAACAGAACATGAAAAAGGAGATCATAATAATGCACTAAATATTCCTTTGCCTGCCGGAACGAGTTCAAGAGAGTATTTTGATGCATACGAGCATACACTTAAGAGACTAAAAGAATTTCGACCTGAATTCATATTAATGTCTGCGGGATTTGACGCTCACAAAGATGATCCTTTATGTCAATTAAATTTAGAGTCTAAAGACTATTATGAAATAACTAGAAGGGTGTTGGAAACTACAAAACAATTCTGTAATGGAAAGGTTGTATCTATTCTTGAGGGTGGTTATGATTTAAATGCACTAGCTGAAAGTTCCAATGAACATGTTAACGCACTTATAGAATTCAATTGAGTTTCTAAAAAATTATCATAGATAGGTTGAATGACTTTATATAAAATAAAAAAATCGAACATAGATAATAAAGGATTAGTTGCAGCAAAGAATATTAAAAAAGGTACAAAAATAATTGAATACAAAGGAAAATTAATTTCTAAGAAAGAAAGCGAAGATAATCCAAAATTTGATAATTCAAAAAGGATTTATCTTTTTGAAATAAATAAAAGATATGACCTAGATGGAGATTACAATTTTAACACAGCAAGACTTATAAATCATTCTTGTAATCCAAATTGTGAAGTATTTGGAAAAGGTTTGAAGTTATGGATTGAGTCTATTAAAGATATTAAAAAAGGTGAAGAGCTTTCATATGATTATGGTTTTAGTTTTGATCAAGACTTTAAAGATTACCCTTGCAGATGTAATTCAAAAAATTGTTGTGGATACATTGTAAAACAAGCCTCAAGATGGAGAGTTAAGAAATCACTAAGGCTCAGTAAATAATTTTTGACAAATATAATCCTTGGGCAGGAGCTGGTGGAGCGCAATTATTTCTATTTTTTGACCTTAATACTCTTTCTAAATCTTTTAGTTTCCATTTTTTTTCTCCAACATATTTTAAGCATCCAATGATGGATCTTACTTGATTTTTCAGGAATGATTTTGATCTTAAAATAAAAGTTATTTTTTCATTTTTCTTAATAATTTTGATTTTTTTTAAAGTTCTAATTGGTGATTTAGCCTGACAATTGGTAGACCTAAATGCATTAAAGTTATGAGTTCCAATTAATATCTTTGCAGCTTTTTTTAAGAGTTTTATGTCTAGCTTAGATCTTAAATACCAAACTTTGTTTTTATCTAATATGGGTGGTGCATCTCTATTGAGAATAATATACTCATATTCTCTTTCTTTTGCAGAATACCTTGCATGAAAATTCATGTTTTTCTTAATAATTTTCTTTATTGTAATGTTTTTTTTATTTAAAAAATGATTTATCGAAGTAATAAATTTATGTTTATTTAATATTATTTTTTTACAATCAAAATGAGCTGATTGATTCTTCGAATGAACACCTGCATCAGTTCTCCCTGAACCATTAACTTTAATTTTGTTTTTTAAAATTTTAGATAAAATTTTTTGTATCTCTGTTTGGATTGATTTTGCATTTTTTTGGGATTGCCATCCAGAATGATTAGTTCCGTCATATTCTATTATAATTTGATATCTAAACATTTGATAAAATGGTTCCCTTTTGTATTTGAGAACCAAGTACAAACTCATCTATTTTCTGTGGTTTTTTTCCTTCACGTTGGATTTCTAAAATTTTTATTGAATTTTCACCACAACTTATTTCTAAATAATTAGAAATTACTTTGCCTGGTTGATCTTTATTGAAAGATATTTGCGCTTTTAAAATTTTAAATCTTTCTCCTTTATAAATAAAATATCCTCCAGGATACGGAAATAAACCATTTATTTTTCCAATGATATTTTCAGCTTTATCATTCCAATCTATTAACCCTTCAGATTTTTTTATTTTCTCTGCGTATGTAGCTTTGGAATGATCTTGGGGTTTAAAATTTACCTGTTTGTCCAGAATACTATCAATTACCTCTGAAATTTTTTCTGATGCTAATATTGAAAGTCTATCACTTAGACCTTCAGCATTTTCATTTTCCTCAACACTGATTTTAAAAATATGTGAAACATCGCCCTCATCTAATTTTTCGTTTATTCTCATTACACTAATTCCAGTCTCTTTATCTTGACTCATTATTGATCGTTGAATCGGTGCAGCACCTCTCCATTTTGGAAGTATTGATGCATGAAGATTAATAAAGCCCTCTTTGCTTAATGATAAGAATTCTTTTGGGATGATTATCCCATATGCAACTATAATTACTAGATCTAAGTCTAGATTTTTGAAGTATTCATATTCAGATTTATTATTTCTTAATAGATCAGGAGTTCTTACATTAAAGTTAATTGTTTCAGCAAATGAGTGTATTGGAGATTTTTCAAGCTTTAGTCCCCGATTAGATTTTCTGGGTGGTTGAGTATAAACAGCAGAAATTTCATAACCATTTTGATATATATTTTTTAATATTGGCACAGAAAAAATAGGTGTACCCATAAAGGCTATTTTTTTCTGCATGAATTAAATTACTAAAGTTTCTGAACTTTTTTTCTGTTTTGAAAGTTTTTTAATTATTATAGATTTTTTAAGTTTTGAGAGATAATCAATAAACAATATTCCCTCTAAGTGATCCATCTCATGTTGTATACATGTAGCCAGTAACCCATTTGCTTTAAGTAATTTTTTATCTCCATTGTAATCTAAATATTCAATCTCACACTTTGCAGGCCTATCAACTTCAGCAAACTGGTTTGGCACAGACAAGCATCCTTCTTCATAAGTTGATAGTTCTTTATTTTTATTTTTTATTATAGGGTTTACAAAATACATTGGATTTTTCTTTTCATTCTTTTTGGCAATATCCATAACTATTATTCTTTTAGGAACACCTATTTGAATTGCAGCTAATCCAATTCCATTCGCATGATACATAGTCTCCAACATATCATCCATTAATACTTGTTCATCTTTTGTGACTTTCTCTACAGGTTTTGATACTTGTCTTAAAATTTTATTTGGTTCAGTTAATATTTCTTTTACAGCCATAATTTTATAAATTTATACCCTTATTGGTAAAGTTTTTAAAATAATTTTATTCCTTATTGTATCAAGATCTAGTTGATTAAGGGTAATTAGTATAAAATTTAAAGTTTCTGAGCCGAGATTTTCTAATTTATCTTCACCTATTAATTCGACTATTCTTAATAGAATTAAGCCTAAATCTCTATTATTTATTTTAACTTGTATATCAGGCGGTATATTTACCGTGGACGAATACCTATCAGAATATTTTTTTAGAATTTTTACACCATCATATTTAAGAGACTCTAACAATATTTCATCGTTGGTAGTAATAATATATTTTTTATCTTTTAAGATATTTTTTAATAAATCATTCGTTTCTTTTTCAATTTTAGATATTTCTTTTTTCTCTACAAAATAATTTAATAACTTAGATTGATGTATAATCTTATTATTAAATTTAATTTTTTTTATTTCAGTTTCCTCATTAATAATATTATTTTCATAAAATGAGAGTAAATCTGGTGGTATTTTAGCTTTGTCTATAGATAGTAGTATATTTGAAAGTTCGAAATAAAAAGCATTACCAAAATTGTCACCCTCAAATAAATTTTTTAATAATCTAGCTAAATTCAATTTTTCACCTGGTTCATTAGTCAAAAGCATTTTTTGATATATCAAAGCTCTTTGACTAGATTTGTCTAAAGTTTTATAGTTTTCTTTAGCAGACAAAAGTTGATTAAAATTAAATTGATACCTTGTATATAAACTAAATAAATCATTTTCATTGTAATTTCCTTCATGTACCGCCTTTTCAATTAGATTTATTTTTTCAATATCTTCTAAATCAATATTTTCTATTCTTTCAAGAAGGTTTGCAGATGCCAAGTATTTCCAAACTTCTTTTGAAGTGTTTTCATCTGGAATATATTCAAAGTTTGTTACAACTCGATGTGATAAATGTAATTCTAATAAATTATTATCTGAAATTTGATTACTTTCTTCTTCAAAACCAATTAATTTAAAAATTTTCTTTTCAAAAAATTCATCCTTAAATCCTTTTTCTTTTTTTAAATCATAAATCATTAATGCTTTGTCAATTTTATTTGAATTTACTAAACAATAAATCTTAAGTTTTGAAGTATAATCATCAATCAATGTTACTTCTCCAACAGTATCAAATATTTCACAACTTTTCTCAATATTTGCTTGAGCTAGATAGTAGTCTACATAAAAATTAATTAGATCATCTTTAAAATAAAAACTTGGATTTTTTTCAATAAATAATTTAATTAAATCAAAATTTTTACTTTTAATTAAAAAATTTTTTTGAAAATCGTAAAAATCTTCTTTTTTAATATTTTTATTTGGGGTATTAGAATTTGTTAGAAGTGCTATCTCAAGAATATCTAGGGCATCTTTTGATAAATTTTTATTAATAATTTTATCAAATAATTTTTTTAATTCTTCACCTTCAGACTCATTCCACATTTCAATTGATAAATTATTTTCATCAGGATCATATAAGCCATACAACGAAATTTCATTGTTAAGTTTTTTTTCTAAGAGTACCTGGTTTTGATCATTATTATTTTGATTATTTAAATCATAAACAGAAATATTTTCTTCTGTAACGTCATCTGGCTCCAAAGATGTATCTTCACCTTGCTCTACTTCCTCAACCTTAGTTTTATCTATATTCCAAATGTCAACTGGCTCATTAGCAATTGAATTATTTAAAAAAATAAAAAATAAAAAAATAAAAAGTATTTTTTTATTTAATAATTTTAAAATTTTCATTTGGTATAATCTTTTCAATTTTCTTATTAGGTGCGGGAAAATCTATAGACCCTAAAGCATATATAAAACCTAATAATATAATAAGAATAAATGTTATTTTAACCAAAGGGCCACGCAACTTACCAATAATTGAGTTGTTATTTTTTCTTTGAAATTCCATAAATGTTTAATTAGTTTAGAAATAAGACATATTTATGTTTTTTCAATATTAATAAATGTTAAAAAAAAATATAGTATTAATTGGTATGATGGGATCTGGTAAAACCACTATTGGTTTTAAACTGGCTAAAAAATTAAATTATGGATTTATTGATATAGACTTGGAGATAGAAAAATTTGAAAATGAAAAAATATTTGATATTTTTATAAAAAAAGGTGAAAAATATTTTAGAAAAATAGAAGAAAAAATATCATTAGTTCTTTTAGAAAAAAATAAGTGTGTAATCTCATTGGGTGGTGGCACTTTTTTAAACCATAAAATTAGAAAAAAAATTAGAGTAAATAGCTTTTCTTTCTGGTTGGACTGGAAAATTGAGACTATTTTAAACAGAATTTCAAGAAATAAAAGGAGACCACTAGCTTTCAAATTAAGTAATAATGAACTTATCAACCTATACAAAAAAAGAATTAAGTTTTACAAAATGTCAGATTTTAAAATAAAATGTAACAATAAGAATAAAAATGAAATTATAAAAAATATATATACTATAATTAAAAATGAAAGTTCTAAAAATTAAAACAAAGAGTAAAAATTACAAAGTTTATATAGGTCATAATATTATTTCTAGGTTCAATAATATAATTAAAAAAGAGAAAATTTATTTTCAAAAGTCTTTAATAATCGTTGACAAAAAAGTTCCAAAAATTTTTGTAAAAAAATTAAATTCTAAAATAACCTCTCAGCAAAATTTTATTTATTATTTTAATGCATCTGAAAAAAATAAAAATTTTAATAATGTGAATTCTATTCTTGGAAAGTTATTTAAAAATAATTTCACACGTAATGACATAATAATTTGTCTAGGTGGAGGTATTGCTGGAGATTTAGCAGGATTTGCTTCAAGTATATATAAAAGAGGATTAAAATTTATTAATATACCTTCAACCCTCTTATCTCAAGTAGACTCATCGATAGGGGGTAAGACGGGAATTAATAATAAATTTGGAAAAAATTTAATTGGCTCGTTTTATCAGCCTGATTTAGTCATAACAGATACAAAGTTATTAGTAAGTTTGCCAAAGAGAGAAATTATTTGTGGATATGCAGAGATATTAAAACATTCATTAATAAAAAATAAAAAACTTTTTCTTTTTTTAGACAAAAACTTGAATGACATTTTAGAACTAAAAAAAAATTTTATTGAAAAAGTAATATTTGAAAGTTGCAGAATAAAAAAAGGAGTAATAGAAAGTGATGAAAAGGAAGTTAATGTAAGAAAAAGTTTAAACTTAGGTCACACTTTTGGACATGCTTATGAAGCAGCTCTAAATTACTCAAAAAAATTGAACCATGGAGAAGCCGTATTATATGGAATTTTATCTGCAACTAAATTAAGTAAAAAACTGAAAATGCTTAATAATAACGAATATAATTTGATTTTATCTCACTTATCAAAATTAAAGTTTACTAATTTAAAAAAATTTTTTAACAAAAAGGATATTAATAAAATAGTAATATTTATGATGGCTGATAAAAAAAATTATACAAATAGAATAAATTTTATAACATTAAATAATATTGGTAGTGTGAGTATAAATAATCAATTAAACACTAATAAAGTTAGAAATTTTATGAGATCAGAATTAATTAAATAAAATTTGAATTGAATGAATGTATGTTCTTATTTCCTCATTTAAAATTTTATTGATTTTTTTTGTTGCTTCAATTTTACTACTTTTTTTAAGCTCATTAGAATATATTGTCAATTTTAAGTGAAACTTGTTTTTATCATGAGAGGTGTGTTTTATATGAAGATAGGTTTTATCTTCTATTTTTACATTTTGAATATATGAATTTTTAAGTAATTTTGTTTTGATATTTAAAATTAAATTTTCTATATGCATGGTAAATATTATAAAGTAAATAATTATGAAAACAATTTGTGAATGGAACAAATGCAACAAACCTGGGGAGTTTAAAGCTCCAGTTGAAAAAGATAATAGTAAAAAATATAGATTGCTTTGTTTGCAACATATTAAAGAATTCAATAAAAATTGGAACTATTTTTCAGGCATGAACGATGATCAAATTATGGAATTTATAAAATCTGATATGATATGGCATAAACCAACTCAAAGTTTCAGTTCATCTGATAATTTTTTCAAGATTCTTTGGAATAATGCTTTAAAAGATGAAACGCAAAAATTTAAAAGTCTAGATCATATGAAAAAATTTAGATTTAATAGTCATGATTTTAAGGCTTTTACTATTTTAGATATCCCAGCAGGAATAGAATGGAAAAAAATACAAGAGAAGTTTAAAAAGCTTGTTAAAAAATTTCACCCTGATATGAATGCTGGAAATAAAAAATTTGAGGAAAGACTTAAAATAATTACTTTAGCTTATACTCAACTTAAAAACACATATAGAGAAAAAATTGGTACCAAATATTAACATTACTCCAGATATAAAGCTTTCCGTAAAGCAAACTTTCGGAATTGAAAGTGATATGGAGATTGAAGGATTTTCAAAAAAAAGCGAATTTGTGCCTGAAATTGATAAAGGATATAAATTTGATAAAGATACAACTTTAGCGGTTTTGTCTGGTTTTTCATTTAACAAAAGAGTCCTGGTACAAGGATATCATGGTACAGGAAAATCAACACATATAGAGCAGATTGCTGCAAGATTAAATTGGCCTTGCATAAGAGTAAACTTGGATAGTCACATTAGTAGAATTGACTTGATTGGTAAAGACGCAATTGTCATTAAAGAGGGTAAACAAGTAACTGAGTTTAAAGAAGGTATTTTGCCCTGGTCAATTCAAAATCCAGTAGCTTTAGTTTTTGACGAGTACGACGCTGGTAGGCCAGATGTAATGTTTGTAATACAAAGAGTTTTGGAGTCTGAAGGAAGCTTTACATTATTAGATAAAAATAAAGTTTTGAAGCAAAATAAATTTTTTAGACTATTTGCTACATCTAACACAATTGGTTTAGGAGATACAAGTGGGCTATACCATGGAACTCAGCAAATCAACCAAGGACAAATGGATAGATGGAATATTGTTACTACTTTAAATTATCTTGCGCTTGAAAAAGAGATGGAGATAGTTTTATCAAAAAATAAAAATATGAACAATAATAAAGGAAAAGAAATTATTACTAATATGATAAAAGTTGCTGCATTGACTAGAAAAGGATTTATTGCTGGTGATATATCAACAGTTATGAGTCCTCGAACTGTCATCCATTGGGCAGAGAATTGTCAAATTTTTAAAGATATTGGATATTCATTTAGAGTCACTTTTTTGAATAAGTGTGATGATGTAGAAAAAAATACTATTGCTGAATATTATCAAAGATGTTTTGGAGAAGATTTGCCAGAATCCTTGGTAAATATTCAAATTTAGATGAAAAAAGACGAAAATTTAAAAGAAAAATTTAAACAGGCTTTAATTTCAACAGTAAAAGCAATATCAGAGGACTTTAACCAAGAAACGAACTTGGGGGGGAAAAATAATAGTTCTAAAAATTATAATTTCTTTGAATTAGATAATTTGAACAACAAATACGATTTTTTAAAATTTAGAGCCGAAACAGATTCTGAGGCTTTAAAAAGAAAATTTTCAAATAAAAAAATATATTTAAAAAACTTGCCAACAAAACCTACTTTAAAATCATTATATAATGTATCAGAAAAGATTAGATACGAAAAACTTGGAACTAAAATATTGGAAGGAATAAACAAAAATTTAATTGATAATTATAATCATAAAATTAATCTAAAAAGAAAAGATCAACTCAAAACAAAGGAGGACACAACAGTTACTGAAGCTTTTGAGATTTATATGCTTAAAAATTTTTTTAATATAAAATTTAATGATACTTGCGAGAAAATTCTAAGTTTTTGGGAAGATGAATTCAGAAAAAGTTTTGGAAAACATTTAAACTATTTAAAAAAAAACTTAGACAACCAAGAGCTTTACAGCTCTAAATTTATAGAAATTTTAAAGGAATTAGATTTTTTAGAGAAAGATGAAGAAGAAAAAAACGAGCAAAATCAAAAAGAAAATGATCAAAATAATCAACAAAATGCAGAATCCAATAATGAAACAAATGAAAATCAAGATCAAAATGAAAAAGAAAATCAATCTACGTCAGATACTGACTTGGAGGTCAATGAGTTTAGAATGGAAGAACAACTTTTTGATACAGAAAGTGATCAACAAAGCTCAGAGAATATAATTCAAAAACTTAATACGACTAAGAGTGAAAATGAGTATAAAATATTTACTAAAGAGTTTGATGAAATAGAAAAAGCAGAAAATTTAGAAGAAGTAGAAGAAATATTAAAATTAAGAAAAAATCTAGATCAACAATTAATTAATTTTAAAGATTTAATTATTAAATTAGCAAATAAATTACAGAGACAATTAATGGCTAAACAAAATAGATCTTGGGATTTTGATTTAGAGGAAGGACTATTAGATAGTTCAAAATTGCCCAGAATAATTATAGACCCATATAACTCACTATCTTTTAAAAAAGAAAAAGATCTTGAATTTAAAGACACAGTTGTAAGTTTATTGATTGATAATTCAGGCTCGATGAGAGGTAGACCAATAACTATTGCTGCACTTTGTGCCGATATTCTATCTAGAACATTAGAGAGATGTTCTGTTAAAGTTGAAATTCTTGGATTTACCACAAAAAATTGGAAAGGTGGAAAATCTAGAGAGACATGGAATAAAAATGGAAAAATAAAAAATCCAGGGCGTTTGAATGACCTAAGACATATAGTTTATAAGAGTGCTGATAGTCAATGGCGTCAATCCAAAAAAAATTTAGGTCTTATGCTTAAGGAAGGAATACTTAAAGAAAACATTGATGGAGAAGCAATTATGTGGGCTTACAGTAGATTAAGAAAAAGAAAAGAAGAGAGGAAAATTTTAATGGTAATATCTGATGGAGCACCCGTAGATGACTCGACTTTATCTGTAAATTCTGGTGATTACTTAGAGAAACATTTAAAAAAAGTAGTAAAGTATGTTGAAAGTAAAGATGATATTGAAATATTAGCTATAGGAATAGGCCATGATGTTTCAAGGTATTATAGCAGAGCAATCAAAATTACTGATGTTCAAGAATTAGGCGATGTGATGATAAGCGAATTAAGCTCTCTTTTTAAGAACAATAGACATTTAAATTAAAGTCCAATTAAATCTTTGTTATTCCATTTGATAATTACTTCAGCACCATTTCGAGTTATTGAATTTCTACATGTAACTTTTGCATAATTTCTTTCTAATAGTGTTCCTCCAATAAAAATTCCTAAACCAAGTCCAGATTTATCAATATAATTTATTTGTTTTGTTTTTATATAAGGTTCTCCAATTTTATCTAAAATATCCTTTGTAAAGCCATCCCCATCATCTTCAACTATAACTTCAGTAATTTCACTATCTGAATTTATTGTTATAAATATTTTTTCTTTTGCGAATTTATTTGCGTTGCCAATAAAATTTCTCAATCCATATATAATCTCAATAGATCTCTTAAATTTTATAGGATTTGTATCTTGACTATTTTGAAAAAAAAATTTTTTTTTACTTATAGACTCAAAAGATCTAATAATTTCATTTATGTAATTAGATAGAGTTAATTCATATTCAATAAAATCATCTTCAATGTTTGGGTTTATAGTTATTTTTTTTAAAATTTGATTACATCTTTCAACTTGTTCGATTAGTATGACCATATCTTTTTCAATTTCTTTATTTCCCTTAAGAGTTTTTGAAAGTTCTTGAGTTATTAATTTTATTGTTGATAACGGTGTAGCTAAAGAATGTGCTGCAGCTGCAGCCTGACCACCAAGAGAAGCCAACTCATGCTCCTTAGCTATTAATTGTTGAATTTTGTCTAATGCATCTTTTCTCAAACTTGATTCTTCACCAAAAGTAATTGCAAAATAATTTAGAAAAAATAAACCAATTGTAAGTGAAATTGGAATTGCAAAATAAAAATATTCGTCAACTTCTGATTTTATAGGAAGTGGTAATGATGTTTCTTCATAAAAAAAAGTTAGAAAAATAATTGATATTAAAGTAATCAAGATTAAAATATAGTTGGTCTTTTTTTCTAAGCTTAATGATGCAAATACACTTGGAATTATCAAAAATATTATAAATGGATTTAAAATACCTCCTGTCAAATATAAAAGGACTGTTAGTTGCAAAATATCAATTATTAGAAAATTAAAAGCAGTTCGATTAGATAATAAATTTTTTACATAAAAACTTACTAGATAAATATTACTTATTGCTCCGATTAATATTATGATGTTTGCTTTAATAAATGAAAAATCGTATTTAAATATGAATGTGGCAATATTGATTGCAGCAAGCTGACCTATAATTGCTATCCATCTTAAATTTATATAAGTTTTTCTGTTAAGAGAATAATTTTTAGAATTATTTAAAAACTCCATTTAAATATCTAAATTTGCAACATTTATTGCATTTTCAACAATAAAATCCTTTCTTAAAGAAACATCATTTCCCATCAAAGTATATATTAAATCTTGATCTTTTTTTGGATTTTTTTTAGAATATTCCACTTGAAGCAAATTCCTAGTATCGGGATTTAAAGTAGTGTTCCATAATTCAATTGGGTTCATTTCACCCAAACCTTTAAATCTTTGAATGCTAATTTTAGATTTTTCTTCGCTAAGCTTAATTTGAAATTCTTTACTTTTTTTATTTATTTTTTTTAGTTCTTTAGAATTATTAATTAGATATTTTTCTAAATCTGCTTCATCTTTTATGTAAATACCTTTTGAACCCTTGCTTATTTTAAATAATGGAGGCTGAGCAAGATAAACATTTCCATTTTCAATAAGTTTGTTAAACGGTTTATTATTAAAAAAAGTTAATAGAAGAGCTCTTATATGTGAACCATCAACATCTGCATCTGTCATTATTATAATTTTTCCATATCTAAGATCTTTTAAATCAAGTTCATCAGCTTTTGGATCAAGTCCAAGTGCATTGATAAGAGTAACTATTTCATTTGATGACATCATTTTAGATAAAGATTTTGTTTTATAATCTGTAAATTTTCCATTCTTTCCATTAGTTTCTGTGAATGTATTTAAGATTTTTCCTCTTAATGGTAATACTGCTTGAAATTCTCGATTTCTTCCTTGTTTTGCAGAACCGCCAGCTGAATCTCCCTCAACAATAAAAAGTTCCGTTCCTTCTTGTTTTGAATTTTGACAATCCGCAAGTTTTCCAGGCAGCCCTGTAAGCTCTAATGCTCCTTTTCTTCTCACACTTTCTCTGGCTTTTCTCGCAACATCTCTAGCAACAGCTGCTTGGATAATTTTTGCTAATACAATTTTTGAAATTGATGGATTTTGATCAAACCAAATTGATAATTTTTCATTTATAAAATTTTCAACAATATTTCTTACCTCAGAAGATACTAGTTTATCTTTAGTTTGTGATGAAAATTTTGGATCTTGAATCTTAATTGATAAAACACAGGTTAAACCCTCCTTTACATCATCTCCAGATAAACTTACTTTATTTTTTTTTAATAAATTTTGATCATTTGCGTATTTATTTATAACTCTTGTGAGTGCACTTCTAAATCCTAATAAGTGTGTACCGCCATCTTTTTGATATATATTATTTGTAAAGGAGTAAACATCTTCACTATATCCAGCGTTCCATTTAAGTGAGCATTGTATTTCAGTATCGTTTTTTAATCCTTCCATATAAATTGGTTTTTTGAATAATTCATTTTCATTTTTATTTTTTAAACTATCTCTTTTACTATCTAAATATTCTACGAATTCTATTATTCCACCATCATATCTGAATTCCAATGATTTTGATTTTTTTAAGGAAAAATCATTTAAAATTATCTTAATACCTTTATTTAAAAATGCTAATTCTCTAAGTCTTTTTTCTAAAACAGAAAAACTAAATTTTGTTGAAGAAAAAATATCTTTTGATGGTTGAAAATTAATTTCTGTTCCATTTTCTTTTGATTTACCAATCTGTTTTAATGGAGATTTGGCATCACCATTATGAAACTCAATAAAGTATTTTTTACCCTCTCGATTAATATTAAGTTTCAGGGTCTCTGAAAGAGCATTAACGACAGAAACTCCCACTCCATGTAGACCACCTGAAACTTTATATGAATCATGGTCAAATTTTCCACCAGCGTGTAATTGTGTCATAATTACCTCTGCCGCTGATTTTTTTTCTCCCTTATGAATATCTACTGGTATACCTCTTCCATCATCTTTAACTGTTACAGATCCATTTGCATTTATACTGACAACTATATTTCTACAATGACCTGCAAGAGCTTCATCTATTGAATTATCAACAACTTCATAAACCATATGATGTAATCCAGTTCCATCATCAGTATCTCCGATATACATTCCCGGTCTTTTTCTAACTGCCTCTAAACCTTTGAGAACTTTTATAGAGTCTGCTTGGTAACTTTTGTTTTTTTGAGATGTCATTGATATAAGTAATTTTTTATAGCATCTTTTAAATATTTGACAAATTGTCTTCTAAAAATCTAGTAAATTAGCATTGATATTCAATGCTTATTCGAAGAAAAAAAAAAAAATTAATTGCTTTTTAAATTAGTGCCTTTTATTTTGAATTTTGTTACTTTTAATGGCGGAGACGGTGGGATTCGAACCCACGGTACTCGTTAAAGTACACACACTTTCCAAGCGTGCTGTTTAAACCGCTCACACACGTCTCCAATAGTTGTTACTTATAAAATAAATTTCTTTAATTTATCTCTATTTTTCAAAATAAAATCGGGAAAAGTATCATCGATTGAAATTTTTTTTAAAGTTTTTTTTCTATCGTATGGATCTAAATTATTTTTGATTCTTTTATTAATTTCTTCAATATTTGTAAATTTAGTCTCATCAAATTCACTGTGGACATATGATTTTATTTTTGATGCAATTAAATTTGCGTCACCTAAGAATGAAAAATGCCAACCTCCATTACTAATTTTAAATATTTTTTTAAATTTATCTATTCGCCAAAAACCATATTTTAAATTTTTTAATCTTACATGTTCCCTTAACCATGAAAAAGACTTTATATACTTTTTTTTACTTATTCTTGTTCCCTCCCATTGGTTATAATCTAAAACATTTAAATTTAATTTATAATAGAATACTTTTTGATCAAAAATACCAATTTTACTATTAATTTCATTAATAAAACTATTTAATTTTTCTAGATTTGGTATTTCGTCAATGTCAGAAAAGAGTATTAAATCATCTTTATCTGCATTTTTAATTCCATTAATTAAATAATCCCTTTGAAAATTTTGTCTATCCCAGGTTCTTTTACAATTTTCAAACTTATCTACTATTAAGTAAATAATTTTTTCTTTGAATTTATTAAATTTACTTAAATTGAAATTCAACTTTTTACTATTTCCCCGATGATCCTCACGTGCCTCACAAATTACAAAATAATCTACATATTTATTTAAAATATTTAATCTTAATTCTAACAATTCTTCTTCATTAAAAAATGTTATGCAATCATACACTTTCATTATTTTTCCACTCTAATGTTGATTTTATAATACTTTCTATATTTTTTTTTGGTTTCCAATTAATTATTGTTTGGATTTTTTTATTTGAACAACAAGTATAGTCAAGTTCTCCTATTCTTTTTTCCTTCAAAATATAATTAATTTTTTTTTTAGTAATTTTTTCAAAAATGTTTATTATTTTTTTTAAAGAGGTAGCTTCGCAAGATCCAATATCAAAAACTTTATATTTAATGTTTTTTTTTATCAGAATATCTATTAATTTTACAAAGTCATCTATATGCAAATAATCCCTCTTTGAATATGAAAAACCTCCTTTTGTTTTTTTTCCATAAATATAAATTTTACTGTTTTTAATTACAGATGAAACTATTGTAGGCATTATTCTTCTGTATTTTGTTTTATATTCATAGTAATTACTATTTTTTATAAAACCAGCAATATTAAATAGTCTTAAAATTATTAAATTTTTAAATGATTTTGTTTTTAAATATTTTTCTATATATAATTTTGTATAACCATAATAATTCTCAGGATTAAGTATGGGAGTTTTTTTTATTTTAAATTTATAAACATTTGAGCTTGAAAAAAAAATAAACTTTTTTACATTAGCTTTCTTACACAAATCTATAAATTTTTTTGTTTTTTTTATATTATTATTAAAATATTTTTTTTTTTTTGTTTCACTTTCACTTGGAAAAGTAAATGCACCAGAATGTATTACTGTTTGAACTTTGTTATTTCTAATTATTGAAAAAATTTTATTTGAAGAAAAATCATTTTTATAGAATGTTTTTCTATTTTGAATATTTTTTAAACTGCCAGAGGATAAATTGTCTAATGCGATATAGTTAATACCTTTTTTTTGTAACTTTTTGCAAATATGTGATCCAATGTATCCTGCTGCTCCAGTAACTAAAATCATAAAATCGATTATTCTTTATTTATTTTTAAAACTCCAATAAATGCCTCTTGCGGTATTTCAACTTTACCAAATTGTTTTGCTCGAGCTTTTCCTTTTTTTTGTTTTTCAAGTAATTTTCTTTTTCTATCTAAGGCTCCACCTCCATGAATTTTAGTTAAAACATCTTTTTTAAAACCCTTTATAGTTTCTCTAGCAATAATTTTTCCGCCTATTGCAGCTTGGATTGGTATCATAAAATTATGTCTTGGTATTAAGTCTTTTAATTTTTCACAAACCTCTCTACCTATACTTTGCGCAAACTCTTTGTGTACCATCATAGCTAAAGCATCTACAGGTTCGGTATTTACTAATATAGATAATTTTACTAAATCTCCTTCCCTATGACCTAAAATTTCATAATCAAAACTAGCATATCCGCTAGTCATTGATTTTAACCGATCATTAAAATCAAAAACAACTTCATTCAATGGTAGTTCATAATTTATAACAGCTCTATTACCTGAATAACTTAAATTAGTTTGAATACCCCTTTTATTTTGACAAAGTTTAATTATAGATCCTAAATATTCGTCTGGTGTGATAATAGTCGCTTTTATCCAGGGTTCTTCAATATATTTTATTATAGTTGGATCTGGTAAACCAGAAGGATTTTGTAATTCTAAAATCTTATCATTATTAAGATAAACTTTATAAACCACTCCTGGGGTGGTCGTTATCAAATTAATGTCAAATTCTCTTTCTAATCTTTCTGTAATAATTTCTAAATGCAAAAGACCTAAAAAACCACATCTAAATCCTAAACCTAGAGCAGAAGATGACTCTGCCTCATAAGAAAAACTTGCATCATTTAATTGTAGTTTTGCAAGACCATCTTTTAATTTCTGATAATCTGAACTATCAACTGGAAACAAACCACAAAATACAACTGGTTTGCTCGGTTTAAACCCTGGTAATGCTTTAAGTAGTGGATTATTCGCGTCACAAATAGTATCCCCAACTTTTGTATCAGATAAATTTTTAATTCCAGTAATAATGAATCCAATTTCACCAGAATTTAATTCATTAATATTTTTTGCTTTTGGTGTAAAAACACCTACTTTTTCAACTGTATATTCTTGATTTGATGACATCATCTTAATTTTCATGTTTTTACTTATTTTTCCATCTATTACTCTAACTAAGATAACAACTCCTAAATAAGTATCATACCAGCTATCTACCAAAAGACATTTTAAGTTATTTTCTTTATTGCCTTTTGGTGATGGAAGAAGATCTACTATTGTTTCTAATATATCGTCTATACCTTCTCCAGTTTTACCAGAGCAAGGAATCGCATTGTTTGTCTCAATTCCAATTACATCTTCAATTTGTTTTGAGGTTCTATCTAAATCAGATGCTGGAAGGTCAATTTTATTTAGTACAGGTATAATTTCATGGTTCATATCAAGGGCCTGATATACATTTGCAAGTGTTTGTGCCTCAACTCCTTGAGTACTATCAACGATCAGAATTGAGCCTTCGCATGCATAAAGTGACCTACTTACTTCATAACTAAAATCGACATGTCCTGGTGTATCGATAATATTTAGAACGTATTCTTTGCCATTTTTTGCTTTGTAATTTAATTTGACGGTCTGAGCCTTTATTGTTATTCCTCTTTCGCGCTCAATATCCATAGAGTCCAAAACCTGAGCTTTCATTTCTCTATCTGTTAATCCTCCACATTTATGAATTATTCTATCTGCTATAGTTGATTTTCCATGGTCTATATGTGCAATTATTGCAAAATTTCTAATATTATCGATGTTGTCCATTAAGATCTTAGTTTTGCACCAGTTTGTTCTTCAACTGATTTAATAATTCTGTTTGAAATATCTGATAAATCACTTTCATTCATCGTTTTGTAATCAGATTGGATTGTAACTTTAATCGCGATAGATTTTTTATCTGATGGTATATTTTTTCCTTCATAAACATCAAATATTTTAACATTTCTGATTAGTGACTTATCTACTTTTTTTACTGCATCTACTAAAAGTGAGGCTTTTGTATCTTTTTTTGTTAAAAAAGCAAAATCTCTTTCTGACTTTTGATAATCTGATAATGATAAACTCTCTTTATTTTTTTTATTATTACTTTTAAAATTTACTAAATTTTCTAAGAAAATCTCAAAACCGTAAGTTTCAGGCACTATTTTAGGATGGATCTGGCCAAAGTAAGCGAATAAATATTTAGTATCTTTAGAATAAATAGAGCCTGAAATTCCCGGATGATAATAAGATGGGGATTTCTCCTCAACTAAAATTTCTTCTTTATCTATGCCAAGTTCAATAAGTGTTTGAATCAGGTCTCTCTTTATTTCGAATACATCTAAATGATCAACTCTTTTATAATCTTGTTCATCATAAATTTGTTTTTTAATTCCACATATCACTGTAATCTGATCTCCAGGTTTATTACTTTTAAAAACAGGGCCAATTTCAAATAAAGATTGTTCACCAAAACCTCTATTTAAGTTCTTTTCCATGTAATAGATCAAATTTGGATACAAGGAGTTTCTCAATACTCCTAAATCTGAACTGATAGGATTAATAATTCTTATAGTTTCAATGTCTTCTTTAAACTTAACATTAACTTTTTCATCACTAAAAGACCACGTAATAGCTTCATAATAACCTTTGGATGCAACTGAACGTTGGGCTAAATGAAAATGTTTTTGATAAAAATTTAATGTTGGTTTTGTTCTAATTTTTTCAGGTTCAATAGATTTAACATTTTCAAATCCTAATATTCTTATTACTTCTTCAACTAAGTCAATCTCACCAAAAATATCTGGTCTCCATAATGGAATTTTTATTTCAATATTTTTACCTTTTTTTTTGGTTTCGAAACCTAGTTTGTTAAGGATTTTATTAATTTCTTTATCTTTTACTTTAATACCAATAGTCCTTGAAACTAATCTTGGATCAAAATTAATTATTTTTTTCTTTAATTTTATTGTTTCTTGAAAATCAAAATTTGAAACTTCGCCACCACATATATCAACAATTAATTTTGCAGCTTTTGCTAATCCATCTTTTGCTGATTGAGGATCTATACCTCTTTCAAATCTAAATTTAGCATCAGTATTTATTTCTAAAACTTTTGCTGTTTTTCTTGTTATAACTGGATCAAAGTAAGCAGATTCGATTAATATATTCTTAGTATCTAATCCAGTCCCGGATCTTACTCCACCAATAATACCTCCTAAGCCTAGAGGGCCTTGGTCATCCGCAATTACGCACATATTTTCTTTAAGCGTGTAAGTTTTATTATCAAGAGCATTAAGTATTTCACCTTTTTTTGAGTTTCTTACAGTAATTGAATTATTTATTTTATCTAAGTCATAAGCATGAAGTGGTCTGTTTAAGTCAAACATTACATAATTTGTAATATCTACAACAGCTGAAATTGGTCTTAAACCTAGTGCTAAAATTTTGTCTTTTAACCAACTTGGGCTTTCTCTATTAGATATGTTTTTAATTAAACAGCTGCCAAAAATTGAGCAAGCTTGATTTTTATTTTTTTCAATTTTTACTTTAAAGTTGTGTTTGAAAGTTTTCTTAAACTTTACATTTTTAATTTCTTTTAATTCTCCATAACCACATGCAAATAAATCTCTTGCAATTCCTCTTATACCTAAACAATCAGGTCTATTAGGTGTAATAGATAATTCTATAACATTGTTGGTGTCTTTTCTCTTAAAATAAGGCTTTCCTATGCTATAATTAAATTTTTTACCTAATTCAATAATTCCTTCGGATTCATTAGATATTTTTAATTCAGACTCTGAACAAAGCATTCCGTAAGAAGTCTCTCCTCTAATTTTTGATACTTCTAATTTCATTCCATTCTTTGGAATTGTTGAACCTGGAGGTGCATAAATAGTTATTAAGCCTTCTTGGGCATTTGATGCTCCACAAACAACTTTTATAGTCGCTTCTCCCCCTATATCAACATCACATAGTTTTAATCTATCAGCATTAGGATGCTTTTTTGCTTTAATTATTTTTGCAACTACGAAATCACTTAATTCATTCTTAATTGGCTCAACTTTTTCAACCTCAAGACCAATTCCATTGAGCTTTTCTATAATTTGTTGCTCATTTTTTTTTGTTTTAAGGTGATCACTTAGCCAATCTTTTGTGAACTTCATCTACTTAAACCTCTGTAGTTAGTTGGAACATCTAAAGGATCAAAACCATAATGATTTAACCATCTATAATCACACTCAAAAAAAGATCTTAAATCATTGATTCCATATTTAAGCATAGCTAATCTGTCTATGCCAATGCCAAAAGCAAAACCTTGAAACTTATTTGGATCAACTTTACAATTTTTTAAAACATTTGGATGAACCATTCCACATCCAAGAATTTCAAGCCATTTGTCTCCCTCACCAATAATAATTTTATTATTTTCTAATCTATATCCTATATCTACCTCTGCTGATGGCTCCGTAAATGGAAAGTGGCTTGGCCGAAATCTCATTTTAATTTTATCCACCTCAAAAAATTCTTTGATAAAATAGTTAAGGCAACCTTTAAGGTGGCCCATGTTAATATCTTTATCGATATGTAGACCTTCTAATTGGTGAAACATTGGTGTATGAGTTTGATCACTATCACTTCTATAAGTTCTTCCTGGAGCAATAATTTTAAATGGTGGTTTACCTTTAAGCATTGTACGTACTTGAACTGGAGAAGTATGCGTTCTCAACAATGTTTTCATATCCTTATCTAAGTAAAACGTATCATGCATATCTTTTGCTGGGTGATTTTCAGGGGTATTGAGTGCTGTAAAATTTGTATATTCGTTTTCTACGTCAGGCCCTTCCTCAACTGAGAAACCAATTTCTGAAAAAATACATGAAATTTCATCAATCACTTGAGAAACAGGATGTACTTTTCCAATTTTAAATTCTTTTTCTGGCAAAGTAATATCAATTTTTTCTTTTTTAAGTTTATCGATTATATCTTTATCTAATAAATCATTATTTTTAGATTTATAAAAATTTGATAATTCTTGCTTTACCTTATTAATCCTTCCAGCAAAAATTTTTTTTTCATTATTTGGTAAAGAACCAAGTTTTTTAAACTCTGAATTAAGTATTCCATTTTTTCCAAAAATTTCAGAGCTAATTAAAAGTAGTTCTTTCAAATCTTTGGAATTAGAAATCTTTTCTTTATATTCAGATATTTTTTTTTCAAATTCTGACATTTTTATAGAATATTTGTTAAGAATAGAAAAACAATAGAAAGATTAGTTCAATGCTGATTGAGCTTTTTTAACTATTGTTTTAAAGGCTTGAGGGTTTTCATAAGCAATCTCAGCTAAAATTTTTCTATCTAATTTAATTCCTGATTTATTGAGTCCATTTATAAATTTTGAGTAGGTAAGTCCTTCACTTCTAACTCCTGCATTAATTCTTTGAATCCACAAAGATTTAAAATCTCTTTTTTTGTTTCTTCGGTCTCTATAAGCATACTGCATTGCTTTTTCCATAGCTTGCCTAGCAACTCTGATTGTATTTTTTCTTCTTCCAAATTGACCTTTAACTGCTTTAAATACTTTTTTATGTTTTGCCTTACTGGTTACACCTCTTTTTACTCTAGCCATATTATCCTCTTAAACTATAAGGCATATATGATTTCACAATCTTACTATCTTGCTTTGACATTATAGTAGTGCCTCTTTGTTTTCTAATTTGTGAATTCGTTCTTTTTATCATACCATGTCTTTTGCCAGCTTGAGGCATAACTACTTTGCCTCTTGATGTAATTTTAAATCTTTTTTTAGCTGAGCTTTTAGTTTTAAGTTTTGGCATAATTTTAGAGGCTTTATACAAAATACAGACTTTTTTACAACCAGAATAATTAAACTGGCTGCACCACCATAATCATTTGTTTACCATCAAATTTGGGCTGTAATTCTATTTTTCCAACATTTTCCATATCTACTTTAATTTTATCCATCAACTCTTTTCCAAGATTTGTATGTTGAAGCTCTCTACCTTTAAACTTTATTGTAAATTTTACTTTATCACCTTTCGATAGAAATTTTTGTGCATTTTTAATTTTAAACATATAGTCATGTGTTTCGGTAACTGGTCTAAGTTTAATTTCTTTTAATTCAACTTTTTTTTGGTTTTTTTTTGCTTTACTCGCCTTTTTTTGCTGATCATACTTATATTTTCCAATATCCATAATTTTACATACTGGTGGTTTAGCATTTGGTGCGATTTCGATAAGATCAAGTCCCTCATTTTTTGCTTTGCTAATTGCTTCTTGTGTATTTAAAACACCTAAGTTTTCTCCATCGTTGTCAATTACCTGAACTTCAGATGAATTTATTCTATTATTATATTTTGGTCCAAAGGATTTATTTCTTCTTTGAAAAAAGTTTTGTTTGAAATCTGGCACTAAATTGATTGAGCTTTGTTTAAAACAGTATATTTTTTAATAAAATCTTCTATATGCATATTTTCTTGTTTATTAGAATCCAATCTTCTAATAGTTACTGCATTAGAGTCAACTTCTTTTTTTCCACAAATTAATAGCATTGGGATCTTTGCATTAGAATGTTCACGAATTTTATAATTTAAGTTATGATTTTTTATATCTACTTCACAAGAAATACCTGCTTTTTTTATTTTTTTATGAATAGATAAAGCATAATCGTTAAAATCCTCTGATATTGGTATTACTACAGTTTGCATTGGTGAAATCCAAAAAGGCAGTTTGCCCGCATAGTTCTCGATAAGGATTCCAATGAATCTTTCTAAAGAACCAAATAATGCTCTATGAAGCATAACAGGAATTTTTTTTGATCCATCTTTATCAACGTAACTTGCTCCTAATCTACCCGGTAAATTTAGATCAACTTGTAAAGTTCCACACTGCCAATCTCTACCAATTGCATCTCTTAAAACAAATTCTATCTTTGGACCGTAAAAAGCTCCCTCACCTTTATTTATACTATATTCTAATTTTGACGCCTCTACAGCTTTAATTAGAGCTGCTTCAGATTTATCCCAAACTGCATCGTCTCCAACTCTTAAATCTGGTCTATCTGAGTACTTTAATATTACATTTTCAAACCCTAAATCTTTATAAATTTCTAAAATTAGATTTGTAACTGACAAGCACTCCTCAGTAATTTGATCTTCTGTGCAAAAAATGTGAGCATCGTCTTGGGTAAATGCTCTTACTCTTAAAAGTCCATGTAAAGCACCGGAAGGTTCATATCTATGAACTTTACCAAATTCTGACATTTTGAAAGGTAAATCTCTGTAACTCTTTAAACCTTGATTGAATACCTGAACACAGCCTGGACAATTCATTGGTTTAATAGCAAATATTTTTTTATCTGGCGTTTTGGAAGTATACATGTTTGCTCCAAATTTTTCCCAATGTCCTGATTTTTCCCAAAGAGATCTATCTAAAATTTCTGGAGTATTGATCTCTTTATACCCCGCTTGATCTTGTTTAAGTCTCATATATGAAACAAGTTTTTGAAAAAGTGTCCAACCTTTTTCATGCCAAAAAACAGCTCCTGGACTTTCTTCTCTAAAGTGAAACAGATCCATTAACTTTCCTAATTTTCTATGGTCACGCTTTTCAGCTTCTTCAATTCTTTTTAAATAGCTATCAAGATCTTTTTGGGTTGACCAACTTGTGCCATAAACTCTTTGTAACATTTCATTATTTGAATCACCTCTCCAATAAGCACCTGAAACTTTAGTCAATTTAAAAAACTTTCCAATTTTTCCAGTTGATGACAGGTGTGGTCCTCTACAAAGATCATGCCATTTTCCATGAAAGTAAATCGAAACTTCTTCACCTTCAGGTATACTTTTAATAATTTCAGCTTTATAAAGTTCTCCAATTTTTTTAAAGTGTTCAATAGCTTTTTTTCGTGGCCAAACTTCTCTGGTTGTTTTTTCGTCTCTTTCTACTATCTCCATCATTTTATTTTCAATTTTTTTTAAATCTTCATCTGTAAATGGTTCTTTTCTTGCAAAATCATAATAAAAACCATCTTCTATTACAGGGCCAATTGTTACTTGAGTACCAGGGAATAGTTCTTGAACTGCCATAGCTAAAACATGTGCTGTATCATGCCTTATTGTTTCAAGTCCTTCTTTATCCTTAGAGGTAAATATTTTAATAGAGCAATCTTTGTCAATTAATGTATTAAGGTCTTTTAAATTTCCATCAATACTAATTAGTAAAGCGCTTTTTGATAAAGATTTGCTAATCTTTTCAGCCACTTCTAGGCCAGTGACTTTTTTTTCAAAGTTTAGCTTATTTCCATCTGGTAAAGTTATACTGAACATTAATTTATTAGTTTTTTATACTCTGAATAAGTAGAAAAACACATTTTTTCAACATTAAATTTTTTAATTACGTTTTTTCTACCCTCATTACCTATTATTTTTAATAAAGTGTCGTCCATACTTAATACTCTAAGAATTTTTTTACTTAAAGATTTTGCATCTCTAGCATCAAATAAAAAGCCAGTTTTTTCGTCAATTATAGTTTCATTGGAGCCACCAATATTGCTAGCGATAATTGTTTTTTCCATTGATTGAGCCTCTACAGCAACTCTTCCAAAAGCTTCTGGCTCTATTGATGCTGAAATAATTATATCTGAAATTTTATAAGCTAAGGCCATATTTTTACAATGGTCAATAAACTTTAACTGTTTTGTCATTCTATATTGTTCACTTAAACGAATAAGTTTTTTTTTATACAAGTCTCTACCTTGTTCATTTCCTAATATAACTGCATAAAATGCTTCATAACCTAGCTCAATATTTACTAAATTTATTGCCTCTATAAATAATTCCTGTCCTTTCCATGAAGTAAGTCTACCCGGCATTAAAATTATTTTTTTATTTTCTTCAATTTCCCATTTTTTTTTTAATTTTCTTTCATCACTTTCAATAATTGAAGTTTGATCAAAATAATCAACATTTACACCTCTAAATATTACTAATAATCTTTTTTTCAGATCAATAAATTCTGAGTAATTTTCCTTTATGTGTGAAAAAATAAAATTAGATCCAGCTATTATTAATTTCGATCTAACCATAATTGAGTTGTAAAATTTTTTTAATTTATTGTGAAAATTATAAGTTCCATGAAATGTTGTCACAAAATTTCTTCTCGTAATCTTGGTTGCAATATAACAAGACCAGGCAGGCGCTCTGCTTCTAGCATGGACAATATTAATATTTAGAAAAAGAATAATAAAAGTTAAAACTATGGCATTAATAAATATTAATAATGGATTTTTACTATGAACTGGAAGTCTAATTACTTTAACCTTTTTTTTATCAACAAATTTAAGTAAGTCTCCACCACTTGTGACTATGTATGACTCACAATTCTTTTCATAAAGGTAATGTGCAATATCATAGCAACCTGTTTCTGCACCTCCATATCCAAGCTTAGGAATAACCTGTAAAACTTTTATTTTTGATGGCATTTATTTAGTTATAATAATATCATAAGTTACCTATAAAATTTATGTCAAAATTTAAATTTTTTGAAATTTCTAAGAATAAAAAAATAAGATATTTAATTAATAATACTTCTGGGGATATTAGCGTTGTTTTTTTGCATGGTTTTAAATCAGATTTGGAAGGCGATAAACCAAAAACATTATATAAATTTTGTAAAAAAAATAATATAGGTTTTTTAGCTTTAGAATACTCTGGTCATGGAAAATCATATGGAAAATTTGAGGACGGTACTATTACAAGTTGGACTCGAGATGCAAAAGAAATAATAAAAAAAAAAATTCATAGGAAAAAATTAATTTTGGTTGGATCAAGCATGGGTGGTTGGATTGGGCTAAATTTGTTTAGCTTTTTTAATAAAAGAATAATTGCATTTATAGGAATTGCGCCAGCGCCCGAATTTTTGGAAAGACTTATGTGGAATAAATTTAGCAAAAAGGTGAAGAAACAACTAGTCAAAGAAAAGTATTATATTTTTAATCATAGTAACTTTGAATACAATATTTCTTATAAACTGATTAAAGATGGAAGAAAAAATAAAATCTTAAATAAAATTTTCAAAAATAAAATTTATCTTACGATACTTCATGGTAAAAAAGATGATGTAGTTCCAATTTCTATTTCAAGAAAAATTATGAAAGTTTTTAAATATGCAAAGAAAAAATTAATTGTAATAAAGAATGGTGATCATAGCTTGTCAAAAAAAAACAACTTGAAAAAGCTTACAAAAGAGATTGGTTTGATTTACCATAATTTAAGACCTTCCCGTATAGTTGGATAAATAAGTTCATAATTAAAAAAAGTTTTTGCTTTATTATTTTTTACTTTTTTAGAAGCTAAATAAAATTCTTTCAGAGTTGAGTCTTTAAGATCATTAAAGTCGATAAATATCGGTGATTTTAAATTATATTTTTCTAATATTTCACTAAGCAATTCCTCATTTGAAATTGGTCTATCATCTGCGATATTATAGATCTCACCTGACTTAAAATTTTCTAAACTACTTAATAAAAAACCTGAAATATCTTCTAAATGTATCCTTGAAAACTTGTGGAATTTTTTTTTGATAATTCTTGAATTATTTTTTTTGATCCGAGTAATTAAATTATTTTCTTTTGAGTAAATGCCCGCAAGTCTGAAAATTTGAATTGGATAATCTTTTGATAATTTTTTCCATCTATTTTCAATTTCAAGTCTAGTCTTTCCTTTTTTGGTACTTGGAATTAATTTAGAATTCTCATCAACCCAAGCTCCATCATGATTTCCATAAACACTTGTTGAAGATAAATATGTTATCCATTTAGATTTTTCTAAAATATTACTATTCGACTTTAACAATTCTAAAAAAAGATCTTTCGAATTTACTGGGGGTGTTGAAATAAGGATATGACTAAATTTTTTAATCTCTTTTAACAAATATTTATCATAATTCTTCTCATGAAAATTACAGTTTATATATTTTAAATTTGAATAATTGTATTCACCAGTTTTTTCTCTGCTTGTCGTAAGTAAATTAATTTTAATTTTATTTTTTAAGAGATTAATTATAAAAGCTTTTGCTACTTGACCAAAACCAAAACAAAATAAATTTATTTCATGCATTAACTTGCAAGATTTTTTTGCTTATTTGTTATTGGGTTTTCAAGTTTATCAAGCATTTCTTTAGGACAAACTTGATAAAAATTCATAATTTCTTGCTCAAAGTTTTCAAGGATTTTCTTTGAGACTTGTGAGTTAGTTTCCTTGAAATGTTTTTTAATTAATAATTTTAAATCATTTATCCAGAACTCTGTCTCCAGTTTTTGCCACACAATAGACTCTGGATTTGCTTTATTTTGGAAATTATGATCTGGATCATAAACAAAACTCATTCCTCCTGTCATTCCTGCTCCAAAATTATCACCAACATCGCCCAATATAACTATTTTACCACCAGTCATGTACTCACAACCATTTGATCCACAACCTTCAACAACTGCTGTAGCTCCTGAATTTCTAACAGCAAATCTTTCCCCTGCTTGTCCTGCGGCAAATAAATTTCCCGACGTTGCACCGTAAAGAACTGTATTTCCAATTATTGTATTTTCTTTAGAAATAATCTTACTTTCTTCATGAAGCTTTACAGTAATTGTAGCTCCAGAAAGTCCTTTTGCTACATAATCATTTGCATCACCTTTCAATATAAGCTTTAGTCCTTTTATTGCAAAAGCACCAAAAGACTGTCCAGCTGAGCCTTTAAAATTAAGTTGGATGCTCTCATGCTCGATTTTATCTTCACCATACTTTTTATAAAGATAATAAGAAATTCTGGTTCCCACAGCTCTATTTGTGTTTTGAATAATATATTCTTTATCGGTTTCTTTTTTATTCTCTATATCTGTTTCTATCTCAGGCCATATTCTTTGATCTAATGTATCAGGTACTTCATTTATAACTTGTTCTTCACAATACCTCTTATTCTTTCCTGGGTCAGCTTGTACAAATAGTGGATTAAGATCTAAATCATCTAAATTGGGAGAACCCTTGCTAACTTGTCTTAATAAATCTGTTCTACCGATTATCGCATTCAAATTTTTAAAACCAAGTTCAGCTAAAATTTCTCTTACTTCTGAAGCAATAAAAGTAAATAAATTAACAACTTTATCAGGTGTTCCGACAAATTTTTCTCTTAATTTTTCATCTTGAGTGCAAACCCCCACTGGACATGTATTTGAATGACATTGTCTTACCATTATACATCCCATAGCAACGAGTGCGGTTGTTGCAACACCAAATTCTTCTGCTCCCATCATAGCTGCAATAACTACATCTCTTCCAGTTTTTATACCTCCGTCCGTTCTAAGAGTAACTTTATGTCTTAAGTTATTTAGAGTTAAGACCTGATTTGCTTCAGTAAGTCCCATTTCCCAAGGTATTCCAACATATTTTACACTTGTCTGTGGCGTTGCACCTGTTCCACCTGAATGCCCAGAAATTAGTATTATATCTGCTTTTGCTTTAGCTACTCCTGCTGCAATGGTTCCTATGCCTGAAGAAGCAACTAATTTCACACCTACTCTTGCTCTTGGATTAATTTGTTTCAAATCATAAATTAATTGTGCAAGATCCTCTATTGAATAAATATCATGGTGGGGCGGCGGGGAAATTAATGTAACACCTGGTGTTGAGTGTCGAAGTTTTGCGATTTCATCAGTAACTTTAAAACCTGGGAGCTGTCCCCCTTCTCCTGGTTTTGCTCCTTGCGCAATTTTAATTTCAATCTCATTGCAATTATTTAAGTAATCTATTGTTACCCCAAATCTTGCAGAAGCAATTTGTTTAACTCTTGAATTTGCTGTATCTCCATTATCTAAAATTTTAAACCTTGATTTATCTTCTCCACCTTCCCCACTACATGAGGCCCCTTTAATTCTGTTCATGCCAATAGCTAATGTTTCATGAGCTTCTTTTGATAACGCTCCATGAGACATACTTCCACTTCCAAATCTTTTTAAAATTTCTTCTACTGGCTCAACTTCATCCAAACTGATCGAATTTTTTTCTTTGAAACCAACAAGATCTCTTAAACTTATAGGGGGTAAATCATAAATACCTTGCACATATTTCTTATATATTTCATATGAACCCTTAGTAACGGCAGTTTGTAACATGTGTATTAATCTTCCTTGATACTGGTGAGTTTCGCCAGTTTTTCTATATCTATAGATTCCTCCAATTGGGAGAACATTATTGGTTTTTGAAAAAGCTTTTTTATGAATATTCCTTATTTTTTTTTCTATACCTGTAAGCCCTATTCCAGATATTTTAGAAAGTACGCCAGGGAAAAAATTATTTACAATTGTCCTACTTAGCCCAACTGTTTCAAAATTACATCCACCTCTGTAAGAACTAATCACAGAAATTCCCATCTTTGACATTATTTTAAGTAGACCTAAATTAACTGATTTAATATATCTACTTACACATTCATCAAACTCAAAATTCCCAAATAATTTTTTGTTATAACGTTGATATAAACTATCAAATGCTAGATATGGATTAACTGTTGTTGCTCCAACACCTATTATAGTTGCAAAAGAATGGGTGTCCATCGCATCTCCTGTTTGAACATTAATCGATGCATATCCTCTTAATTTGAGTTTTACTAAATAAGTATTTACTGCACCAACTGCAAGTAAAATTGGTACAGGTAATTTATTATCTGAAACATTTTTATCGGTCAAAACAATTTGCGTAAAACCTTGTCTTACTGCAATTTCAGCTTCTCTCTTAATTTTATCTAAAGCTTCCTCTAAACTTTGCTCTACAGAAAATGTACAATCAATTTTTTTTAAATTTTCTTTAAAGTAATTTGTGAACTTATCAAATTGAGTATTTGAGAGAATTGGGCTTTCTAAAACATATATGTTTTCTTCTGTTAAGGTATTAAAATCTAAAATATTTCCAAGATTACCAAATCTTGTTTTTAAACTCATTACTTTGCTTTCTCTTAAAGAGTCTATTGGAGGATTAGTTACCTGACTAAAGTTTTGTCTAAAATAATGGTAAAGTGGTCTATATTTATCCGATAATACTGCTAAAGGAGTATCATCTCCCATTGACCCTGTTGCCTCTTTTGCGTCTTGAGCCATTGGATGTAAAATTAGCTCTAGATCTTCCAAACTATAACCAAATAAATATTGTCTTTCTCTTAGATCGTTACCTTCAAATAAGTTATTCTCGTTTTGTATTGGAAATTTTTTATCAAGATCAATTATCTGGTTATTAAAATGCTTGTATTCTTTAGCTAGATAATTTTTGATTTCAGTATTTCTAAAAATTTTACCTTTCTCAATTCTTACTCCTAAAATTTCGCCAGGACCTAATCTACCCTTTTCAATTATTTTTTTTTCATTTATATTAATCATTCCTGTCTCTGAGCCTGCGAATAAAAGTTTTTCATTTGTTACTGTATATCTCATTGGCCTTAATCCATTACGATCAGAAGCAACTATTGCCCATTCATTATCTGTTCCTACAATTGCTGCTGGTCCATCCCAGGGTTCCATAGAGCTATTTAAAAAATTAAATAATTGTAAATGTTCTTTTGGAAGTACTTTGCTTTTTTTTGACCATGCATCTGGAATTAGCATTAATTTAGCTAAAGGCGCGGAATGTCCTGATGTAGTAAGCAATTCAAAAACATTATCCAATGAAGCTGAGTCTGAGTTTCCTGATGGTATAACTGGCTTTAAATTTTCTATATTTTGAAACAGCGGGGAATGCATTTCCTGCTCGTGTACCTTCATCCAATTTATATTTCCTTTTAAAGTATTTATTTCCCCATTGTGAGCTAAGGATCTGAATGGTTGGGCTAAATCCCAACTGGGTGCAGTGTTTGTAGAAAATCTTTGATGAAAAATTGAATATCTAGATACAAACCTCTTATCTTTAAGATCTGGATAAAAATCATCTATAACCTCAGCCAAAAACATTCCTTTATAGATTATAGATTTAGAACTAAACGAGCATATATAGAAGCCAGTTAGCTGATTACTTGAGGCTTTCTTTTCAATTATTCTTCTTGTTTCATATAGCAATCTATTGAGTTCTTTATCTATAATTTTTTTATTATTATGTTTAAATAATATTTGTGTTATTTCCGGTCTTGTTTGCTCAGCTTTCACACCTAACACAGAAGGGTTAACAGGTACTTGTCTCCATCCGTATATATTAAAGTTATTTTTAGTCAGCTCACTTTCTACAATAGTTCGACATGCCTCTTGAGCACTATAATCATTCCTTGGTAAAAAAATCACTCCAATACAAAGTTCGGAATTATCATGAGAATGTCCTGTAACTTCTATTTTTTCTATGAAAAAATCTGTTGGAATTTCTATATGAATTCCTGCACCATCACCGGTTTTTCCATCAGCATCTATTGCGCCTCTATGCCAAACAGCTTTTAAAGCTTCTATTCCAGACTCTACTACCTTTCTTGACTTTTTTCCCTCAGTCGAAACTACAAGACCAACCCCACAAGCATCATGCTCCATATTTTCATGATAAACATGATTCTCTTTTAATTTTTTCAAGTTTTTTTCTCTTAAATTTGTCATGCAACCTTTTTCTTTAAATGAATTTTGTTTTTCAAAAATTTATCAATATTATCTGAAGCATCTCTTCCATCTTTTATTGCCCAAACAACTAACGAAGCACCTCTAACAATATCACCAGCTGCAAATACACCTGATATCGAAGTTTCCATTGTTTCAAAATCTGCTTTAATTGTTCCCCATCTTGAGACCTGTAAATTATTCTCACCAAATAATTTCGGTAAATTTTCAGGGTCAAAACCAAGTGCTTTAATAACTAAATCAGCTTTAATTTCAAATTCAGAATCTTTTTCTTCAATTGGCTTCCTTCTTCCACTTTCATCAGGTTCACCTAATTTCATTTTTGAAACCTTGACTGTTTCAACTTTATTTATACCTTTAAATTCTTTTGGACTTGAAAGCCAAACAAATTCTACACCTTCTTCCTCTGCATTTATTACTTCACGTGCTGATCCAGGCATATTTTCTTTATCTCTCCTATATAAGCATTTCACTGAATTAGCATTTTGTCTTATTGATGTTCTTACGCAATCCATAGCAGTATCACCTCCACCAATTACAACTACATCTTTTCCTTCTGCATTTAAAACTCCATTATCAAATAATTCAACTTTATCTCCTAATCCTTTCTTATTTGATGCAGTTAAAAAATCCATAGCGGGAAAAATATTTCCTAAATCACTACCAGGAAGCTCAATCTCTCTTGCTTTATATACCCCTGTTGCAATTAAAATTGCATCGTGTTTTTCTTTTAATTCTTGAAATGATTTATCTTTGCCTACCTCAAAGTTATTTACAAATTCTATCCCACTGTCGGTTAAATATTTAATTCTTCTTAAAACCACATGCTTTTCTAGCTTAAAATTAGGAATTCCATAAATTAACAATCCACCAGCTCTATCATATCTATCGTAAACAGTGACTTTATAATTTTTTTTTCTTAATTCTTCAGCACAAGCTAATCCTGCTGGACCTGCTCCTATTATCCCTATACTTTGATTAATTTCGTTTTTAATCTCTAGAGGTTTAATCCAGTTATTTTCCCAAGCAGTTTCTGTTAAAAATTTCTCTACGGATCCTATAGTAACTGTCCCATGTCCGGATTGTTCAATTACGCAATTGCCTTCACATAGTCGATCTTGTGGACATATTCTTCCACAAACTTCAGGCATGTTATTTGTACTTTGGGATAACCTATAGGCCTCTTCAATTCTACCTTCGGCGGTTAATTTTAACCAATCAGGTATATTATTGCTTAATGGGCAATGGACTTGGCAAAAAGGAACTCCACATTGAGAACATCTGCTTGATTGAGTTTTAGCTTTTTCATCTATAAACTCCTTATAAATCTCATTAAAGTCCCTATTTCTCTCATCTATAGATCTTTTAGGTGGGTTTTGCTGACCTATATTTACAAATTTAAGCATTTTATCTGACATAATTGGTGGCTTATATATCATAAAACAAATGGTAAAAAGCTTATAAAGGTCAGTATTATTTACCTTATTTTGAAAAAAATCACCTTTTTTAAGTATTTTTTAATTAATTGCATACGTAATATGCATTAAACGTATTGCTTTAATTTCAGGATATATAGTTTACCAATCAATAATTGATGTCATTGATTTATCTACAAACTTTAATTTTATCCCTTATTCAAGGTATCTCAGAATTTATTCCTGTCAGCTCATCTGCACATTTAGTTCTTTTTTCAGAAATTTTTAATAGTTACAAAAGTTCGGTTCTAATGGATGCTAGTTTACATTTGGGTTCACTAATAGCAATCATGCACTATTTCTTCAGGGACTTAATTGATTTTACTAACAATAAGAAAATATTAAATTTACTTGTTATTGGTTCTCTCCCCTTAATTATAGTGGGTTATTTTTTTTATGAATATAGTATTTATGAAAATTTACGTAACATTGAAATTATAGCATGGTCTACATTAGTTTTTGGAATTTTATTATATTTTTCTGATAAATCAGTTGCATCTAATTCATTCGAAAATAATATAAATTTAAAAAATATATTTATAATAGGATTTGTTCAGATCTTAGCTTTAATACCAGGGGCTAGTAGAGCAGGTATTGTAATAACTGGCTCTAGGTTTTTAAATTTTAACAGATATGATGCTGCTAAAATATCCTTTATTTTATCTATACCTGCTTTGTTAGGAGCAAGTGTGCTAACAATAAAAGACTCATTTGTTAAAGAGGATATGATAAATTCTAATATAATATTAGGAATAATTCTTTCTTATATATTTTCATATCTTACTATTAAGTATTTTTTAATTTATACAAAAAACTTTTCACTGAATGTTTTTGTTATATACAGAGTATTGTTATCCTTGGTTTTGTTTTACTTTATTTATTTTTAACTCGGGTACTATTTGAGATATAAGAACCCCTAAAATTATAAATATACATCCAATAATATTATTTAGGTTAAGTATTTGATTTAATAAATACCACGCTGCAATAGTTGCTATAACTCCTTCTAAAGAAAATATTATTGCTGCAGGAGTTGGAGTAATATTTTTTTGTGCATAAATTTGTAAGACAAAAGCAAATCCACCAGACAATATCCCAGCATAAAGTATTTGATATGTTTGTTTAAATATTCCATCAATATTAATTTCTTCAAATGCGACCGCACCTATAATCGAAAGAATAGAAACAACTAAGGTTTGGATAAGACCTATTAATATTGGTAAATTGAAATTTTTTATTACTTTCCCAACATAAATAATATGAAGAGCCCAAAATACAGCACATAACACAACAAGTGCATCGCCTTTTCTTATAGTTGCATCATAAAAATTTGTAAGTAAGTAACCGCCAAGAAGACACAAAATTACTGAAGGCCAATTACTCCAATGAATTTTTTCTTTGAATAGAAAAAAAACTATTATTGGAACCATTGGTACATAAAAAATTGTAAAAAAAGCAGCGTTGGCAACGTCTGTAAACTGGAGTGATATTTGCTGTAAAGCAGATCCTAAAAATAAAAATACCCCTATTAAAAAAGAATATTTAAAAAATTCATTTCTATCTTTTGATAGCTCTTTCTTTATATTTTTTTTTTCAAAATATAAAAAAAAAGGTAATAAAACTAAAAATCCAACAAAAAATCTCACACCATTAAATAAATATGGGCCGATAAACTCCATGCCAGTATCTTGGGCTATAAATGTAGTACCCCATATGAAAGTACATCCTAGTGCACTTAAAATAGAAATTGATTTGGACATTTAAAACGGAACTTATAATTATATAGCTAATTTAAAAGCAAAATTTTTACCTAAATTGTCTCTAATCTCATTACAAAATCTGGCAGCCTCTGCACCATCAATAATTCTATGATCATAGGACAAAGAAATTGGTAATATAGTTCTTGTTGTAAATCGATCTCCAAATAAGATTTGTTTTTTGTTCGATTTGCTAACTCCTAATATTGCCACCTCGGGATAGTTTATAATAGGAGTGAAGAAACTTCCTCCAATACCTCCAAGACTAGATATTGTCATTGATCCTCCATAAAATTCCTTCTTATCAATTTTTAAATCTCTGCATTTTTGAGCAACCTCTCTTAATTCGGTTGATAAATGTTGAATATTCTTTTTGTCGACTTGTCTTATTTTAGGAACCATCAAACCATTAGGAGTATCCACAGCAATACCTATATGAAAATATTTTTTAAAAGTAATTTTTCCACTACTCATATCCTCAATAGAAGAATTAAAAGATGGAAATTCTTTTAGAGCTGCCACTAGTGCTTTCATAATAAATGCTAAAGGAGTAATTTTTAATTTTTCTCCAGTATAATGATCTGTTAATGAGTTTCTAAATTCTTCCATTTCAGTGATGTCAATTTCATCATGATGAGTAACATGTGGGATTATATTAAAAGAATTAACAAGATGTGGTGCTGACAACTTTTTTATTCTTGGTATATCCTTTACATCAATCTCACCGAAATCAGAGTGATCATATTCAATTTTAATTTGTTTCTTTTGATTTTTCTCATTATTTTTTAATGGCTGTTTTTTATTTATACCAAGTTTGATAAAGCTTTTTACATCATCTTCCGAAACTCTACCAAACTTTTCAGATCCAGAAATTATATTTATATCAGCCCCGAGTTCTCTTGCAAATTTTCTCACCCTTGGACTAGCTAATACTAATTTTTCTGTATTGTTAATATTCTGTATATTTGTTTTGATTTCTTTTTTTTCTAAAGGTTTTTTAGTAGTTTCATAATTATCTTTGGTGTTATTGATTTCTTTCTCAACTATTTTTATATCCTCTGTTTTAATTAACTCTATCTTAAGTATTAAATCTCCCTCAGAAACCTTGTCACCTACTTTTACATTTATATTTGATATTTTGCCTGAATGATCTGATGGCACCTCTACACTTGATTTATCGCTCTCAAGGGTGATAATTGAGTCACCTTTGTTAATTTCTTGTCCATTTTTTACTAATATTTCTATGATTTCTACGTCTTTGAAATCGCCTATATTTGGTACTTTTATATCAATTAAAGCCATTAAACTTTAGTGGGCATTGGTTTATCAGCATCTATATTATATTTTTTTATTGCGTCTACAGCGTACTTTGAAGATAACAATTGTTCATTAGCTAAAACACTCAATGCATAAGTTGTTATATAATTTTTATCTACTTCAAAAAATTTTCTTAAATTTTTTCTTGTATCACTCCTACCATAACCATCTGTACCTAAAGAGTAAAAACTTTTGTTAATATAAGATCTAATTTGATCTGAATTTAGTCTCATATAATCTGAAGCTGCCAAAATAGGACCTTCGGTTTCACCTAAACATTCTTCAATATAAGACTTTTTTTTCTTTTTATCTGGATGCAATAAATTGTATCTTTCTGTTTCCATTCCATTTTTTCTCAACTCGCTAAAACTCGTAACACTCCACACTTCGCTATCAATTTGATATTCCTCTTGAAGCATTTCTGCAGCACTCATCATTTCTCTTAAAATTGTTCCTGAACCAAGCAATTGAATTTTAGTTTTTTTATTCTTTGAAAAGTCTTTAATTTTATACATACCTTTCAATATTCCTTTTTCACTTTCTTTAGGCATTTCAGGATGAGGATAATTTTCATTCATTGTAGTAATGTAATAAAAAATATTTTCTTTTTTTTCATGCATTCTTTTTAATCCATCTCTGAATATTACTGCTAATTCGTACGAAAATGTTGGGTCATATGAAACACAATTAGGAATAGTTGATGACAAAAGATGACTGTGCCCATCCTGATGTTGTAAACCTTCCCCAGCTAAAGTAGTTCTTCCAGATGTCGCTCCAATTAAAAAACCTCTCGCTTGACTATCACCAGCTGCCCAAGCAAAATCTCCCACTCTTTGAAATCCAAACATTGAATAAAACATATATATAGGTATCATTTCTATATCATGATTTGTGTAAGATGTTCCGGCTGCTATCCATGAAGACATTGATCCAGCCTCAGTAATACCCTCTTCCAAAACTTGTCCTTTTTTATCTTCTCTGTATGAACTTAATTGTTCCGAGTCAACCGGCTCATATTTTTGTCCCTCATGAGCATATATGCCAATCTTCTGAAAAAAACCTTCCATTCCAAAAGTTCGAGCTTCATCAGGTATTATTGGAACTAATCTTGATGCAACATTTTTGTCTCTTAAAAGATTAGTTAACATTCTTACTAATGCCATTGTAGTTGACATCTCCTTATTACCAGTTGATTTCTTCATCACTTCAAAAATATCTTCTGGTGGTGCTTTTATAGGTTTTGCAAATGTTGATCTTTCAGGTAGATGTCCACCTAATTTTAATCTCCTTTCTTTGAGATATTTAATTTCATCAGAATTTTCACTAGGTCTGTAATATTCTATATTCTTAACCTGTTGATCAGTTAATGGTACATCAAATCTATCCCTATAATACATTAAATCTTCAACATCTAATTTTTTTTGTTGATGTGTTGTGTTGATACTTTCGCCAGATTTACCCATACCATATCCCTTAATTGTTTTTGTAATAATAACTGTTGGGCTTCCTACATTTTCCATTGCCTTATGATATGCTGCATAAACTTTATGGGGATCATGACCACCTCTATTTAATCGCCAAATGTCCTTGTCACTATATGATGAAACTAATTCTGACAATTCCGGATATTTTCCAAAAAATTTTTCTCTTACATAAGCTCCTCCTTTTGCTTTAAATGCCTGATATTCTCCATCAACAGCTTCATTCATTCTTTTAATAAGCAATCCTGTTTTATCTTTAGCTAAAAGTGGATCCCAATATGAACCCCAAATTACTTTTATTACGTTCCATCCCGAACCTCTGAAGCTTCCTTCTAATTCTTGAATAATCTTTCCATTTCCTCTAACTGGTCCGTCTAATCTTTGTAGGTTACAGTTTATCACAAATATTAAATTGTCTAGATTTTCTCTTGATGCTAAGGCAATTGCCCCCAAAGACTCTGGTTCATCCATTTCTCCATCTCCAAGGAATGCCCAGACTTTTCTATTTTCGTCTTTTATTAAACCTCTATTTATTAAGTATTTCATAAATCGTGCTTGATAGATTGCTAGCATTGGACCTAGGCCCATTGATACAGTTGGGAATTGCCAAAATTTATGCATTAACCATGGGTGTGGATAAGAAGATAATCCATTAGGCTCAACTTCCTGTCTGAAATTATCTAATTGCTCTTTTGAAAGTCTTCCCTCTAAAAAAGCTCTTGAATATATTCCAGGAGCAGAATGACCTTGAAAATAAATTAAATCACCTCCAAATTGATGATTTTTTGCTCTCCAAAAATGATTCATTCCTACATCATAAAGAGTTGCAGCAGATGCAAATGTACCTATATGCCCACCTAGTTCAGGAAATTTTTTATTTGCCCTTACAACCATAGCTGCAGCATTCCACCTTATTAAAGATCTAATTTTTCGTTCTATATTTTGGTCTCCAGAAGATTTCTCTTCCTCGTTTGGTGGAATAGTATTTATATAGGGCGTATTTTGTATAAAAGGAATCCTAGATCCTTTTCTATATGATTGATCAATCAATTGCCTTAAAAGAAAATGAGCTCTCTCATTGCCTACATTATCAACAACTGCATTTAGGGAGTCTATCCACTCTTTAGTTTCTAAAGGATCAATATCTTTACTATCAGTTATTATGATTCTATTTTCCTCTTTTTTTATTTTCGGGTCTTGTAAATTATTACTGTTTTCAATCTTATTTTTTACCTTTAAAGTTTTTTCAGCCTCTCGAATAATATTCTCTGTGACAGGAGGTATATTAGACCTGGGCTCATCGTTTTTGGAGTTTATAGATAATATCAAATCTCCTTTTGAGACTTTATCTCCAACTTTTACGCTTATTTTTTCAATAATGCCCTCTTCAGTAGACGGGACCTCCACACTTGATTTATCGCTCTCTAGTGTAATTAAAGGATCATTTTTTTTAATAGTATCTCCCTGTTTAACTAAAATTTCAATTATCTCTACGTTTTCGAAATCACCTATATCAGGAACTGTTATTTGTTTGCTCATTGAATCAATTAATACTTATTATACGCTCTTTTTTAAAAATAAGTATTTTTTTGGCCATATTTAATACAAAATTTGAACAATCTAAATAATTTATATGCACAATAGATATGCAAATTAGATATATTTTAACCAAAATATGGTGCTATTTAATATCTCACCATGAAAAAAGATTGAAAAACGATCTAGATGCGAAGAATTGGATACAGAATATTTTGTTAAAAAATTACCTAAAATCTTTAAATAAGAGTAATTGATAATAAAAAATAATTACATTAAAAACTACTATTATTAATTAAAGGGCGCCTGTAGCTCAACTGGATAGAGCGCTTGGCTACGGACCAGGAGGTTCTGGGTTCAAATCCTAGCAGGCGCACCAAAGGAAGGGATTAATGAAGATATCATTAGAAAAATCTGTAATTTACTTTTTCATAGTGATTATTTTATTATTAATTATTTTCTCAATTATTCTGTAATGAAAAAATTTTATCAAATAAGTAAAAAACCGGGATTTTTAAGAAATAATGGTGGTCTTTTATTTAGAAAAATAAATAAAAATAAATATGAGTTTAAAACTAAGATAAAAAAAATTCATTTAAATAGAGCTAAAAATACCCATGGTGGATATATTTGTTCAATAATTGACGCAGGTGCAGGAACAGCAGCTCATTTATCTGCTAATGGGAAATCTTGCGTTACAATATCTTTGGAAATTAAGTTTATAGCACCTACTAAATTAGATGATAAAATTGTAGGGCAAGTTTCAATAAATAAAAAAACAAATTCACTAGTTTTCCTAAGTTGTAATATAATTTCAAAAAAAAAGATAATTGCTACTGCATCTGGTATTTGGAAAATACTAAATAATAAAATTACCGGAGCAGGATTTGGTGGTTAGATAATAGATATTTAGGTTTTTTAAAATTAATGTTATGATTATTTTTTATATTAAATAAAGAGAACATTTGAAATTGTGATTCGGACACCTTTTATCCCATTTTTGTTCTTTTAGAGATACTATATATAGTGACAAAGAAAAATTAGACACAAAAGGTAGAAATGAAAAATCAAATGATAACTGCAGTACTTGGGCCAACAAATACTGGAAAAACATTTCTAGCTATAGAGACAATGCTCTCTTTCGAATCTGGAATGATTGGTTTTCCATTAAGATTATTGGCACGAGAAGTATATGACAAGGTAACAAAAAAAATTGATGCCTCTAAAGTTGCACTAATTACAGGTGAGGAAAAAATTATCCCGTCAAATGCTAAATATTTTCTATGTACTGTAGAGTCTATGCCTATAGACAAAAATTTAGAATTTGTTGCAATAGATGAAATTCAAATGTCTAATGACCATGAAAGAGGACATATATTTACTGATAGAATTCTTAATTTAAGAGGTGAAAAACAAACTATGTTCATGGGATCTCATACTATGAAAAATGTACTTGATAATTTAGAGGAAAAGATTGACTATGTTAATAAAGAAAGATTTTCTAAACTATCTTATTCAGGTCATAAAAAAATTTCAAGAATTGAGAGAAAAAGCGCTATTATCGCATTTTCAACTGAAGAAGTTTATGCAATAGCAGAATTGTTAAGACGACAAAAAGGTGGATGTGCGATTGTAATGGGTTCATTGAGTCCAAAAACTAGAAATTCACAAGTTTCATTATATCAATCAGGTGATGTTGACTATTTGGTTGCTACAGATGCAATTGGAATGGGCATAAACATGGATTTGGATAACATTTATTTTTCAAATTTAAAGAAATTTGATGGGAAAAAATTAAGAAGATTAAACTTATCTGAAATAGGACAGATTGCAGGACGTGCTGGAAGATATATGAATGATGGAAATTTTGGAATTACTGGAGAAGTTAAAAATATAAATCCAGATGAAATAGATTTAATTGAAAATCACAAATTTGATTTAATAAATAATATATTTTGGAGAAACTCAAATTTAAATTTTAGTAATATAAAAAACCTAATAAAATCACTGGAAGAAAAACCTGGTAAAGATTGGTTACGAAGAATAAGTGAATGTGAAGATGAGAAAGTATTAAAATATCTGATAAATAATCAAAATGAAATTAAAATTAAAGATGAAGAAAGTGAATTAAGATTATTATGGGAATGTTGTCAGATACCAGATTTTGTCAAAAAAAGTTATGGAAAACATTTGGAAATTGTAAAAAAAGTTTTTTATTTTTTATCATCAAAAAGAAAAATACCAAATTCATATTTAAAAGAACAACTTAAATTGCTAGATAAAGTTGAAGGAAATGTTGACTCTATTTCAAATAGAATTGCTAATGTAAGGATTTGGTCTTATGTAGCAAATAAATCAAATTGGGTAGAAAATAATGATTACTGGATAGAAAGAACAAAATATTTAGAAGATAAATTATCTGATAGACTCCATGAAGAATTGACAAAAACATTCATTGACAAAAGAGCAAGTGTTTTGGCTAAAGGACTTAAACAGGATATTTCATTTAAAACTGAAATAATTGACAACAAAAAAGTTAAAATTAATGATCTATTTATCGGAAACTTAAATGGATTAAAGTTAGAATTAGATTTTAAAGTTGATGCATTAGATACAGATATAAAATCTCTTAAAAAAGCTGCTAGACAAACAGTTATGCCTGAAATCTTAAAAAGAATAGATCAGATTATAAATACTCAATTAATTGAAATTAGGAAAGATTCAAAAATATATTGGAATAATTATCCGATAGCTAAACTTCAAAAAGGCAAAGATTACTTAACACCTGAAATAGATTTGATTATCGATGATATGATTGAGATAAAACACAAAACTAAACTAAATATATTTTTAGACGATTGGCTGAAAAATAAAATTGAAAATGAATTAGAAAGTTTAATAAAACTAAAGAATATAAAAGATAATAATAGTGAAATTAGAGCTTTATCTTACAATTTATACGAAAATAATGGAGTTGTGAAAAGAGACGAAGTTAAATCAATTTTGGAGAAATTAGGACAAAATGAAAGAAAAATTTTGAGATCTGTTGGTGTTAAGTTTGGTCGATATCATATTTTTTTGTATAAACTTTTAAAACCCAGTTCAGTTTCATTAAGAATATTACTTTGGAAAATTCATTATCAAAAGTTTTTTGATCTAGAACCGCCTGTATTTGGTTTAAATTTTCTTGAAAAGAAACAAAGCACAAATAAGGAGTTTATGCTTCTATGTGGGTTTGAAAAATTTAATAAATTCTATGTAAGGATAGATATTCTTGAAAGATTATTTATAATTATTTTTAATTCAAACAAAAATAGAATAAAAAATACAAAAGAAATAAAACTTATTCCTGAGATGTTAAATTTATTGGGGTGTAATAAAGAAAATTTTAAAGAATTGCTCAAATATATGAATTATAAAACTTTTGTTAAAGAAAAAGATATTTACTTTAAATATATTCCTTTTAAAAAGAAGACTGATAAACAAAAAAAATTTAGTAAAACTGACAGTCCTTTTAGTAAATTAGTTCAACTAAATATTAAATAATGTTAAATTTTTTTAAAAAAGATAATAATAATTTGACAGATGATATTTCTATTATTTCTATTGCTTCTCTATTAATTCATGCCGCCAAAATAGACGAAAACTATACTGATAAAGAAAAATTAATTATTAAAGATACAATAATTAAATTAGGTTATGAGGGAAAAGATATTGATGAAATCTTGAATAAAGCTGAAAATATTGAAAAAGACTCGAATCAGATTTTAGAATTTACTAAAGAAGCTAAGAATTTAAATATAGAAAAAAAGAAGCTACTACTTGAAGCATTGTGGACAATAATTTATTCAGATAATAGTGCTGATTTATATGAGACAAATCTAATGAGAAGATTATCTGGACTACTTTATTTAGACAATAAAGTTGCAGGAGATATTAAAGAAAAAGTAAAAACTAAATTAAACAAATGACATACTTAGTTAATGATAAATGTATTAAATGCAAATTAATGGATTGTGTTGAGGTGTGCCCAGTAGCATGCTTTTATGAAGGTAAAAATATGCTTGTAATTAAACCAGATGAGTGTATAGATTGTGGCGTTTGTGAACCAGAATGTCCGATTGATGCAATAGTTCCTGACACAGAAAGTGGTAACGAAAAATGGCTAGAGATAAACAAAAAATATTCAGAAATTTGGCCCAATATCCCAAAAAAGAAAGATCCACCATCAGATAACGAAAAATATAAAAATGAAGAAAATAAATTTGAAAAGTATTTTAAAGAAAACCTTTAAGAAAAAAAAAGCTAAAATTATTAAAAAAAAAACGATAACTTTAAAAAAGAAAACAGTAGCATTAAAAACCAAAAAAATTAAAAAAGAAAAAAAAATAAAAAAAAGAAAAACAGTTAATAAACTTAAGTCTAAAACTTCAGACTCCCAAAATAGCAAATCCGAGTCACTTAGAATAAATAAGGCAAATGAACAAAAACCTGAAATTAAAAAAATTAAAAAACAAGAAACTGAAAAAAAAATTTATAAAGTTAAAGACTATGTAGTTTATCCAAAACATGGTGTGGGTCAAATAACTGAATTTAAAAAAATTAATATTGGTGGAATAGATGTTGAAACTTATCTACTTAAATTTGAAAAAGATAAGGCAACCGGAATGGTACCAGTGAATAAACAATCACACTTGAGACCATTGGCTACAATTAATCAGATTAATAAATGTATGAGTATTTTAAAGAGTAAACCAAAAATCAAAAGATCAATGTGGAGCAGAAGAGCCCAAGAATATGAGTCGAAAATTTCATCTGGTAAAATATATGAATTAGCTGAAGTAGTAAGAGACCTTAATAAGGGGGATGATTTAATGATTGATCAATCCTATAGTGAAAGACAGCTTTTTGAAAAAGCATATGAAAGACTTCTTTCTGAATTTAATATAGTTCTGGACATTTCTCTAGAAGAAACTCAAAAAAAATTAGATAAAGCATTAAAAAGAAATTTAGAAGCTCAAAAAGCAAAAATTGAAAAAAAAGCTGATAATCAAACTGGTAGTATGGAACCAGATGTAATTGAAGAGAGTTCAATAGAGAGCGATCCTATAGAGTAAAAAAAAAACGCTTCCCACGCATTCGCCATGAGAAGCGTTATCAGTTAAAAAGAATACTAAACTATCTTCTTCTTCTTTTCTTAGCTTTTTTCTTAGCTTTTTTCTTAGTTTTCTTTTTAGCAGCTTTTTTTCTTCTTTTAGCCATTTTTAGCTCCCTTTAATTAACGAATCATTATTGATTCGCTTGATAATACTTTTTTATTTTTTTTGATTAGTGA
>CACMDE010000002.1 GCA_902612345.1 uncultured Pelagibacteraceae bacterium | reverse complement strand
CAATATTGCAAGATTTAACTATTAATAAAACATTGTATTTTTTAAGTAATCCTGAATTAGTATAACCAAGCGAATATATAGCCTCTGATCTTGCCCTTTCAAGAAATTTTAAATAGTTTGCATAATAAACTACTCCTCCTGAGTCAGTATCCTCATAATAAACTTTTACAGTAAAATTAAATTTTTTTGCCATAAATATTAATATTAATTATATTTAAATTATTTTTTTTATGAAAGTTTTTATTATTTGGTTAATAGGCGTTATTTTATGGAACTTTGGCTATCCTACTGCATCTCCAATGGAAGATGTTATAGCTGCAGTTTTATTAGCTCTGTTAAGTATGTATTTAAAAAAATTTATTAAAAATTAACTACTCAGCTGAAAAATAAATATTTTGATAGTAAGAAATTGAGCTTAGTTTTGAATTATCTGTGTCAGCCATTATTGCAACCCCATTAATTTCGTTTAAATCTAAATTATGGTATTTTTTAAAATGTTTTTTAACATTCACCTTAACTGTAACCCATTCATTTAAATTCTGTTTAGTTGTGGATAACACAAAATCTATTGATTTTTTTGTATATGGACTTGGATGTGAAACATTTATCTTTTCATTGCTTGAAAAAACATAATTCATAGCTCTATTTGATAGAGGAGTAGCACCTGTTTTTACAACAACAAATACTCTTGCTGCATAATCATGGCCCTTTTTACTTCTTTCATTGATGCCTTTAAGATCTTTTTCAACTTTCCATGTGATATTAAGAATTGGAGTTATATTAAGGTTTATTTTTACCTCTTTTCCTAAACCAGAAGCAGCATTGTTTGCCTCTGCTTTCAAAAAGTTACCATTTTCATCTGTACCTAATGAATATTTTGTTTTAGCTTCAGCTCCTCTAACTTTTCTAACTTCTAAGGACTTTAATTCCTCTTCTGTGAAATCAAATACTCTTACTTCTTGACCTAACACGACATTATTAAAAAACAATATTGATATCAGAACGAAAAATAATTTTTTCATAAATAATTTTAAAAAAAATTCTTAATACATGATTTTGACAAAATTTAAACATTCAAAAATCATCTTTGATAAGTACATATAAAAATATGAAGACAATTTCTATTTTTATTCTGTTAATTTATTGGTCAATAATGATTTTAGCTCCAGTGATGTCAAAAGATATCAAATTTAGTAGGGCTAAATCAAATAAATTACTAAATATCTCAATTTTAAGGTAATAAGATAATTTTTGGAGCTACACAAGTACCATCATGAATTTGTTTGAATGCGTCCCAGCCATTTTTTAAATCTCTAAATTCAATCCAATCTAAAGGTCCAATATCTTTATTTGCAAGAATCTTTATAGTATTTTCAAAGTCTTTATTTGTATAACAATAGGTACCGATTACAGTTACCTCTTGAAGAGTCATTTTTCTAAAATTAAATGTTCCTGCTGGTTGAGTTAGGCCTATGTGAATTATTGATCCTCCAGGTTTAACTACTTCAATTGCTTGTTGTCTAGAAACTTCTAGGCCAACTGTATCAAAAATAATATCAAAACTGTTACTTTCAATTTCTTTATCATCTGGAGAAACAAATTTTGCATCCAAATATTTAGAACATTCATTTAATCTTAATTTGTTAGGATCAGATAAAATTATATTTTTATTACCTTTTATTTTTGAGAGTATTAATCCACATAATAATCCAATCGCTCCTCCACCTTGTACTAAAGTTCTACATTCTGATATGGGTTTTTTTAAAGATTCTTCACCAATAATAACCGCATGAAGTGATACTGCTGTTGGTTCGGCTACAGGAGCTTCATTTTTATTCAGTCCCTTGGGAATTTCATAAATATTGGTGTCGGGTGTTGAAATTAATTCAGCAAAGGCGCCTTGTCTTTCAATAGGTTTGTTCATTCCCAATAGAACCCTTGATGGACAAAGATGTTCTCTACCTGTTGAACAATACTGACATTTTCCACAGGTTATTAATGGGTTCAATACAACATCTTTACCTTTTAATTTTCCATTTTGGATTTCTCCACTTACTTCATGACCAAGAATTAATGGAGGTACTCTTCTTTCATCCTTGCCATGATACGCATGCATATCAGAACCACAAATTCCTGATGCATGAACTTTTAAAATACTCTCACCTTCAACTTCTGTAGGATTTTTTTCATCTCTATAAACTAATTCTTGAGTACCTGTATAAACTAATGCTTTCATTTTAATCGCTCGCAAGTAAATAATAAATTATATATGATGATAATGCACCAATTAACCATGCAAAACTTTGTAAAAATCTTAATTCCACATTCCATATTGTAGATGCTCCAAAAATAAATCCAATAACCATCGCATACACGGCTTTTATCTGCCAACCATTACTAAAAAAGTAAGCACCACTTTTCAAATCTGAAAACATATCTTTTGAAATATATTTTTGTTTTTTAATTAAATAAAAATCAGCGATTATGATGCCCGCTATCGGACCAAAGAAAGAACCTATAGTATCTATTATAGATAATATTCCTGATTGACTTAAAATTGGCAGCCATAAACCACCAAAAATTAAACCAATTATAACAATTAATAATCCTGAATTTGATTTATCTAAACTTTTTGGGAATAAATTTAATAATGCATTTTGAGTCGGTATATAATTTGCAATCAAATTACTTGATGCTGAAGCAACTAATATAAAAAAAATCGCAATTATTGTTAAATAAGTATTATCAATCTTGCCGATTATGTCAGTAGGATTTGTTAGTAACTGCTCAACTTCTAAAAATTGTTTAGCCATAATTATATCTGCTCCTAGAACAATGAAAACAGATGCAAAAGAGAAAAATATTAGATTGATCAATAAAGAAAAATTACCTTTTGAATTATCTGAGCTGTTTTTTACATATCTTGAGAAATCTCCAATATTAAGAATTACAATTGAAAAAAATGCAAAGATTGTACCAGTAATACTTATCAAGGTTAAAAGGTTATCTTTAGATATAAAATTTTCTGCATTTACGCTTAATTGAAATGCTTTTATGATTTCATTTGAATTTTCGCCAGCAACAATAATTATAAATACTGCAAGTCCAGTATAAACAAACCATGCTGAAAAATTCAATATTAACCTAATAATATTTTGCCCTTGTTTAAATAAATAAAATTGAACTATTAATGCAAATATAAAACTTAACCAATCTACAAGATCCATGCCCATTATAAATATAAGGAACATTTCACTTTCTAAAATTGAATCGTCAATATTAAATATTAGAATTCTAATTAAGTATCCAATCGATTTAGATATAAAAAACGTTTGAACACCAAACATAAATAAACCAACAAAACCTCTTAACATTCCAATATATCTTGCTCCACTCACGCCAAACGAACTTCTAAGGATTACAGGGAATGGTAGTCCATATTTTTGTGACGGTTTACCAATTAAATTAGAAAATACCGCAACAAGAATTCCAGCCAACAAACATGAAATTAAAACAATTAGTATATTTAAATCATATACTAAATATAGAGATGATATTAATGAAAATCCAATTAGACTTTGAATATTATTTGCCCAAAAACAAAAAATATCTCCAGTAGACCAATTTTTATCATTGGGATTAATTCCAACAATATCCCAATTGGTTAGATGAATATTTGCTTTTTCTTGATTCACTTAATAGATAATAAACAATTATTTACTACTGTCCATACAACAGAGTTGGTAACCAAAGCACAATTTTGGGAAATGCTATTATTATAATTAATCCAATTACTTGGAGAACCATAAATTGCATCATTCCTAGATAAATATCTTTTAAATCCCACTCTGGTACCACTCCTTTTAAAAAATAAGCTGACAAGGCAACGGGTGGTGAAAGCCAGGCGGTCTGAAGATTTACTGCAACTAAAATAGCAAACCATATTAAACTAAATTCTAATGCTTCAATTAAAGGTAAAATTATTGGAACTATAATCATCACTATTGGCACCCATTCCAAAGGCCAACCTAATAAAAAAATCATAACCATAACCATCGCTAAAATTAGATATTTGTTCATTTCTAAAGAAAGAAGAAAATCAGTTAAGACCATTGGGGTTCCTAATCTAGCAAAAACTGCGCCAAAGAAATTTGAAGCCGCAACTAATACCATTATTAAAGCAGATATTTCCAGAGTTTTAACTAAAGCATCTTGCAATTTTGGTAATGATAATTTTCTATAGGCAAGAGCTAATAAGAGTGAGCCAGCAGCACCACATCCAGCAGCCTCTGTAGGAGTTGCAAAACCAAATAATATACTTCCAAGAGCTGCAAATACTAAAGCTGCGGGTGGAACTAATCCAAGAAAAAACTCAATCCAAACAGCTTTCATGCTTTTTGCTCTAAGCTCCTCAGGAACAGTTGGTCCTAACTTAGGATTTATAATACATCTAACTGTCGTATAAGCTGCATACAAACATGCCAACAAAATACCTGGAAGAATAGCTGCTGCGAATAAATCAGTAACAGGAATTTCCATAATTGGCCCCATTACTACAAGCATTATACTTGGTGGAATTAATATACCTAAAGTTCCACCGGCGGTAATGGTTCCAGCAGCTAGTTTTACATCGTAACCAGACTTATTCATTGATTTAGCTGCCATTATTCCTAATATTGTTACAGAAGCACCTACAATACCAGTAGCAGCTGCAAAAATAACAGAAACAAATAAAACTGCATAATATAAAGACCCTCTTACTTTTGCTAACATCATTTGAAAGGCTGAAAATAATCTTTCCATCAAACCTGCTTGCTCCATCATTATCCCCATAAAAACAAAGAGTGGTACGGCGGCTAAAGTTTGTTCGGTCATGACCATTGAAAACTGTAAGGTCATTAAATAAAAAACTAACTTTCCAAATCCAAGATAACCAAAAACAAATCCCAAGAAAATTAATGTAAATGATATAGGAAACCCTATAAATATTGCAAATAACATTACTCCAATTAATATAAAGCCCAATATAGCTGGATCAATTAAATGTGAAATCATTCTTGTCCTGGCCACCTTCCTTTGGTCATAGCATGATAACTTTTAAACAACTCCGAAACACCTTGAACTAATAAAAATATAATACCAAACCATAGACAAGATTTGATAGGCCACATGAAAGGCATCCATGTAGTATCCATACCTCTTTCGTTTCGCATAATTGACTCCTGCACAAATATCGTTGTCATATATAAAAATACAATTAAACCTGGAAAATAAAATAAAAGATAAAGCCAAAAATCAATTTTACCTTGAGTTTTGGTTTTAAAATTTCTGTATAAAAAATCTGCTCTTATATGAACTCCTTTAGAAAGAGCATATCCAGCTCCTAGCATAAATAAAGCTCCGTACAAAAAACGGCTCATATCATATGCCCAAATTGTTGGTGCAAGAAAAAGCTTTCTTGCCAAAACCTCGTAAACCATTCCTAAAATTAATGGGATTGTTATCCAACAAACAATATTTCCTATTGTTTTATTAAACTTATCTATTGAAACTATTGTTTTTGCCATCCAAGGTGGCATGTCATCAGGCATCTTGCCTATTCCACCACGCCTTTCGGCTATCATTTCATCTGATATATCTAGATTGGTAGGTTTATCAGTCATTATAAAATTGGAAAAAGCGGGCAAAAACGCCCGCTTTAATTAAGTTAAGTTTACTTCAAAGAATTCGCATAAGCCATTCCTAGCTTAGCATTTGAAGATTGTGCTCCAGACCAGAAAGGAACTGCAACATTAGCAAAGTTTACCATTGAGTCATAAACTTCTTTAAAGAAAGCATTTTCTTTAGAGTTTTTGTCTAAAGTTGCTTTTGCAGCTGCCATATATTCTGGGAAGTAGTCTGCTGGAGTGTCTTCAAGAATTACACCATGTTTTGTTGTAAGTTCTTTTAGAGCTTCTCCATTTACTTTGATCCTGTAAGCTAAAGATCTCATTAAAGATGCATCTGCTGCAACTTTTAATGAATTTTTCTCATGATCAGAAAGTTTATTATATTTTGATCCATTCATATAAAAGTCAGCATTAACTACTACTTGGTGTAAACCTTGTAGGTAGTAATGTTTTAAGACTTTATGAATACCAAATACCATGTCTGGTTTTGGACAACACCATTCGGCTGCATCAATTGTACCTGCTTCTAAAGCTGGCAGAATATCTCCACCACCCATTGCTACAGATGCAATACCTATGTCTTTGTAAGTTTGACCTGGAATTCCTGGAGGTGTTCTAAATTTGAATGTTCTAAAGTCATCCATATTTTTTATTTTTCTAGGAAACCAACCCAGAGCTTCTGGTCCAACTGGTTGAAGCATAAAGCCTTTGATGTCTCTGTCCATTTCTTTCCAAAGTCTATCATAAAGTTGTTCACCACCACCCATCAAGAACCATGATAGGAAAGCAATGTTGTCAATACCTACACCACCACCTGCTACTGGAGATCCAAATAACATAGCGGCAGGATGTTCTCCTGACCAATAGTGAGTCCATGCAAATCCACAATCAATTAATCCTTTATCAACAGCGTCTAGTGTTTCTTTTACACCAACTACTGTTCCTGCAGGCATAATATCAAATTTTAATGATCCCTGTGTAAGTTTTGTTACATTGTCAGTAAAGTCTTTAAGCATTTTTACTTCGTCACCTTTTGCGTTTAAGACGGTCTGACATTTAAAAGTTGTTGCAGCGTTGGCGCTTGTAAATAGCCCCATTAAAAAAAATACTGCAAACAATGTTGAAATGATTTTTTTCATTAATCCCTCTTTCTTTGTTAAATTTAACAATGATATCCTCTCAAAAAAAGACTTTGATTACAAGCGACAAATCATGCATATGTTAAAGAATAATATTGTAATATGTTAGTATATTAAATTTATATTAGAACAATTCTACTATGCAGAACTTTGATTACATAATTGTTGGTGCTGGATCTGCTGGATGTGTTTTGGCTAATAGACTTTCTGCAAATCCAAATAATAAAGTTCTTTTAATTGAAGCGGGTGGAAAAGATACTTATCCGTGGATACATATTCCCGTTGGTTATTTTAAAACAATGCACAACCCTAAGGTTGATTGGTGCTTTAAAACTGAACCAGATGAAACAATGAATAATCGGTCAATAAGATATCCAAGAGGTAAAACTTTAGGAGGAAGCTCATCTATAAATGGACTTTTATGGATCAGAGGTCAAAAAGAAGATTATGATATATGGAGACAATTAGGAAATAAAGGTTGGGCTTGGGACGATGTTTTGCCTTATTTTTTAAAGTCAGAAAATAATGAGTTAGGAAAAAGTGAATTTCATAACGACAAAGGACCGATTACAGTTGCCAATAAAAAAATAAATTTAAAGTTGTTAGATGAATTTCAAAATGCTGCCGAGGAATTTGGAATACCAAAGACAAATGATTTTAATACTGGTGATAATACTGGAGTAGGTTTTTTTCAATTTACTACAAGTTTTAATAAAATGGGATTAAAATTAAGATGTAGTGCTGCAAAAGGTTATTTAAATCCTGTTAAAAAAAGATCAAATTTAAAAATAGAAGTTAATGCACATGTTCAAAAAATAAATTTCGAAGGAAAAAAAGCTATAGGTATCAATTATTATACGGGAGATAAGTTAAACACGGTAACTGCAAATAAAGAAATAATTTTATCTGCTGGATCAATTGGTTCTCCACATATTTTACAAGTATCAGGAATTGGTAATATTCAAAAACTAAAAAATCTTGGTATAGAAATTGTAAATGAATCAAATGGTGTCGGTCAAAATTTACAAGACCATTTAATGTTTAGGCCAGTTTATAAAGTTAAAAATTTAAAATCATTAAATAGAAAAGTTGAAAGCTTATTTGGAAGATTTTTAATGGGGCTAGAGTATGTAATTAATCAAAGTGGACCTGTAACTATGGGTGCTAGCCAAGTTTGTGGATTTGTTAAAAGTGATCCATCAAGAGCAACTCCAAATTTACAATTTCATGTCTCGCCGGTAAGCACTGATATATTAGGAGTTACTCCAATGCATGATTTTGAGGGAATAACACCAACTGTTGCTAATGTTAGACCAACTAGTCGAGGCCAAATAAATATCGTTAGTAATGATAGTAGGATATATCCAAAAATTAAAATGAATTATCTATCAACCGATGAAGATCGAAAAGTTGCTGCTCAAGGATTAAAAATTGTAAGAAAAATAATGTTAGAGACTAAAACTTTTAAACAATATGAACCTGAAGAATATAGACCAGGGGTTCATATTACTGATGATGAAGAATTAGTTAAAGCAGGTTCAGATTATACTCAAACAATTTTTCATCCTGTTGGAACGTGTAAAATGGGTAATGATGAAATGGCTGTAGTAGATGATTCTTTAAAAGTAAAAGGAATACAAAATTTAAGAGTTATAGATGCATCTATTATGCCTAACATTACCTCAGGCAATACAAATGCTCCAACAATTATGATTGCTGAAAAGGGTGCTGATATGATATTGAACGGATAATGTTGTCCGAGCAAATCATTATATTTATTCAAATAGTTTTAATTGATTTAGTTTTAGCAGGAGATAATGCAATTATAATTGGTATGGTTGCCTCTCAGTTTCCACCAGAACAAAGAAAAAAAATTATTTTTTGGGGAATTAGTGGTGCAGTCGTACTAAGAATAATACTTACTTTACTAACTGCCTATCTACTACAAATTCAAGGAATAAGACTTATTGGTGGATTAGCTCTTCTATATATTGTTTACAAACTTTATGTAGACATAATCAAAAAACAATCTGAAGATCATGAAAATATTAAAGTAGATAATTCAAGTTTTTTCAAAGCTATTACAACTGTTTTAATTGCAGATTTTACAATGAGCTTGGATAATGTTTTAGGTGTAGCTGGAGCTGCTAAAGACCATTATTTCTTATTAATTTTCGGATTACTTTTATCAATAGCTATTATGGCAGTTGGAGCTACTTTAATTTCTGGCTGGATTAAAAAATATAAGTGGATTGCTTGGCTTGGATTAATTGCAATACTGGTTGTTGCTGTTGATTTGATTTATACTGATATAAAACTATTTATTTAAAAATGTATTTAAAAAAATATAACCTTAAAAATAAAACTGCAGTTGTTACCGGTGCAGGTAAAGGCTTGGGTAGAGCATGTGCTATAGCCTTAGCAGAAGCTGGTGCAAATTTAGTTATAATTAGTAGAACTAAAAAAGATTTAGATGAAGTCTCAAAAAAAATTAAAAAATTAAAGTCAAAATGTAGGTCTTATGTTTGCGATATTACAAATTACAATGAAATTAAAAGTATTATTAATAAAGAACCAAAAATTGATATATTAATAAATAATGCCGGAAATAATATTCCAGAACATTTTACAAAAGTTAAAACAAAAAATATGGAATATCTTGTTAAAATAAACACGATAGCAACTTTTAATCTTGCTCAATTGTGTGCCTTAAAAATGATCAAAGCAAAAAATAGAAAGAAAATTGGAGGAGCTATAGTTAATATGTCTTCTCAAATGGGTCATGTAGGAGGCCCAATAAGAAGTGTCTACAATATGAACAAGTGGGGTTTGGAGGGTTTAACTAAAGGCATGTCTATAGATTTAGCTAAATACAATATTAGAGTTAATACTATTTGCCCAACTTTCGTTGTAACTCCAATGACAAAAAAATTTTTAAAAAATAGAAAATTTAAAAAAGAAACATTAAATAACATTCCATTAGGAAGGTTCGCAGAATTATCAGAAGTTGCTTCCGCTGTAGTTTTTCTAGCCTCTGATGCTGCATCAATGATTACTGGAACCTCCCTATTGGTAGATGGTGGATGGACAGCTAAATAATGAAAAAATTATTGCTTTTTGTAGCAATTATATTCTCCACAAATGCATTTGCTGTTGAATTTAAGGGTAAATTTTTACAAGGTCATTTTATAATTGGAGTAACAGAACCAGGCTCAAAAATAATTGTAGGTAAAAAAGAAGTAAAAGTCTCTGAAGATGGTTATTTTGTTTTTGGAATTGATCGAGATAGAAAATTTGATGTAACCATTACAAAAATTATAAATGGAAAAAAAGAAAAGATAATCAAGAAAGTTCTTAAAAGAAAATACAATATTCAAAGAATAGATGGCTTAGAGGAAAGTAAAGTAACTCCTCCAGAAGAAGTATATCAAAGAATTAAAGCTGAAAATAATAGAATTGGAGAAGCAAGAGCTATCAATTCAGATTTACCTTTTTTTAAAGATCAATTTATTATGCCAGTTGAAGGCATCATAAGTGGCGTTTATGGAAGTCAAAGAATTCTAAATGGTAAACCTAGATGGCCACATTATGGAATTGATATTGCCGCAAAACAAGGAACTAAAATTAAATCTTCAGGAACAGGTGTTGTTACAATGGCGGAAGATGATCTTTATTATACTGGTGGAACTGTAATTATGGATCACGGTCATGGTATCTCAACAATTTACTCACATTTAGAAACTGTAATAGTTTCTGTTGGAGATAAAATTAATCAAGGAGATATTCTAGGAACTGTTGGTTCAACTGGAAGATCAACAGGACCACATTTGGATTTTAGAATTAATTGGTTTCAAACTAGACTAGATCCAATGTCAGTGTTGCCTGATTTGTAATCAATAGGTCCACTATCCATCAATAAAATAACAACCAAAGACCTACAAAAAATAATAAAGTTCCACCTAATTTATTTAAAATATTTATATATTTATTAATTATTATCTCTCTAAATTTACCAAACACCACTGCATACATTCCATCAAATATTGCACCTACAATCATAAATAAAATTCCAAAATAAATTATCTGACTTCCAATTGGTTTGCTTATATTAATAAACTGAGGAATAAATGCGCCAAGAAATAAAAAAGCTTTAGGATTTGATAAGATGACTATTAATCCTTGTAATATAAATTTCTTGTCAAATTTATTTAACTTTTCTGAATTATCTAAGAGATTTTTCGAAGTAAAACTTAAATATCCTAATGTCATTAAGTAAACCGCGCCAATTATTCTAACTACTTTTATTATATCCTCTAAAAAAGGAGATATTACTTTAAATCCTAATGCGAGGAGCAAGATTAATATAATTAAACCTAATTGAGTTCCTACTACGTTTAAAATTCCAGCTCTCATTCCAGATTTTAATGAGTTAGCTATTATTAAACTTACAGTCGGACCTGGAACAACTACAACTAAGAAACTTGCAATTAAAAAATATATTATTTCCATTGAATGTGTTTTTGATTGAAATTATAGTATTTACATCATGGGTCTTCACTTTTCACAAGAAGAATTTAAATCAAGAAAATCTAAAGTTTTAAATTCGATGAAAGAGCAAAATATAGATGCTCTTCTAATGTTTAGACAAGAATCTATGTACTGGTTAACTGGTTATGACACATTTGGTTATGTTTTTTTTCAAACATTAGTCTTAGATCAAAAAGGAAATGTGATTTTACTAACTAGAGCTCCTGATCTTAGACAGGCACAAAACACTTCTAATATTGAAGATATTAGAATTTGGATTGATAAAGATGGTTCTAATCCAACCGATGATCTTAAAATTATTTTGGACGAACTTAATCTTAAAGGAAAAAAATTAGGAGTTGAGTATGAAGCATACGGTTTAACAGGAAAAAATGCCTTAAGGTTAAATAAATCTTTAGAAAACTATTGCTCAATTGAAGATAAATCTGATTTAATTACAAAGTTAAGAGTTGTTAAGTCTAAAGAGGAAATTGTTTACGTAAGAAAAGCTGCAGAACTTGCTGATAAAGCTTTAGATGAAGTTTGGAAACATGCAAAGGCGGGGGTAAGTGAGTCTAAAATATTAGCTGAAATGAATAGAGTAATATTTGAGAGTGGTGGAGATTATCCTGCTAATGAATTTATTATTGGTTCAGGGAAGAATGCCCTACTCTGTCGCTATCAAGCAGAAAAACAAGTTTTAAAAAATCCAGATCAATTGACTATTGAGTGGGCTGGTACGTATCGGCACTATCACTCTGCAATGTTTAGAACTATTCTGATTGGTAAAGCTGATGATGAGCATCACAAGATGCACGAAGCTTGTCTTGAAGCATTAAAAAATTGTGAAAGTAAATTAAAGCCAGGAAATAAAATTGGTGAAGTATTTGATATTCACGCAAAAACATTTGATGATCTTGGTTACAATAAAGCAAGAATGAATGCTTGTGGTTATTCTTTAGGAACTACTTTTTCTCCAAACTGGATGGATGTGCCTATGCTGTATACTGGCAACCCATATGTTATTGAACCAGGAAATGTATTTTTTATGCATATGATATTAATGAACTCGGAAAATCAATTAGCAATGAATCTTGGAGAAACATACCTTGTTACAGAACAAGGCAGTGAAAGATTGGGTAAACAGAAATTAGATTTAGTTGTTCTTTAATTACTTGTTTTGAACAGCACAAATATCTTTAATTACTGGGACATTTGCACAATCTCCACATTTAGTAACTTGTACTAAACAACCATCATCCATAACTTTAACATCTACAACTCTATCACACTTAGAACATGTAGATGAAATAGTTAAACCACATTTTTTACAGTTATAAGTTTGTATATCCATAAGAATTTAATAAATATTTGAAAATTTAATTCAAGAAATTTTTGTTTGAATGATAATCATTCTCAAAAAAAAATAATTTTACTGGAAAAAAAATAATAATGATAATCATTATCAAAATTTTTTTAACTCATATCACATGTATAAAAAGAAATTTCTTTTCCCTGATTCTCAGTATTTATATTTGTTGTAATTTCATGAAGCATTTCACCAGAAGATTTATTAATAAAAACAGATTCAGAATATTTTTCATCATTAGATAACACTCGTAGTAAAATTGTATTATCCTTCAAAATTTGGGTATCAAAAATTGCACCATTAGGAGTGTTTGTAAAAAAATCAGATAAACCAATAATTTTAAGCTCTTGAGATTTAATTGCACTAATATTTATTTTTCTATCTTGGTTTTCTTTGATTTGATCTGCAGTAAATTCCTTATAATCATAAATCTCATTTTTTAAAATCTGCTTATCAAGTTTACAGTTTGAGTTCTTATTGTAATCAATTGTAACATTTAAAAATGATGCATTAACATTCAAAGTATAAAATAAAGTAATAAAAATAATTATTAAGATATTTTTCATATAGAACTATTATTTAATAATTCTATTTTTAAATCAATATATATGTTATTAAAGCAAATTTTTATTACATTATTCAGTTAACGTTTCTAAGTTAATTGTAATTATAGTAAAAAAATAATAAAAGTTTTTTTAATGGTACAAGATAAATTTAGCTATAATCTTATTTATTATTTATTATGCTTTTTGCCTTTGTCGATAATAATTGGACCTACGGTTTCCCTTATAAGTATTATTTTAATTTCAATTTTATTTTTAATTATTTGGATTAGAAAAAATGATTTTGTCTTTCAAAATAATTATTTAATAAATTTTTTTTTAATATTATTTATTTATCTTATTTTTAATACATTTCTTGGTATAGAATTTGAAAACTCGTATAGTAGGAATTTAGGTTTTATTAGATTTATTCTATTGTTCTTTGCTATTAATTATTTATTTATCAAACTTAAAAATAAAAATAATATATTTAAATTCTGGCTAATTATATTATCTATATTAATCTTCGATAGTTATTATGAAGTTGTATTTGGTGCGAATATATTTGGTTGGGGAGATAAAGATGAAGCGTTAGGACCAAGAATAATAAGTTTTTTCAAAGATGAGGCTATAGTTGGAGCTTACTTAGCAGGTTTTTTTCTGATAATTTCTTCAAACTTTTTAAATAATAAAAATTCAAAATATAAAAAAGTATACTTTTTAACTTTTTTTTTAACCTCAATTTTATTAATTTTTTTAACAGGTGAAAGATCAAACTTTTTAAAGGCAATATTTGGAGCAAGTATTTTTTTATTTCTTTCAAAAGAAATTACCAAAAAAAATATTCTTTATATTTTAATTTTATTCTCTTTAGTAATTACTGTAGTTTTATCCTCATCAAGTTATTTAAAATTAGACAGATATAGTTATTTAATTAATTTCATTTCAATTAAAGATGGACAGATAGAAATAAAAGATAATCTTTACTTTTACTTATATAAATCAGGTTATCACGTTTTTTCTGAAAATAAAATTTTTGGAGTAGGTACAAAAAATTATAGAAAATATTCTGAAAAAAGAAGTAAAGAATTAAGAAATACAGAAGATAAAAATAAATTTATAATTGATACTCACCCACATCAGATATATTTAGAATTTTTATCAGAGCATGGTTTATTTGGAACCATAATTGTTTTAAGTTTATTCATCTTTGTATTCTTTAAAATGTTAAAGATTATAATTTTAAATCGTAATAATATTCAAATTGCCTGTTTCTGCTACTTGGTATCAATCTTTTTACCCTTAATACCTTCTGGATCTTTTTTTACAGATTTTAATTCAACACTTTTTTGGATTAACTTTTCAATTTTTTTTGCTGTTTCAAAAGAAAGTAATATTTTTAAATTAAAATAATTATTATTTACCAACTTGTTCTTTTACATAATTTACACAAATCTTTTCAGCTTCTTCTTTGGTTAAATCTGGATTCAATTTTTTTTGACCCATTAAACAAGCCTGTATACTCTTGCTAATATTGAATGAACTATATTTATCTTTAGCTAAATACAAGAGTGCTAACGCCACTAATATAAAAATTATAGATTTATATTTTTTCATTAAATTACTTGGGAAGCAGTCGTAAAATTAAATCCAAAAGTATCAGCAACAGCTTTATGCGTTACTTCGCCTTTGCAAACATTTAAACCTGCTAAGAAGTTTTTATCATCCTTTAAGGCTTTTTGATAACCCTTGTTTGCTAATTTTATTAAATAAGGAAGTGTTGCTTGATTTAATGCGAAAGTTGAAGTTCTTGGAACTCCACCTGGCATATTTGCTACACAGTAATGAACTACATCATCTACTATATAAGTAGGATCTCCATGTGTTGTCGGTTTACTTGTTTCAACACAACCACCTTGATCAATTGCTACATCAACAATTACTGATCCCCTTTTCATTATTTTAAGCATATCTTTAGTAACTAATTTAGGAGCTTCAGCGCCAGGAATCAAAACTCCACCAACTAATAAATCTGCTTCAGCAACCAATTTATTTAGATCTGTTTTATCACCTTGTTCTGGAATAATTTTATCACCAAAAATTTGAACTAGTTGTTTTAGTCTTGCTTCAGACTTGTCGACAATATGTACTTTTGCTCTCATTCCTGTAGCTATGATTGCAGCATTTTCTCCTACTACACCACCACCAAGAATTAATACATTTGCTGGGTCACCTCCTGGAGCTCCCCCTAATAATACTCCTCTACCTTTTTGATTTTTTTCTAAACAATGTGCTCCTGCTTGAACAGACATTCTACCTGCAACAGCACTCATTGGTGCTAATAAAGGAAGCCTTCCATTATTGTCTGTAACTGTTTCATAAGCGATACAAATTGATTTACTTTTAACCAATCCCTCAGTCAATTCTTTTGCTGCTGCCAAATGCAAATATGTAAAAACTATTTGATTTTCTCTGATCATTTTTACTTCATTTGATAAAGGTTCTTTTACTTTTACAATAATTTCTGCATCATTATAAATATCTTCTGCTTTATCTATAATTTTTGCACCAGCATTTATATAATGTTCATTTTCAAAGCCCGCTTCAAAACCTCCATTATTTTCAACTAGTACTTCGTGACCATTTGAAGTTAATTGTTTTACACTATCTGGAGTTAAGCCAATTCTATTTTCTTGCGGTTTAATTTCCTTAGGAACGCCAATTTTCATTAGGAACTAATTTTTTTTTGATTTTGAATAGTTAGTAATACCTGTTCTGAGTTTTTCTATAATTTCATCAATATGTTTTTTTTCACAAATAAACATCGGTGCAATTATTAGACAGTCACCTGTTGCTTTGAAGTTTACTCCTGCCTCGTAACAATGTTTGAAACATGTAAATCCTGCTGCGCCAGGTTTTTTATCCATTTTGATATCAATTCCACCCATCATTCCATATCCTCTAATATTATCTACAACATCGATATCTTTTAATGAAAACAAACCCTCCTGAAAATATGGAGCTAAGTTTTTTGCTCTATTAAAAATATCATCTTTTTCAAATATATCTTGTACGGCTAATGCTGCTGCAACTGATATTGGAATTCCTGAATAAGTATATCCATGAAATAATTCAATTGAACCTTTTGGTGCATTATCAACTATTGCATCATAAATTTCCTCTTTGCATGCAACAACTCCCATTGGGCTAATTCCATTAGTTGTCGCTTTAGCCATGGTAATCAAATCAGGAGTAACACCGTACTCTTGAGATGCAAATGGAGAACCGGTTCTGCCCCATCCTGTAATTACTTCATCAAAAATTAAAAGTATTCCGTGTTTATCACATATCTCTCTTAATCTTTGCAAATAACCCTTCGGTGGAACCAGTGTTCCAGTTGATCCTGCTATTGGTTCAACAATACATGCGGCTATATTCTCTGCTCCAAAATTTGTACAAATTCTTTCTAAATCTTCAGCTAACTCAACTCCTGTTTCTGGTTGGCCAGATATAAATTTATGTTCAGGTAAATGTGTATGTCTCATATGAACTACGCCTGGCATTAAAACACTTGCAAAAGTTTTAACGTTATTAACCATTCCTCCAACTGAAGTGGCTCCAATATTCATTCCATGGTAACCTCTCTCTCGACCAACGAATCTAAATCTTTGGCTATCACCTCTTGCTCTATGATAAGCAATTGCAATTTTAATTGCAGTTTCGACAGCAGTTGATCCACAGATTGTATAAAACATTCTATTCAAATTTCCTGGAGTGTGTTTAGAAATTCTAGTTGCTAATTCGAATGAACCGCCAAATCCTTGTTGAAAGGGTTGTGCATAATCTAAGGTTTGTAATTGTTTAGTAATTGCATCAATAATTTCTTGTCTGCCATGTCCTAATGGATTACAAAATAATCCGGAACTCGCGTCTATTTGGGTTTGTCCTTGATGATTTTTTAAATAAACACCTTTTGCTTCAACAATTAATCTTGGATTGGCTTTGAAATCTTTATTAGAGCTAAATGGCATCCAATGTTCATTTAGGGAATTAGGTACTGATGGTTTTGAACTCATAATTTTTTTTCTAACTGTTAATTCTGAATGAATAGACTAAAATATTCTTTTTTGCACTAATAAATCACTCATAATTTACTTCAACCTATAATTGAAATAAAATTTATAGCAACACTCATTTTGAACGCATCCTAATTCTATCATTTACATTGTTTCAAAATTGATTTTTACTTACGTTTATAAATTAAATTTAATTTAAACAATAAAGAGGAGAATAAATGAGAAAAATTATTAGTTTTATTCTAGGAAGTATTTTTGCTCTTAACTTGATGATTTCGTCTGCATTTTCTGCAGCGAATGAAGTTAGGATTGCATTTTTCTTAGAGTGGGCAACTCCAAACCAAGAAGCTAAAGTTAAAAAAACTTTTGATAAAGCTTTTGGTGTACCAGTAAAATGGACAAACTTTGCAACTGGTGGTGAAATGACGGAAGCTATGCTTTCTGGTGATATAGATATTTCATACTCGCAAGGTCTTACTCCGTTTGTAAACGCTGTAAACGCTAAAGCTCCAATTAAATTGGTAGACGTTGCTGTATTATATGGAATGGGTGGTACTACTTGTGTAGTTGCTAATTCATCTGGTATTACAAAATCTAATGCTTCTGAATTAGAAGGTAAAAAAGTTGCGGTTCCTCTAGGAACAATGGCTGATTACGTATTCAGAGAAACAATGAAAGCAGTCGGTGCAAACGCTGATGCTATGCAAGTAATCGATATGAACCCTGAAGATGGTTCAGCTGCAATTGTTAACGGTGACGTTGCAATGGCATGTTTATTTGGTGGTGCTTCAATTGAAAAGGCTCTTGAAGTTGGAAAAAGAGTATTAACAGTTGATGAGGCTAAAGCTGCAGGTATCGCTGGTATTGATGTTGTTTCGGTTACAAACAAATTCTTAAAAGAAAATCCAGGAATGGTTTCTACTTTTATTGAAGTAACTCATGAAGCAAATGCTAATCACAGAGCTGGAAAATCAAACATGAACATAATTGCAAAAGACGCAGGAATGAGTCTTGATGCAACTAAAGGTCAAATGAGTGGATTTGAGTTTCCAGATGCAAATACAATTAAATCTAAATACATGAATAAAGGTGGTATTTTAATGAAATACCTTGATGTAATGGGTAATATGTTTGCAACTGCAGAAAATCCTGCTCTAAAAGACTACTCAAAAGTAGTTACAACAGATTACTTGCCAGGTTTATAATCGGGTAAATAAAAATTGATAGGCGCCAATTATTAAAATTGGTGCCTATTTTTTTTATAAAATTCTAATATATTGTCCACATGAGTGATTTAGTTTCTCAAGATTTAAACATGGTATTTAGATCTCCAAAAGGAGAAACTGTTCATGCTCTTAAAGACGTAACATTCAAATTGAAAAAAGGTGAACTCTTAACAGTTCTTGGTCCTTCAGGATGTGGAAAAACAACATTGTTAAATATTACTGCTGGATTTTTAAGACCCACTTCAGGCAAAATTACATTAGGTGGAAATGAAATTAATGGACCAGGAGTTGAAAGAGGAATGGTATTTCAGCAAGGTGCTTTGTTTGAATGGTTAACTGTTGCCCAAAATGTAAATTTTGGATTAAGGATGAAAAAGGTCGATCAAAAAACAACAGAAAAAAAAGTTGAGGAATGGTTAGAAATCGTAGGTCTTAAAGGATTTGGAAATACACCAACGTATCAATTATCTGGTGGAATGCAGCAAAGAGTAGCTCTTGCAAGATGTTTAATTAACGACCCAGAATTAATTTTAATGGATGAGCCACTAGGTGCATTAGATGCTTTGACAAGAGAAAAAATGCAATCACTAGTTCTAAAGATTTGGAAAGAAACAGGAAAAACAATTATCTTAATTACACATTCAGTTGAAGAAGCTCTTTTACTTGGAGAGAGAGTATATGTGATGGCTCCAAGGCCAGGAAGAATACACAAAGAATATAAACTCCCCTTCGCATCAAAAGGATTAAATCAAGATTTAAGAGAAATTAAAAATGATAAAGAATTCGTTTCAAAAAGAGAGGAAATTTTATCAATGATTTGGAATATGGAAGAAGAAATAATGGGTAAAGAAGCAGGGTGATAATATCAAGTCTTACATTTTTAATTATATTTGCTGTTATAGGTGCAATTTTATATGGACAAAGATTAATTAAAACAGAAAAGTCTGATGCTGTTTTTGGAAATCCAGAGAGATCTAAAGGTGGTATTCACTGGGTTGTTGTTGGAAGTAGTTTTTTATTATTTCTATGGCTTTATTATTCATGGGATATTGCAAAAGCTTTTTATCCAAAATCTGCAAATGAAATCTGTCAAGTGGCAAAAGTAAGAGAATCCATGCTTTCTCTTAAATATCTTTTTCCCATTGATGAAAGACAACATAAAAGTACAGCTATAATTCATAGAGAAAATGAAAATATTCAAAATTATATATCTGAAATATCTTCAAATCCAAATTTAAGTGAAGTTGATAAAAATACTTACATAAATATTTTAGAAAAAATCAAATTATCGATACCCTATTTAACTAACGAAAAATATTTAGAATTTGAAACAAAAAATACAATCAATAAATTAACTGATAGGATAAACAATTTAACAAATGTTTTTCCAACCAATAACTTTCCACCAGCATTAGCTTTAGATGAAGAAAGAATATTAAATGAAGGTTTAAGTAAACAGCTTGGATGGGGAGCAACAGGAATGGAAATACCTCCATTACCTGAAACAAAATTAGGTCTTAAATATCATAAAGCTGCAGAGGAATTAACATTAATTAGTGATGAATTTTTTCAAATAAGAAATCATAATCCACAATATAAGTTGTTAACAAATGACATAAAATCAGACATTAAAAATCATCGAGATAAATTAAATGATAATCAAGAATTAGAAATAACCTTACTAAAGGAAATTAATAAATTAAATAAAAGAATTCAGTTTGCGAGCATATTTCCACCAACTACACTTGTGCAATTTGAGCAAGCTGTAAGAAATTTTGATAATGTTCAAAAGAAAGAGCAAGGCTCTATTGCTACTAAAGATGCATTACTCTTTCCTGGAGGAACAATTGTTAGTAGTGGACCTACTTGCGCAGAGGATGGACCGGGAAGATGGTTACCGAAGCCGTCAGATACATTTAGAATTTTTGCAGACATGCTCAAACCAAGTGTAGGATTTAAATTTGTTCCAATGTTTTGGTATGAAATGATGGGTGTTAATAAAATAGTTGGATTTATACTTCCGGACTGGATAGCTGATATAATTCCTGGGAAATATCCAATTCATAGTTCAGATGGACAAGTAAAACCAAATTTTAAAAGTAAAGTTTTAGATATTGTTACTGGAAACTTTGAGGCGTTTAAAATACCAGTGCCAGTTGGCCATATATGGGACTCATTTTTAAGAGTTTTTTTAGGTTTAGTCTTTGGAATTATTTTAGGTGTTCCACTTGGAATTTTTATGGGATTAAATAGATTTGCTAAAGGATTTTTTGACCCTTTAGTTGAATTATATAGACCTGTTCCACCATTAGCATGGGCCCCTCTTGTAATTACTGTTTTTGGAATTGATAACGTAGGAAAAATCTTTCTTTTATTTATGGTTTCATTATCAATAATGATCATTTCTGCAAGAGCTGGTGCTTCGGGCACACAATTATCTAAAATACATGCTGCCCATTCTCTTGGAGCATCAAGATGGCAAATTCTTAGAGAAGTAATTTTTCCAAATTCGCTTCCCGAAATTTTAACAGGAATAAGAGTTGCTGTTGGAATGTGCTGGGGAACTTTGGTTGCTGCAGAATTTTTAGCAGGTACAACTGGAATTGGTTTTGTTGAAAATGTAGCAAGAAAATATATGCAATACGAAGTTATTTGGATAACAATATTTGTTATGGGTATGTTGGGTCTTTTATTTGATATTACAATTAGAAAAATAATAGATAAAACAATTCCATGGAGAGGAAAAGGTTAATGAAAAAAGAAAAAATTTTAGAATGGTCTGGAGTGATAAGTGCAATTATTTATTCTTTATTAGTTGCATTAAATATAGGTGCAGAATTTTTTGGTTTTACATTATTACTAATATCAGCAATCTTAATTGGACTATGGGCTTTTATTGGTAAACATAACGGAATACTGTTATTGCAATTATTCTATGCATCAGCTGGTGTAATAGGAATGATTAGGTGGTTTTAATTAATTTTTATATCTAATCGCTCTGTTGCTAATTGTTTTCACATACGAAAAGTTTGTTTTTATATAAGGATCAAGGATAATAAATTTTTTATTAAATGGAGTTCCCCAGTTATCAGAGTATCCATTAGTAATTATAAACTTAGAGTCATTTAAATTATTAATTAAAAATTCCTGTGTTTTACTGGATCCGTATGACCATGGCCAATAATATTTTGAACAACTTGTTTTTTTCAAAAGATAAAGCAAAATTGAGTCATTTGTATATAATTGTATACATTTTTCCTCGTCTATTATTTTATTTACTTCTAGAATAAATTCGTAATCCTCATTTGATATAAAATGCTTATCTTCTTTTGTCACAAACTCATTAAAACTATTGTTAAAATTTAAAATTTTTTTAACGTCAAAATTAGAATTAAATAAAAATATTATAGAAAAGAAAAATAATACATATTTTAACCTATGTTCAATTAAACTTTCTAAATTAAGCAATTTATTTAAGTAATTAAATAAATAATAAACAATGAGAATCGTAAAAAATATAATTGGAAATCCAAATGCTTGTTTGATGTGCCCACCATCGGATCTTCCAATTGCGTGGATATAAGTAAAAAAAGATAAAATTGAAATAGTTAAAAGTAAAATTTTAAAATTATTATTAACATTAGATCTAATATTTAAAATTAAATTGAATGAAATAATAAGACTAGACAAAATAAATAATAAGGTTTTGGTTGCTCTTGATGCATTTGGATCATCTGAAAATGGCAAAGGATGTATTAATCCATGTATATTATTTATCTCTTTTAAAATTAAAAATGTATTTTCAATAAAATAATAAAACTCTTTATCTAAAGAAAAATAAATAAAAAAAATAGAAGAAATAATTGAGACAAACAAATAAATTAATTCTTTAAAAAGTTTATTTTGAACGAAAAATAGACAGATAAACAATAAAAGAGCTGTATTAATTATAGCCCGATCAATACTCCATAAAAATACTGCAATAGAAACCATCCCAATTATGAAAGAAATAAAATTTTTGTTATTAGAGTCATTTAAAATTAAAAAAAATAAAAACAAAGTAAGTAAAATTGGTAAATCTCGCCATGAAATTAAGTCACCCGAGTAAATATTAAAATCAATCAAATAAATCGAAAAAAAAGATAACGTAAAAAAATACAAAATTTTTAAACTAAATTTAAAATTAGTTAATTTTGAAACTTGATAAATTAAAAATATTAATAATATTTTTGTTATAAGTACTAAAAATAATTCACCAACAATTGATGCGCCTATTGTTTCTGCTCCTAATAATTTCCAAGAAATAACTGTTAAAAAAACTTCATAAAATGCACCTACTATTATATATGTTTCAGACCAGATACTTTTATCAGTTATATACTTAAATGCTGGATATAATTTCTGACCAGCATGAAAAATGTCAATTTTACTAGTTATCCAAGAAATTGAAATAAAATCTAAAACAAAAATTAATGAAAGAATTAAAATAAAAAAAAAATAATTTAAATTATTAGTAAATTCTTTCGATTGTTTTTCTATTTTTAAATTTTTAAGGTTTTTTAATATTTCATCATTAAATATTATTCTTCTGCTTAAAACATATACACTCAACGGGAATAGAATAAAAAATAAATACTTTAAAATATCGTTAATAGCGTTGTAGTTATTTATTGAATATTCTCCTACAATGTCTGAGTTATAAGGAATATGTAAAAATTTCCAAAAAAAGGTAGTTATATATATTGAAAAAAAAAGTAAAGCGTAGAGAAATAGGTTTTTTTTAATAAATGACATATATTATATAATCCACTTATGAGTCTATCATTAGTAATACCAGTACATAACGAAAGCTCACAAATATCATATACTTTAAATAAATTAAATAAAATTAAATCTAAAATAAAAAAATTTGAAATAATTTTAGTAGATGATTTCAGTACAGATAATTCAATAGAAATAATTAATAAAATTTCTTCAAAGAAAAAACATATAAAATTAATAAAAAATAAAAAGAAAGGTTTAGGTGGCGCAATTTCAACTGGAATATTGAAATCTCAACATAATTATATAGCAATTTTTATGGCTGATATGTCTGATGATATAAATGATTTAATAAAATATTACTCAAAAATAAATAACTCAAATTTAGATGCTATCTTTGGAACAAGATTTTCAAATGAATCGATGGTTAAAAACTATCCAACATTTAAATTAATTCTTAATAGAATTTTTAATAATATTGTGAGAATAGTTTTTTTTTCAAAATATAATGACTTTACAAATGCTTTTAAGATTTACAAAAGAAAAACTTTAGTCAGTTTATTTCCCTTAGTATCTGAGCACTTTAATATATTTCTAGAACTTCCTCTTAAAATAATAAATAGAAAACATAAATTTAAAATAATTCCAATAAAATGGACAAATAGAAAAAAAGGTTATTCTAAATTTAAAGTAAATGAATTGGGATCAATGTATATGTTTACTTTGTTATATTGTTTACTTGAAAGAATTTTACTAAATAAAAAAAATAACAAATAATTAACTTACATATTTCTATATAATTTTATTACAATCAAGTTAAAATCCTCAGTTTTCAATTGAAGTAATTTGTTTTCATCCTCTTGAATATCGCAAGAAAAACTAGTGGATGGTAAATAACATAATTTCCATAATTTTTTTTCATTAGCAGTGATTTTATTTACAATATTTAGACTTGGGTTTAATTTTATAAGGTAATTTTGAATAATTTTAAAATTATGTTCATTATTAATTAAAATTATATTAGTCGAACTATTTTCTATATAATTAATAGCTTTTTTAAATTCGGGCTTAGTTATATCATTTTTAAATATTCTAAATAATGTGTCTGAGAAAGTTGAAAGTGCAATAACAATAATAATTATATTTTGTAGTTTTTTATTATTTAAATTATTTATACCTGAAGATATTAATATTAAAATTGGAACAATAATAAATAATATATATCTATCAGTAAGTACTGGAATTTTAATTAAACCATACACATAAGGTATGAAATAAGAAGTAGATATAAGTATTAATAAATAAAAATAAAATGAATTATATTTAAAAAATAATTTTTTATTTTTATAAATTAGATATATAAAAGTTATTAAATATATAGAACCTAAAATCTTTGACGAGAAAAATCTTGAAAAGAAAAAGTCAACAAGAAATCCCAAACTGACACTTGGTATCCAAAATTCATCTATATTAATTTGTGTAGACAAAGACTCTTTTGAAATAACATAAAATATAAAAATAACAAAAATATGAAATAAAATATATTTTATAAATATTTTATCAAATCTATTGTTAATAATTAAAAAAATAAATTGGGAAAATGAAATTAAAATAAAAAAAGTATGATTCAACACTCCAATCAAATTTATTAATGAAACTAATATAAAATCAATATTTCTTTTTTTATTAATTAAATTGATAAAAAAAATAAAGTTTAACAGAGAAATAAATATCGCAAAAGAATAAGATCGTAATTCATGATCATAACTTAATAAATAGCTATTGAACAAGAAAAGAAAAAGAAGAAGAGGAAGTGTATTTTTTATTTTGAGCTTATTAGTTAAAATAAAAAGGCAAGGTATTGATAATATTCCAAAGAAAATAGTTAATAACCTTGATATATTTGGATCATAACCAAAAATAGCAAAATAAACTTTTAGCAAATATGTAAATATTAATTGTGAACCATCATTTACTTCTAGGTTTCTTTTAAATGTTTCAAAAAAAGTATAGCTTGGATCAGAAACCCAAAAAGATAAAAGCTCATCCCACCACAAGTCCTCATTATTAAAGCTATAAAATTTTATCAATACTCCAATTATTACAAGGGAAATTAAAAATAAATTTTTTTTTGATAAAGTTTTTAAATTATAATGCATATAAATATCTTTACACTTTCTTATATAAGATTTAAATAATTTATAAATTACATAACAATATATGAATATACTAGTTACAGGTGGTTGTGGTTTTGTTGGAACAAATGTTTGTTTGTATCTAATTAATAAAGAATACAAAGTTTCTAGTTTAGATAATTTATCGCGAAAAGGATCACGATATAATTTGAGTTTGTTAAAAAAGAAAAAAATCAAGAATTACAAAATTGAAATATCCAATTTTAAAAAATATAAATCTTTACCTAAATTTGATTTAATTATTGATTGCTGCGCAGAAGCAGCCGTTGAAGTTTCAAAAAAAAATACAGATAAGGTTTTTAATACAAATTTGGTTGGAACGTATAATATTTTAAAAAAAGCAAAAAAAGATAAATCAAAAATAATCTTTCTTTCTAGTAGCAGAGTTTATCCATTAAACATGCTTAATAATCTCATTAAAAATAAAAATATAAAAAAAAAAATTTTAATTAAAAATAAGATAAATGAAAATAGTAGTACAATCGGTCCAAAATCAATTTATGGTTTTACTAAATTATCTTCAGAAATGCTAATTGAAGAATTTTCTTATCAGTATGATATTAAATATATAATTAATAGATGCGGAGTTATATCTGGTCCTCTACAATTCGGCAAACAAGACCAAGGTTTTGTAAGCTTGTGGGTTTGGAAGCATTTAAATAATTTAAAATTAAATTATATTGGTTATGGTGGTTATGGGCATCAGCTTAGAGATGTGCTTCATATTAATGATTTATGTGAATTAATTTATCTACAAATTAATAAAATATTTAAAGTGAATAATTTGACCTTTACGGTTGGTGGTTCTAATTATTCTAAAACGTCACTTAAAGAACTCACTAAAATATGTGAAAAAATTACAGGGAATAAAATTAAAATAGGTAAAATTTCTAGAACCTCTAATTATGATATTCCATATTTTGTAACTGATAACTCCAAAGTTTCAAAAATTTATGGATGGAAAGTTAAAAAAAATATACGTAAAATAGTAGAAGATATATATGGCTGGTTATCAAAAAATAAAAATAATATAAAAAAGTACTTCTAATGCCTTTAGCAATTATAACAGGATCAAGTGGTTTAGTTGGATCAGAATCTGTAAATTTTTTTTCTGATAAAGGTTTTGATGTAATTGGAATAGATAATAATTTAAGAAAATTTTTTTTTGGGAATGATGGTTCAACTGTTTGGATAAAAAATAACTTAAAAAAAAGAAATAAAAACTTTAGACATTTTAGTATTGATATTAGAAACTATGAAGGATTAGAAAAAATATTTAAAAAAAACAAAAATAAAATCTCTCTGATAATTCATTGTGCTGCTCAACCATCGCATGATTATGGTAAAAAATTTCCATTTCTGGATTTTCATGTTAATGCCACCGGAACATTGAACCTTTTAGAATTGACCAAGAAATTTTGTCCAAACGCACCGTTTATTTTTATGTCAACAAATAAAGTTTACGGGGACAGTCCAAATAAACTTCAAATTTATGAAAATAGAACAAGATGGGAATTAAAAAATAAAGATAAAAATTTTAAGGGGATTGATGAGGATTTTTCTATAGATAATTCAACACATAGTTTTTTTGGTGTTTCTAAAACATATGCAGATTTAATAGTTCAAGAGTATGGTAAAAATGTTGGATTAAAAACTGTATGTTTTAGAGGAGGATGTATAACAGGTCCAAATCATAGTGGTGCAAAACTTCATGGTTTTTTATCATACTTGGTAAAAACAAGTTTATTAAAAAAGAAATATATAATGATTGGTTATAAAGGAAAGCAAGTTCGCGATAATTTACACAGCGAAGATCTTGTTAACTGCTTCTGGGAATTTTACAAAAAACCAAGATATGGCGAAGTATATAATATGGGAGGGGGAAGATTTTCAAACTGTTCAATTTTAGAAGCTTTAGATATGGTAGAAAAATTGTGTAAAATAAATATTAAAAGAAAAATAATTAAAACACCGAGAGTTGGTGATCATATTTGGTATATATCAAATTTAGATAAGTTTAAAAATCATTATCCTAAATGGAAGCAAAAATATAATACAAAAAAAATTATTGAAGAGTTAATTAATAATTTTAAATGAAAAAAAATATCTTAAAAAATTTAATTATTAATATTTTTAAAAAACATGGATTAATAAAAAAACATGCAATAATTTGTGCAGATGCAATAATCAATGCAGAATTAGTTGGTGCTAAATCACATGGAGTGGCAAGACTAGCTTCTTATTGTAAAAGAATAAATAAAAAAGTAATAAATCCAAAACCAAAAATTAGAATTAAAAAAACTTCATCATCAATAACTAATATTGATGCAGACAATGCAGTAGGTTTTATAGGCGCGGATCTTGGTATTAATTATGCAATACAAAATGCTAAAAAAACAGGTTTAGGATTAGTTGCGGTAAAAAATAGTGGTCATTATGGATTATCTGGATACTATGCTGAAAGAGCTGCAAAAAATGGATTAATAGCTTTTTGTTTTACTAATGCACCTCCAGCAGTAGCGCCTTATGGTTCAAAAAAAACTTTATTTGGGACAAATCCAATTTGCTTTGCTGCACCTACACATACAAAGATACCATTTGTTTTAGATGCATCAATTTCTATGATTAATAGAGGTAAAATTAGAGTTGCAGAAAAACTTAAAAAAAAAATTCCTTTAGGTGTTGCCTTAGATAAAAATGGAAAACCAACAACTGATCCAATAAAAGCTTTGAAAGGTTTACAACTTCCTATTGCTGGATTTAAGGGATCAGGCCTAGCTTGGATGATTGATATTTTATCAGGTGTTATAACTGGAGGAAATCATGGTGGAAAAGTAAAAGATCCATTTGATGACTTTACTGGCCCACAAAACATTGGTCATCTTTTTTTTACTTTTAAATCCAATTTATTTATAAAAAATTATGTGGAACGTATAAAAGAAAATATTAAAAATGTTAAAAAATTACCTAAACTCAAAGGAATTAAAAATATATACTACCCTGGAGAAAAAAAAGTAATGAGGTTTAAGTATAATTCAAAGAAAGAAATTAATATTCCTACAAAAATATTAGATGAAATATATCTATTAGATAAAAGCTGAACTTAGCCAAGCAAGAGTTGCAATCGATAAAGTCAGAAATAATATATTTAACGGTTTATAATGTTTTTTGTTAAACAACGATATACCCCAGAATTGCAAGCGAAAGACAAAACATTCCCATTAAAATCCTGCTTTGAAATCTTTCTTTTTTCTTCTCCTCTAACACTCTTTTCTTAAGAACATCTATATTTACTTTATTTGGGGACAAGTCTTTTTTAGCAGAAATTTTTTCTGGATAAACTTCAGAAATCACAGATGTTCTATTTAAAGATTCAATACTCATTTTTATATTTTAAATTTAATCATATAATTGCTCAATTGTTAAGAATTACTGATGTTCAAAATGGGTTGACTTATTATTTAGCTTAGACCAAAATGGGTTAGGAGGGGGATTGTCTCAAATACCAAATATAAATTCTGTAGTAGATAAAGCTAATTTAAAAATAATAATATCTCAGAATTACTTAGATTTTGCACCTGAATATATGTCATTTCTTAGTGAATGGATAACTGGAACATACAAAGCTTTTAACGATGCGGACAAATATATCATTTTGGGTTACTTGTTTAGAAAAACTGTAACATTCTATTATGATAACTTTATAAAAGTAAGTTATGATACATTTTATAAAACCGATCACTTTGATATTGAAAAAATAAATATTGTTGAAATAGCAAAAGCACTCGATATTCCAAAAGAAACAACTAGACGTAAGGTGGCTGAACTTGAAAAAATAGGTGTCATTAAAAAAAAAGGTAAACATTTAATGATAGATAAAACTGCTATTAAACTAGTAGAACCAATTAATACTATGAAAAATTTAACTAATGTTTTTTATATAATTTATAAAATTTGTAGAAAAAATAATATTATTAATCAAGATATTGAAAAAGAAGCAATTACGAATGCAATGAAGTCGAATTTAACATATACGTGGTATCATTATTATAAGTTTATTTTTAATTGGTTATATAATTGGAAAAAATTTTTTAATAATGATACTGAAAAATTTATTATATGGTGCATACCAATGCTTCATAGAGCTAATAAAATGAGATTAGAAAAAAAGACTCCTAAAGTAGATATTTCTAGTTGGCGTTTAGATATTGAAAAACTGGAAACACAAGGAATAAATACAATGTCTCTTTCTGATATCACTGGAATTCCAAGGCCTACTGTTACAAGAAAGCTTAAACCTTTACTTTTAAATAAGCATTTGTATATGGATAAAAATAAATTAGTTCATCCTGGTGATCAAGGTACCTATAAAGTAGAAATGTACAATATACAGAACAATTCTTTAAATGAATTTAGCGATTTTACTGCAAAAATATTTAATCAAATAATTCTTAAGTCGAATTTTTCAAAAACCAAATAAACAAAAACCCTGTTATATACATTATTAGTGCATAGGCTGCTGTAGGGATCATATAAACAACTTCATTAGAAATTTCTGTAGCTACAAAAACTGCTAAGGTTCCATTTTGAAGTCCACATTCTAAAGATATACATTTTACTTGCTGGATTCCTGTTGCAAATTTTTTAGCAAGAAAGTATGCAATTGCCATCATTACAATATTTAAATTCAAGACTACTAATCCTGCTTGTGTAAGATAATTTAAAATATTGTCTCTTTCCTCGATCCAAATAGCAATAAATACTATTAAAAATAAAAAACCAGTAATCTTGTTAATAATTGATGTTCTTGAAGAAATAAAATTATCAGCGAATCTTCTTATTATCATTCCAACAAATACTGGTAATGCAACAACTAGTGCCATTTTTAATGCTGTTCCTGTAATATTTATTTTGTCTGACACGAAGGTTATTCCCAAAAGATCTGCAGAAGTAAATACAATTAATGGCACTGTAATTATACTAACTATACTTATTATAGCTGTTAATGAAATTGATAGTGCAACATCTCCATTTGCAAATTTAGTAAGAATATTAGAGGTAATTCCTCCTGGAGCGGCAGCAATAATCATCACTCCAAGTGCAATTTCTGGAGCAGTACCTAAAAACTTAATTAATATAAAAGCAACTATTGGTAAAATTATAAGTTGAGATATTAATCCTACCAAAAAGTCTTTAGGTGTTCTTATAACTCTAGTAAAATCTTGCACTGTAAGTCCAAGTCCTAGACCTAACATAATCAATGCAAGTGCAATTGGTGCTATTTTTGTAACAATTTCCATATCACTTTAAATATCATAAAATCATAAATTTGTTAAAATTTCTTTATAGAATAGTGAAAAAGAAATATAAGAAATCCAATGTTATCAGATAAAAAAGTAGTTTGTCCTCATAACTTGCTTGAAAAGGCTAGTGGAAAAAAAGATATAAAAGCTGCAATAGTTAATGCTGGAAAGCCTCTTCCAATGCTAGCAGTATTTGATGCGGTAAATGAAAAACTTATAGAGCCAGTATTCATAGGTGATAAAAATGAAATTCAAAAATGTGCGGATGAACTACAATGGGATATTTCAAATTTTGAAATTATTCACGAACCAATAGAAAATAACACAGCGGAAATTGCTGCGAAATTAGCCTCGGATGATAAAGTTCGTATTATTGTTAAAGGTCATATACATACAGATATTTTGATGAAAGAAGTTCTTAAAAGACAGCATAAATTAATTAACAAAACTCGCCTAAGCCATGTTTGGCATATGACTTTAGAGAAAGATGATAATCCAATTATTATTACTGATGGAGCTTTAAATGTCGCGCCAAATGCAAAAACAAAAATGCATATTTTAAAAAATGTTGTAAATTTTGCAAAAAGAATAGGAATAGAAAGACCTAAAGTAGCAATTTTATCAGCTACAGAAGAAGTCATTGATAGCGTTCCAACAACTTTAGATGCAAAGGAATTAACAAAGCTTGCAAAATCAGAAAATATTGATGCTGACGTTTTTGGTCCTTTAGCTTTTGATAATGCGATTTCAAAAAAATCTGCTGCAATTAAAGGTATTAAAAATGAAGTTGCTGGAGAAGCAGATATTTTATTAGTTCCAAATGTAGAAACAGGAAATTCACTTGTAAAAATGATGATATACTTTATGGGAGCTTGTGCTGCAGGAGTGGTTGTGGGTGGTAAAGTTCCAGTAGTCATAACAAGTAGATCTGATGAAGCGCCTGCTAGACTTGCATCCATAGCTGCTGCTGTGGTTGCTTTAGACTAGTTGTTTAATTGAAAATTATATTATAAAAACCTTGTAAAAAAATATGGCTATAAAATATTTGAAAAAATCACCGAAAACGTCTTCAACGGATGATAGTAAAACAAGAGAGATTGTTGAAGAAATATTAAAAGATATAGAAAAAACAAAAGAAGATGGTTGTAAAGAACTCTCAAAAAAATTTGATAAATACGAAGGAGAAGTAATTGTATCAAAAGAAAAGATTGAAGAAATAAAAAAAAATCTAGATCAGAAAACAAAAGATGATATTCAATTCTCACACGAAAGAGTTAGAAAATTTGCTGAGGCGCAATTAAAAAATTATGGTCAAGATTTTGAAGTAGAATTATCTGATGGATTATTTGCAGGACAAAAATTAATTCCAGTCAATACCGCAGGATGTTATGTGCCCGCAGGTAGATATGCTCATATAGCCTCAGCTGTCATGAGTGTAACTACCGCTAAAGTTGCGGGTGTAAAAAATATTTTAGTTTGTAGTTCACCTAAACCTAATATTGGTGTTCATCCATCAATCGTTTACACAGCAGATCTATGTGGTGCAGATGTAATTATGAACCTAGGTGGTGTTCAAGCTATCGCAGCAATGACTAATGGTCTTTTTGGCAATGCACCTGCAGATATTTTGGTTGGACCTGGAAATCAATTTGTTGCCGAAGCAAAAAGAATTTTATTTGGTAAAGTTGGTATTGATTTATTTGCAGGACCAACAGAGATTGCAGTAATTGCAGATGAAACAGCTGACCCTGAAATGGTAGCGTATGATCTAGTTGGACAAGCAGAGCATGGATATAATTCACCAGCATGGCTTTTTACAACAAGTAAAAAAGTTGCAGATTACGTTATGCAAAGAGTTCCTGAACTAATTGCAGATTTACCTGAACTACCAAGAGAGAACTCAGCTGCAGCCTGGAAAGATTATGGTGAAGTAATTCTTTGTGATACTGATGAAGAAATTGCAAAGATAAGTGACGAATATGCTCCAGAACATTTAGAGGTTCAAACTAAAAATCTTAAATGGTTTCATGAAAGATTAAAAAATTATGGTTCTTTGTTTATAGGGGAAGAAACAACGGTTGCTTATGGAGATAAATGTTCGGGTACAAATCATATATTACCAACAAAAGGTGCGGGACGATATACTGGAGGTTTGTTTGTTGGAAAATTTATTAAAACATTAAGTTTTCAAAGAATGACTAAAGAATCTACAAAAGAAGTTGGCGCAGCATGTGCTAGAATTTCAAGATATGAGGGAATGGAAGCCCACGCTAGAACAGGCGATGTTAGACTTAGAAAATATGGATTTTCAAATTAACTAATTTTTATTTAATACTAAGTCTAAATACAAAGCAGCAGACCAAGAAAAATTATAAGCACCCATAGCATTACCATTTTTACAGCTATAATATTCATGGAAACCCTTTTTGTTTAATAAATTTATTGTTTTGCGTTTGATATAATCTGAAAATATTTTATCTTTGTTTTTCAATCCTTGATAAATAATCCAATTACAATTAATCCATATTGGTCCCCGCCAATATCTTTTTTCTTCAAAACTTTTATGGTCGGGTTTAATAGATGAAAATAAATATTTTTTTCCTTTATTATAATTTTTTAAACTATTAATAATTTTCTTATTTAGTAAGTTATTATTAATATCTGCATACAAAATAAAAAAATTTGTTATTGATGGAACTGTAATTTTCTTTTTATTTTTTACATCATAAGCATAAAAGATATTTTTTTTGTTATTATACAACTTCACGATTTGCGTTTCAGATTTCTTAACATATTTAATTAAATTAGAGGTATTTATATTATATCTATTAAGTAGTATTAATAGATCCTTTAAAGCTCTTAAAAAGATAGAATTAAACCCTACATCAATTACATTAAATTTTGAAATTTTGTAAAGCTTATTTGGATTATATTTATTAGCTTTTAAATGGTTTTTGATCGTAACATAACGATCATAGTCTTTACTTAAGGGTCTTTGCTCGGGATTTACAACTTTAATATCTCCTCTTTTATATTTTAAACCCTTTTCTACTTTAACTTGACTCATTGGCTTATCCCAAATTGATGAATTATCATAACCACTTTCCCATGGGTGTAATATTGATACTAAACCTTTTTTTTTTGGATCTCTAAATTGAATAAACCATTTTAAGTATTTCTTTAATTTTTTAACTATTTCTTTGATTCTTTTTTCTTGTTTTTCACTAATCTTATTACCTTCCAATATTTGTCTTAAAATACTTACTATTATTGGTGGTTGAGTTATTCCAGATGATGCAATTTTGTTACCGCAGTTCCAAACTGTATGATTAGGGAAATATTTTGTATTTTTGTCATGAAACAAAATATGTGGAATCATTCCATCTTTCCATTGTCCTTTTAATAATGTGTGAATTTCTTCTAACGCATAATTTAAATTAAAGTGGGAGTAACCTAATGCAATAAAAGCTGAGTCCCAATTCCACTGTGCTGGATAAAGATTATTATTAGTCGGAAGTGTGTAGCCAGATCTTCTATTATTTAACAAAGTTTTTTGAGCATTTTTTAATAATTTTGTCACTAGTTCTAGCCTTTTACACTACCTGCGGTTAGTCCGCTAACAAGATATTTTTCAAAATATACAAATATAAACAAAACAGGCAATGTTACTATCACTGATCCTGCCATTAAATACTGCCTAGGTGTTTCTGCGTCACCACTTAAATATTGAATTGCTCTTGAAAGAGTAAAAGAGTTTGGATTGTCTAAGAACATTAAAGAAAATAAAAATTCGTTCCAGGCAATCATAAATACATAAAGTGCAACTGATGAAATGGCAGGTATGCTTAGTGGTAAAATTATTTTTATAATTATTCCAAACCAACTTAATTTGTCAAGAATTGCAGCTTCCTCTAATTCTTTAGGAATACTTTTAAAATAACCTTGAAGCATATAAATTGCTACGGGCAATGTAGTAGCTGTGTAGACAATAAGTAACCCACTGATAGAGTTTCTCAAACCTAATTGACTAAAAACTGTATACAAAGGTATTACCAAAACTATTGCGGGAAACATGTATATTATCAATATTGATGTTGACATAAATGTTTTGCCAAAAAAATTAAGTCTAGCTATGGCATAAGCTGCAGGAATAGCAAAAATTAGAGTAATAAACACAGTTCCGAGGGACACAATAGTACTAGTTAAAATATATTTACCAAAATTATACGAAGTAAAAATCACAAAATATGATTTAAACAATTCTTTTAGATCTTGATTAAAATCAATTGAAAAGTCTAATGGATTTACCAATAAAGCAATTTGTGTTTTAAAACTAGTAACTAGCATCATATAAAAAGGAAAAAGTATCACAAATGAAAAAAGAACTATCCCAAATAAAGTTAAAAAATCAAAAAGAATTAATTGTGTGGAATGTTCATTGTTCAAAAAATTTGAATTGTATTTTTTTGTTTTTGATGCAAAAAAATATAAAATAAATACTATTCCTATATTATACCAAATTGGTAGTTTACTTATTAAAAATCCATCTACATAAACGAAAATAAGGGCAAAAAATAAAAATTTAAAAATAAAATTCAATCTTTCACTTATAAATACATTAAAAAAAGAAAATAAAAATCCAAGTATAAATATAATTGTAGTATTGAAGTTTTCTAATTTTAAACCTTGCAAAGTTACAAGTATTTTCCATATAGATATTAAACTTAGTAAGAAAAATGACGAAATAATAGAATATATTAAAAGATTTTTAATTTTCATCTGCCCTCTTTCCTAAAAGTTTAAAATAAAAAAACATAAATAAAAGTAAGAGCAAAACAATTACGATTGAAACTGCCGATCCCATTCCAATATCTGATATTGCAAAACCTTGTTGATAAACATTAATTGGTAAGGTTCTTGTGCCTGATGCACCACCTGTAAGTAAAAAAACATCTTCAAATTTATTAAAGTTCCAAATAAATCTTATCATGAAGAGTATTGAAATTACCGCAGTTATTTGAGGTAATGTTATTTTGAAGAATTTTTGGAATGGGCTTGCTCCGTCAACATCTGCAGCTTCATATAGATCTTTTGGTATGGCCTGAAGACGTGCAAGAATAAATAAAAAAGCTAATGGGAAATATCTCCAAATTTCAAATATTATAACTGTAGTAAGTGCAAGTCTTAATTTGAAGCTTACTCCAAGGATATTAATATCTAAATACTTTTGACCAAGTAAATTAATTGGTGTTTCTAAAATTTGAAAATTTACTAATAAACTATTCAATGTTCCGCTATTAGGATCAAGTAAAAGTTCCCATGTATATGCAAGAGCTACAACAGGTGCTACATAAGGAAATAACAAAACACTACGCATAAATGTTCTGCCATAAAACTTTTGATTTACCATTTGTGCAGTTAAAATTCCAAAGACAATAGAACCTACAGTGCCAAAAAAAGTATAATAAAAAGTTGTAAGTAACAAATCAACAAATTCGTTCTCAAAAATAACTTTTTTAAAATTTTTTAAAGTAAAGTTTGTATTTAATAATATATTATCAGAGACTCCTGACAGCCTTGGTTTTGAAGACTTTATATCTTTTTTATCGATTTTTTCGCTATCCTTAATTTCAAAAACAATCTCAAAATTTTCTCTATATTTAGCGGGCCAATTTCCAAAATCACACCTAACTTTATTTTTTTTATAGTTACATCTTTCATCTAAGTTAAGTGGTTTGAAATTGTCAGAAAATTTATCCTCGAATTTAACATTTCTTATTTCTTGTAATAGTGAACTATTTCTTAATTTATAAACTATTTTAATTTTATTTTGCTCATCAGGGATAGTTTTTATAATTTCTTTTGCTCTGGGTTCAGGAATTCTTATATCTTTAAGCTGAACTTCTTTAAAGCTAATCCAAATATTTGCGAAAATTGGAAAAAGTATTATTGCAAAAACGAGGCATACTGCTGGTAAAGTTAATATATAAGCAGTTCTTTTTTCTGAATTTGATAATTTTTGTTCCATAAAAAAAAGCGGATAAAATATATTATCCGCTTTTTTTAATAATTTAAATTGTTAGAATTTAGCTAACTCTGCATTTATTTTATCAACTGCTTCATCAACAGATATCTCATCATCCATATATTCTCTTGTGATTCTGTTTATGAATTGAGCATTGATAATTTTTGATGCTCTTGAAAGCTCACCTTCTTTAACACCCCATCTGTTAGCAGTATCTAGACCCGCTACAATGTTATTTATAACATCTGCAGAGTAAAGGTCGGTTAAAGGTGCTTTTCTATCAACACCTACTGGAAGTTTACTCCAAGCTTTTGTATAAGCTTCAGGATCGCTTGAATTTCCTCTTCTTACTGGAAACTTACCCTCTGGAGCAATTGACAATGTATTCGTATAACCTTCGTCCATAGAATACATTATAAACTTTTTAGCCTCATCAGTGTCTGCGTCAGCTGTTATTCCAAAGTATCTTACGTCTGCCCATGCTGCACCTTTTTTATTATTTGGCCCACTAAAATTAGTAATAAAACCAGTCTTAGATGCCAATTCAGGTGAAGTAGGATCACTATTTATTGTTGGTGGCGCTGAGTCTCTTAAGCCAGCTAGCTCATCCATAATAAATGGAGACCATATTATCATTGGTGTTTTACCAGCGAAATACAGTTCTCTTGACTGTTTCCAATATAGTTCACCAGATGGACTAGCTTTTGCTAACTTCTTGTAAAATTCTAATGAATTTTTCAAAGCTTTACCTTGTTTTTTTGTTCCACCTTTTTTAACTATATTTACACCATTTGCTAACAAAACGTGTTCAAGAACCTGACTCATAAAGTTTTCGTCAGTTTTTGTTGCAGCAACAAATCCAAACATATCATTGCTTGATAAAGCATCTATTGCTTTTTCAATATTTGCATAATTAGTTGGTGGCTCTAAACCAGCTTTTTCAAAAAGGTCTTTTCTATAAACCACCATTTGTGTCCAGCCATCAACTGGAACAGCGGCAATTTTAGAACCTTTTTTTGCCATTTTTAAAGCACCTGGAGCAAATGTTTTCTTGCCTAATGCCTTAACGACATCGTTATTTGCATCAACGTCTAATATTCCTGCCTCTGCCCAAGGTAATACATATTGAAGTGTATGATAAATCACATCAGGTAAGTCACCTGCTGCAGCTGCTGCAGTAGCTCTTGTACCTAAATCTTTTTCCTCAATAGGAATAACCTCGACTTTAATTCCTGTTTTAGCCTCAAAAGATTTAGCCATTGCTTCCTGCTTTTCCATTCTTGCAGGCTGTACTTCTGTAGTCCAAAATTTAATATCCGCATAGCTAGCGCTAGAAATGAACAGTGCTAAGATGGATAATATTTTTATTATTTTACTCATTATTCCCCTCTCTTTATTTTTAAAAACTTATCTTAAAAAAAATGAAAATTAGTTTCAATAGATAGGACTTTTTCATTAGGAATATCGGGTGAGACATTTTTTCATAATAGAATCATTATAAAAAGGGAAAGAATTAAACAATTCTGAGTTGTATTATGATCTAATCCTAAGACCATTTTCGTCAAATAATAAAATATTTTTTAAATTAAAACCAAATGTGTTGTTGATTTGAATATCGCTAGAAATTTTTGCACATAATTGGTTATGTTCACTTACCATATAAACTATTTTTTCGTTTCCAAGATTTTCAATTAATTCAATTTTTGGAGTAAAATTAAATTCTTGATTTTCATTTAAAGTTAAATGCTCAGGCCTTATACCTATATAATAATTTTTCTTATCTAAGTTTATTCCGCTAAAAGGGATACTGCTTCCTAAAATATTTATTTTGTTGTTTGAGACAATGTTCTCAGAATTGATTTTAAAAATATTCATTTTTGGAGTTCCAATAAATTGAGCAACAAAAATATTATCTGGATTTGTGTAAATTTCGTTCGGTGTTCCTACTTGTTCAATGTTGCCATTATTTAAAATGACAATTCTATCTGCTAAAGTCATTGCTTCTACTTGATCGTGAGTTACATAAATAATATTTGTTTTTATTTTTTGATGAAGTCTGGAGATTTCGACTCTCATTTCTGCTCTAAGAGCCGCATCAAGATTAGACAAAGGTTCATCAAATAAAAAAATTTTTGGATTTCGAGTTATTGCTCTTCCAATTGCAACTCTTTGCCTTTGGCCGCCTGAAAGTTCTTTTGGTCTTCTTTCTAAAAGATCTTCAATTTTAAGTGTTTTAGCTGCACTTAAAACTTTTGAGTGGATTTCTTCTTTAGTTTTTTTTTCTATTTTAAGACCAAAAGACATATTATCGTAAACATTCATGTGTGGATACAAAGCGTAGGACTGGAATACCATTGCAGTATGTCTTTTAGATGGATGCATTTCATTAATTACTTCATTGTTAATTTGAATTTCACCTTGATCTATTTGTTCTAAGCCAGCAATCATTCTAAGAAGTGTAGATTTTCCACATCCCGAGGGTCCAACTAAAACTAAAAATTCATCATCTTTTCCTTGAAAATTAAAGTTATTAATTACTTTATTATCTCCGAAAGATTTGCCTACATTTGAAAATTTAATATTTGCCATAAATAAATTTATTTTATTAACTTTAATACATAGATGTCAAATCAATTACAATCTCAATTAAAATGTATAAAGCTAAAGATCCCATAAATAAAATTATAAAAGCATTAATAGCCTCCCAGGTTTTTTGATTATTCAGCTGTTTTGATAATAATTTTGACAAATATCCTAACGAAAAAAAGAAAATAAACGATGATATTGATGCTCCTAATCCAAATAAATATTTATGAGTAATATAAAAATTTTTTGAAAAATTTCCTAAAAAAAATACTGTATCTGAATAAACATGGGGATTAAGATAAGTAAAACTTATTGTTTTTAAAATTATAATTTTTAATGAAGACTTATTTTTGTCAGTATTAAAAGTAGTTTCTTTATATTTAAATTTAAATTTGCTAATAATAAAATAAATTAAAAAAATAAGTAACAGAATATTTAAAATTAATTCAACAATATTTGTAAAATAATACTTAAAATATTCAAATAAGAATATTCCAATAAATATAAGAATTAAGTCTGATATTGCACAAATTAAACAAACTATAAATATGAATTGCCTTTTTAAACCTTGTTCAATTACAAATATATTTTGAGCGCCAATTGCTAAAATTAAACTAAATCCAGTGAAAAAGCCGAGACTTAAAAATGTCATTTAAATCAAAAAACTAAAGAATATTTTCTACACACATTGCGATACCCATGCCACCGCCAATGCAAAGAGTTGCAAGTCCCTTTTTTGATTTTCTTTTCTGCATTTCATGCAACAAAGTAACTAACACTCTAGCTCCAGACGCACCTATTGGGTGGCCTAATGCAATTGCTCCACCATTTACATTTATTTTTTCAGTATTAAAACCAAGCTCTTTGTTAACAGAAATTGCTTGTGCAGCAAAAGCTTCATTAGCTTCCACTAAATCTATTTGATCTTCAGTCCATCCTGCTTTTTTAATTGCTAATTTTGAAGCTGGAATAGGTCCAGTTCCCATTATAGAAGGATCAACTCCACACTGGGCCCACGACACAATTTTAGCTAAAGGTTTTAAATTTTTATCTTTTGCTGTTTTAAATGTCATTAAAGTTAAAGCTGCAGCTCCATCGTTTAAACCTGATGCATTACCTGCTGTAACAGTTCCATTTTCCTTAAAAACTGTTTTTAAAGTAGATAATTTTTCTATATTAGTTCCAATTTTAGGATATTCGTCTGTATCAAACATTTTTCCGTTTTTTAACTTTATTGGAACAATTTCATTTTTAAATTTATTTTGTTTAATTGCTGCTGATGCTTTGTTTTGAGAATTAACTGCAAATTCATCTTGCTCCTTACGAGTAATTTGGTATTTTTCAGCAACATTTTCTGCAGTTACTCCCATATGGTATTGATTATAAACATCAATTAATCCATCTATAAGCATAGAGTCTTCCATTTTACTTTCTTCATTTTTTTCACCTTTTCTTAGAACTTGATAATGTGGAGAATTAGTCATACTTTCTTGTCCACCTGCTATAATAATATTTGCATCGTTTAATTTTAATGAGTTATAACCCAATGCTACTGCAGCTAAACCAGACCCACAAACCTGATTTATTGTAGTTGCAGATTTTGAGTTTTCTATTCCTGAGTTAATTAATGATTGTCTAGCAGGATTCTGTCCTGATCCGGTTTGTAAAACTTGACCCATATAAACCATATCTACTTCATTGTTTTTAAGATTAGAATGTTCTATGCACTTCTTAATTACCTCTGAACCTAATTGAACAGCTGAGTGATCTGATAAACTTCCAATAAACGAACCTATCGCTGTCCTGAAAGCTGAAGTAATGACAATATCATTATCGTCTATCTGTTTACTCATAATTATTATTTATCACTCAAATTAGAAACAAACAATATGTTCTATATGTATAGGCTTTCGAATTCCAAATTTATCGTTAATTTCATGTTGATGAACATGGTGCGAGTGAACAAATACTGGTAACAAATTTTCAGAACTAGTTTTCAAAGTATAAATAAAACTAGTACCTCTAAATTTTATATCAATAACATCAAATTTTAAATTACTTTTATCATCGTGTTGTAAATCTTCAGGCTGCAAAAGTAATTTTACATTTGTTCCAATCTCAACAGGATTTACAAAATTGCCAGTAATTATGCCTAGATCCTCATTTTCTAGACTTTTTGGACTAGTAACCTTTGCAGGAATTAAAACACCTCTATTTAGAAACTTAACTACTTTTTCGGAATTTGGAAAATGATACACATTGTAAGGATTATCAAATTGCTTAAGTTCTTTATCTAAAATTACGCCACATTTATCTCCCAAATAAAATGCTTCGTAAGAATCATGAGTAACTATAATTGTTGTTATCTTAAGCTTTTTAAGTATCTGTTTCAATTTTACTTGTATCTCCTCTTTAAAACTTTGATCAACATTTGAAAGAGGTTCGTCAAGCAATAATAAATCAGGGTTTGAATTCAGCGATCTCGCTAGTGAAGCTCTTTGCGCTTCTCCAGCACTAATTTGATGGGGAAATTTATTTAAGATATTTTCTAAATTTAAAATTTTAATTAATTCATTAATATTTATCTGATCCTTATTGTTATTTCTTGAAGATAATTTAATATTTTTTTCAATTGTGTAGTGAGGAAATAAACTATTTTCCTGAAACGAAAGAGCAATCTTTCTATCTTCTGGCTCAATGTGAGTTTTTTCTGAAGATAAAGTTTTTTCTTTAAGAATTATTTCACCTTGAGATATTTTTTCTAATCCAGCAATAGATCTTAAAATAGTTGTTTTTCCTATTCCAGATGGTCCAAGCAAACATACAATATCTCCCTCATTTTTTATTGAAAAGGAAACATTTTTAACTTTTTCTGAGCCAGAAACTTTAAATGTAGCATTTTTAATTTCAAAAAAATTATTCACTTCTCTCTCTTAAGATATATTTTGAAGTAAGTAAAATAAAGAAACTTGCAATTATAATCAAACATAAGGATGGGACTGCAGCAGCCTCTAATAAATCCTCAGAAGCAGAAATATATGCAGTAGTTGCAAAAGTCTCAAAATTAAAAGGTCTTAAAATTAGTGTGATTGGTAATTCTCTAACTATTTCTAATGAAACCAATATAATTACAAACAACAGATAATTTCTTAAGTAAGGAATGTGAATATTTAAAAAAGTTTTTGTTTTAGAATATCCAAGAAGATAAGCACTTTCATCAACAGAAATATTCATTTTCTCATATCCAGACTTAATTCCATTAAAAGCTAATGAGTAAAATCTTATAAAGTAAACTATAACTAAACCTAAAACTGACCCTATAAATATTTTTTTTATAGATAAAAAACCTAATGTCTTAATTATATTCTCATCAAACCAAGCAACAAAAGTAATGAAAGCTATCGCTAGAATAACCCCAGGTATAGCATAACCAGAAATTGATAGAGTAGATAATACATTTAATATTTTTTTATTTGAAATTCTATTTCCATAATTAGATATTAAAGCAAAAAATATTAATACAAGACTTGATAAAAAAACTAAATATAAAGTATTTAATAAAAGATTAATTATATTTAAGTCATATAAATTTTCTGGAAATTTAATTGTCCAGTATAACATTTGACTTAGCGGAAATAGAAAACTTAGAAAAAATAAAATAAAACAAAATGAAAATGCATAATAAGCCTTATGGCCATAAAGTTTAGTTTTTTGCTTTTTCTTAAACCCACCCTTAGCCTCCAGATGGTATCGTGCTTTTCTCCTAGATAAATTCTCAGTTAGGAACAATATAAAAATAAACAATAAAAGAAAAAAAGATATGCGGTTTGCAAATGCTAAGTCATCAAAGGCTATCCAGGCATTATAAATACCAGTAGTTAGAGTGTTTACTGAAAAGAAATCTACAGCACCAAACTCAGCTAATGTTTCCATTGCCACTAATGATAATCCAGCAACTATAGCGGGCCTTGCAGCGGGTAAAATTATTGAATAGAAACATTTAAATTTCGAAAAACCAAGGTTTTTGCCTAATTCTATTAAGTTTTGTGATTGATATAAAAATGAGGATCTTGCAAGTATGTAAACATAGGCAAAAAGAGAAAATGAAATTGATAATATTAAACCAAACATACCACTAAATTTTGGAATATGTTGATTATAATTTCCATCCCCAAATAAAAATTTTAAAATTGTAAATGCTGTTCCATAATTTTCAAAAAACGCAAATAAAGAGTAAGCGTAAATGTATGGTGGTACAGCAAATGAAAGAATTAAGGCCCATTTAAAAAAATTGGATCCTGGAAATTCATAAAATGAAACTATATAAGCAGAGCCTACTCCTAAAAAGAAAGTTAAAAATAAAACTCCAAATAAAAGAAATAAAGAATTAAAAACATATTCCAAAAAAAAAGTTTCTTTAAGAATTTCGAAATAGTTAGATGTGTCCTGAAAAAAACTTGAAAATATAGTTATGATTGGAATTACAACTATAATTGAAATTAAAAAAGAAGAAATGTACCAGCTGTTTATTCTCATAATTTATAATCCGCCTTATAAACATGGAAAGTATTAGTGTCCATGAAAAGGGGAAGCCTAAACATGGACACTATTTAAGAAAATCAAAAATTAAATACTTTTAGGATATGCGGAACCTCCTTAGCTCTAACTTCTGAAAGTTTTCTTTTATTTATTCTTTTGTCGATCTTTTTACACTCCGCAGCACATGGAGAACACGGCTTGGAAGATTTATTATAATCGATATCAGAAATAAATTTTGTTTTTTCTTTCATCTATTTCCATCCAGCAGCTGTCATTATTTCTACTGCAGCAGCTTGGTTTTTTCCATAAGAAGCTAACTTAGTTTTCATGTCTTGTTTGAAATCTAATCCTAAGTTGTTTACTACTAATGGACTTGGTGAAACACCATCAATCATTGGAAACTCAAAAGTGTTATTTGTAAAGTGTTCTTGTGCTTCAGGTGTTAATAGATACTCCACAAGAGCAACTGCATTTGCTTTGTTAGGAGCGCCTTTTACTAGTGCAGCACAGCTAACATTCATGTGTGTTCCTCTGTCATTTTGATTTGGAAAGAAAGCTTTTACTTTTTTAGCAGCTTCTTGTTGTTCAGGACCTTTTTTACCTGATAACATGAGAGCTAAATAGTATGTATTAGCAACGGCAATGTCCGCTTCTCCAGCGGCTACTGCCATTATTTGAGCTCTATCATTACCTTCTGGTGTTCTAGCCATGTTAGCTACAACTCCCTCTGCCCATGCTGCTGCAGCTTTTTTACCATTATTAGCAATTAATGAAGCTACAAGAGATTTATTATAAATATTACTAGATTTTCTTATTACTAATCTACCTTTCCATTTTGGATCAGCCAAACCTTCGTAAGTCATTCCAGATAATTCAGCGCCTGTAACTCTCTCAGGTGAATAATAAATTATTCTAGCTCTTTTAGCGATTCCAACCCACTTACTTGTTCTAAAGGTTTTTGGAACAGCTGCTTTGATGGTTGCAGAAGTCAAACCCATTTGAAGCGCACCCTTTGCATCCATAGCACCACATCTTCCAGCATCAGCTGTAATGTAAAGGTCTGCAGATGAGTCAGCTCCCTCTTCAAGTATTCTTTTTTCTAAGGCACCTGATTTACCGTTAATTAAATTTACCTTTATTCCAGTTTTTGCTTCAAACTTTCCATAAAGATCAGCATCAGCTTTATAATGTCTTGCATTGAAAATATTTACCTCAGCAGCAATTGCAAAAGTTGATACAAATAATGAGATTATTAAAGCCAAATTTGTTATTTTTTTCATTTATCTCCATTTCTACGCATAAGTTATATGAAAATGATAACTATTCGCATTGAGAATGATTATCAATATCAATATTGTAACTGCGACGTTTTTGCTTAATTTATTAAAATTCCCACTCGGAAATCTTACTATATAGGAAATTTCTAAATGCTTGAACTCTTGCAACGTTTTTTAGAGATTGAGGATATACGAAATGAGCCTCAGTAATTGGCCCTTCAACATTTGGAAGTACTTTTACTATATTGGGCTGCTTAACTGTTAAATAATCTGGAATTGCAGCTAAACCTACTCCACTTTGAACCGCTAATAACAAACCATAAACACTATTCACTTTCATTAGTGGCTTTCTCTTTTTATTATCTTTCATCCCTAGTTTTAACGCCCAATCAGGATCATAGACTGGTGAAGGTGCACCTCTACCAAAAGAAATAAAGCTATGTTTATTAAGGTCATTTACAGTTTTAGGATAACCATATTTTTCAAGATATTTTGGTGATCCATAAATATGGTAATTAATATCTATCAATTTTTTTTGTATGTAATTTAATTGTTTTGGTCTTCTCATAAAAATTCCAATATCTGCCTGTCTAGTGCTTAAATCTAGCTCTTTGTCGTCAAAAATTAACTCCACTTCTATTTCAGGATTTAGCTGCATAAATTCTTGAATTCTTGGGGTTAACCAGGTTGTGCCAAAACTAACAACAGTTGTTACAGTTAATTTTCCTGACGGTTTTGTTTTTTTATCTCCTAGAGTGGTTTCAACCTCTTTCAACTTTGAAATTACTTCATGTGCAGTTTTAAATACATATTCTCCATTTTCAGTAAGAGTAAGTCCTCTTGCATGCCTTTCAAACAACTTTACTTTAAGATCATCTTCTAATGCTTGAATTTGCCTACTAATAGCTGATTGACTTAAGTTTAAATTTATAGTCGCACTGGTAAAACTTCCAGCTTCTGCAACTGCATGAAATATTTTTAGCTTATCCCAATCCATATTACTTATTCACATCTACTACAATTCTTCCTGAAGTTTGTCCTTTTAACATTTTAGGAAAAATATTCATAAGTTCATCCAAACTTATAACTTGTACAAGTTCTTCTAAAATTTTAAAATCAATTAATTTCTCTACCTGAGACCAAACAAATTCCCTTCTCTTCATGCTTACTTGAATTGAATCAATCCCCCAAAGTTTAACACCTCTTAAAATGAAAGGCATTACATTAGTATTTAATTTTACACCTCCTGCATTTCCACAGGCTGCAACAATTCCAGAGTGTTTAGTTTGAGTTATTGCATGTGCTAATACATTTCCACCTACAGTATCAACTACGCCATCCCAGATTGCTTTTCCAAGTATTTTTGGCTCACCTTCAAATTCTGATCTATTTATAACGTTTTTTGCACCTAATTTTTTAAGTAATTCTGTGTTTTCTGGCTTTCCTGTTACCGCGGTTACATTGTATCCCATTTTTGTTAATGCCATAACAGCAACAGATCCTACTCCACCTGTTGCACCAGTCACAAGTACTTCGTTAACTTTTTCTCCTAAAAGAATAGCTTCGCGGGCATTAATTGCTAATGCACAAAGCAAAGCAGTAAACCCAGCTGTGCCCATAACCATAGATTCTCTTGTTGATATGTTGTTTGGTTTTTTAATTAAAAAATCTTTATTAACTTTAGCTAGTTGAGAGTATCCACCATGATAAATTTCACCAACTCTACAGCCGGTTAAAATTACTTCATCATCTTTTTTAAATTTATTTGAATTACTTTCCAAAACTTTTCCTGAAAAATCAACACCTGGTATTCTGGGAAACTCTCTTACCAATTTACCACCATCATTTAATATTAAAGCATCTTTATAGTTTAAATCTGAATAATCTATTTTAACAAGAACATCTCCTTGATCTAAAAAACTTAGATCCAACTCTTTAACATCTCTTGAAAATTTTTCAGATTGATTGTCGATTACTATTGCTTTGAATTTACCAGACATGGATGGAGTTATATCGAAGATTTACTTACTAATAAATCTTAAATATCTGTTTTGAAAACTTAAATCTTCTTTAAACTGACCTAAATAATAATTTGTGACTGTTGTTGCTTGTTCTTTTTTAATACCTCTCATGGTCATACACTGATGAGTTGAATCTATTGAAACAGCTACTCCTTTTGCATCAAGAGCTTCCATTAATGTTGTTGCTATTTGCATTGTAAGTCTCTCTTGAGTTTGAAGTCTTTTTGAAAAGATTTCAACTACTCTTGCTAATTTACTTAAACCTACAACTCTATCTTTTGGTATATAAGCCACATGTGCAACTCCAATAATTGGAGCCATATGGTGTTCGCAGTGACTGAACACAGAAATGTTTTTTTGAATGACCATATCGTCATATCCTTCAACATCGCCAAAAGTTTTTTCTAATACTTTTTTTGGATCTTCGTTGTACCCTTTAAAATATTCTTTAAATGCTTTGATGACTCTTTTTGGAGTTTCGATAAGACCTTCTCTTGCGGGATCCTCACCCATCCAATTTAATATTTTAATAAATGCTTCTTCAGCCTCTTTATCGGTTACTTTTTGGTCAACTTCTTTTGTTGTATCTTTAACTAATTTCATAGGGCGGTTTATATATAATTATCAATTTTTTTTAAATATTTAATATAACTATAAATATGCTACATAACAGCCATCATGTTTAAAAAAAGAGAAAATGTCTACGATATTGAAGAGGGAGACTTATTGTCGCCCAAATTTGATAATGATGGTTTAATTCCAGTTATAACGACTTGCTTCAATAGTAAAGAAATTTTGATGCACGGGTATATGAACGTAGAGGCTTTAAAATTAACCATTGAAACAAAAGAGGCACATTATTGGAGCAGATCAAGAAAATCTATTTGGCACAAAGGTAAAACAAGTGGCTTTATTCAAAAAGTAAAAGAAATTAGAATCGACGATGATCAAGACGCAATTTGGTTAACTGTAGATATAGGCAAAGGCTCAAGTTGCCATGTTGGGTATAGATCTTGTTTTTACAGATCGATACCTTTGGGAGAAATTGATAATGCAAGACAAATCAAAATGAATTTTGAGGAAAAAGAGAAAAAGTTTGATCCGGAAGAAGTATACAAAGATCAACCTAACCCAACAAAAATTTAATTTATGTCAGATATAAAATTTACAGTTATAAGAAATTTTGGACCATCAGTATTTAAGGCGCAAATTCCAAATGAAATCGTTAATAAACTTAACAAATATGTCGATACAACTATTGAGGATAAAAATAAAACCTCTCAACTAGATCATGGAAAAAATTTGGTTGGCGATGTAACTCAAGAATTTCATTTAGAGCCTGAATTTATAAAATCAAGTGGTTGGCTAAATTTTTTAGCAACTTGTTCAAAAAAGTGGATTGAAATAGAAACTAGCAAAGTAATGACAAAATTTAATATAGAGTCTTCGTGGGTCGTAAGACAATTTGAAAATGAATACAATCCGACTCATTGGCACAGTGGACATATATCTGGCGCAGGTTTTTTAAAAGTACCAAGTTCATTGGGTAGCCATACTCAAAAATTAAAATCAAAAAATATGAATTATAGAGGTGGACAATTGCAACTTATTCATGGCTCAAAAATGTTTCTTTCTCCGTCAACAATAAATATTGAGCCAAAAGTTGGGGAAATGTATTTTTTTCCAAACTACATGATGCATTGTGTATTTCCATTTAAAAACTCAAATGAGGAAAGAAGATCAATATCGTTTAATGCAACCGTTGATGACGATATTTATAATGTTTATGGACAAAAATAAAATTCAAAGAAACGTCTTAGGAGAGGATCTAGAGGAATGTTCAGCAAATCCATTAACTGGTTGGTTTAGAGATGGATGTTGTAACACCGATAACAAGGATAGTGGTGTTCATACAGTTTGCGCAAAAGTAAATACAGAGTTTTTAGAATGGCTTAAAGAAGCAGGTAATGACTTGATAACTCCACACCCTAATTTTGGTTTTCCAGGATTAAAAGATGGAGACAATTGGTGTGTGTGTGCAAGTTGGTATGCTAGAGCTGTTGAAGCAGGCAAAGGTTGTCCTATTTATTTAAAAAAGACGCATGAAAAAACTTTAAAATTAATACCGATTGATATTTTAAAAAAACATGCAATAGATTTATCCTAATGGACAATTTTGATGAAAATCAATTAACAAATTATCACAGAAATATATTAAAAGTTAGCAACGATCCTTACGGACATTGTGAAACAAAAGATTTTTTTCCAGATAATATAATTAAAAATATTTCTTCGTCTTTTAAATTTCCGGAAACAGTAGGTTTGACTACAGATCCTTTATTTCAAAAAACTAAACGTTCATTAAATGATTATAATTTATTTCCAAGAGAAATACAGAAAGCTGTAAATTACTTAAACTCCAGAAGTTTTATCAATATTCTTGAGGAAAAATTTAAAATTAACAATTTAGTTGCTGACCCATCTTTGTTTGGTGGGGGGATGCACGCAAGTGGAAATGGCGGATATTTAAAAATACATTCAGACTTTATATACATAAGAAAAAAAAAGCTTAAAAGAATGCTTAATTTATTAGTTTATTTGAACGAAGAATGGGAAGAAAATTGGGGCGGAGCAATTGAATTGTGGGATCAAAAAATGAGAAGAAATTTTCTTAAGCTTTATCCTAAGATTAATCATGCTTTAATTTTTAGAACTGACACTGAGTCCAATCATGGTTTTCCAGATCCGATTAAATGTCCTAAAAACATAAGTAGAAAATCTTTAGCTTTATATTATTATATAAAAGATAATTCTCTTTTTAAAAGAACTAAATACTTTTACGCTAGATGGAAGCGTAGACCAGGAATTGAAGAACCTAAATTTGGTGATAATAGAAATTTTTTTGAAAGATTTAAAAATAATTTTTTGTTTAGATTAAAGTAATTTACATATTTCCATATTTAGGACCGCCACCACCTTCCGGTGTTACCCAAGTTATATTTTGAGAAGGCTCTTTAATGTCACAAGTTTTGCAATGTATACAATTTTGAGAATTTATAACAAATTTTGGTAAATTATTTTCATGCTGGACCTCATAAACACCAGCTGGACAATACCTTTGCGCAGGTTCATCATATTTTTCTAAATTATATTTAATAGGTAGCTCAGCATCTTTTAATTTTAAATGTACAGGTTGATTATCTACATGATTAGTTCCGGTTAGATAGACAGAACTTGTTTTATCAAATGTTATTACATTATCTGGTTTAGGATATTCAATTTTTGGCATTTCGTTTGCCGTTTTCAAAGTTTCATGATCAGCATGCTTATGTTTAAGTGTAAATGGAAGTTTTCCTCTAAATAAAATTTGATCGATACCTGTAAATAAAATACCAATTATTAAACCCCAATTAAAACTAGGTTTTACATTTCTAGCTTCATGAAGTTCTTTATATACCCAACTTTGTTTAAAAAGTTTTTCGTAAGTAGATAAATTTTCGTTATCTTTTAGGTGGTTATTTATAGTTTCTGCTGCAATCATTCCACTTTTCATCGCAGTGTGTGAACCTTTTATTTTTGGCATGTTTAAAGTTCCTGCATCACAACCAACTAATAAAGCCCCTGGCATATACATTTTTGGCAAACTTTGTATCCCACCCTCTATAAGAGCTCTGGCACCATAAGATATTCTTTTTCCACCCTCTAGCATTTTTTTAATTGCGGGATGCGTCTTAAATCTTTGAAATTCATCAAACGGTGACAAATATGGATTTTGATAATCAAGACCAATTACATATCCTAAATAAACTTGTTTATTTTTTGCATGATAAACAAAACTTCCACCGTAGGTATTGTTATCTAATGGCCAGCCTGCTGTATGCATAACTAAACCTTCTTCATGATTGTTTTCATTTATTTCCCAAATTTCTTTAAAACCAATTCCATATTGTTGTGGATCTTTATCTTTACTTAACTCAAACTTATTAATTAATTCTTTTCCTAAATGACCTCTACATCCTTCAGCAAATACAGTTACTTTTGCTTGCAATTCTATGCCTGGTTCAAAGCTATCTTTTTTATTTCCTTCTTTATCTATACCCATATCTTGGGTTGCAACTCCTTTAACGGACCCATCCTCATTGTATAGAATTTCGCTCGCAGGAAAACCTGGAAATATTTCTACACCTAAGTTTTCAGCTTGCTCACCCAACCATCTGCATAAATTTGCTAAGCTTATAATATAATTATTATGATTTTGTTGTACTTTAGGTAATAACCAAGTAGGCCAACTTATTGATTTTTCTTTACCTAAAAAAAGAAATTTTTCTTTACTTACTTTAGTTTCAATTGGTGCTTTCAATTCTTTCCAGTTTGGAAATAATTCATCTAAGGCTCTAGTTTCAAAAACATTGCCTGATAAGATATGTGCACCTATTTCAGATGCTTTTTCTAATAAGCAGACATTAATATCTGGATTTAACTGCTTTAATTTTATAGCAGTTGAAAGTCCTGACGGTCCGCCACCTACGATTACTACATCGTATTCCATCACTTCTCTGGACATAATGTTATTTTCTATAGTATTTGTTATTTTTGTATAGTGTTTAATTTGTTCAACTCTGCTAGAAATTTTGGTAACGCATCAAACAAATCTGCTTCTAACCCATAATCTGCAACACTAAATATTGGAGCTTCTCCATCTTTGTTAATTGCGACAATTATCTTGCTCTCTTTCATCCCAGCAAGGTGTTGAATGGCACCAGATATTCCAACCGCAATATATAAATCTGGGACTACTACTTTCCCTGTTTGACCAACTTGATGATCATTAGTTATATATCCTGCGTCCACTGCCGCTCTTGAAGCACCTATTGCTGCGTTTAGTTTATCAGCAACATCTTGTATTAATTTAAAATTTTCTCCACTTTGCATTCCTCTTCCACCAGAAATAACTATTCGTGCAGTACCTAATTCCGGTCTATCAGATTTAATTTCTTCCTTCTTAATGAATTTTGTATGATTTGATGGTTCCCCAGCATCTCCTTTTACTATTTCAGCGGAACCTCCAGATGTTTCTGCTGGTTCAAATGATGTTGGTCGTATTGTAATACATTTTTTTGCATCATTACTTTTGACTGTTGCAAAAGCATTTCCTGCATAAATAGGTCTTAAAAATGTATCTGAGGATATAACTTTGATTATGTCGCTCACTTGAGAAATATCCAATAATGCTGCTATTCTTGGCATTAAGTTTTTTCCAAATGTATTAGCTGAACAAACTATATGTGAATAACTTTCAGCATGTTTGACTACTGCAGAGGTAAAGTTTTCAGCAATATAATTTTTATAAATTTCATCATCTACATGTATTACCTTTTTTACATTTGGAATTTCTGAAATTGATTTTGCAACAGCCTCTGAGTTATGACCTAAAACCAAGACATGTAAATCTGAGTCTATTTGAGACGCTGCTGTAATTGCATTTAAAGTAAATGGTTTTACCTCATTATTATTATGTTCTGCTATTAGAAGTGACGACATTATATTACTTTAGCCTCATTTTTTAATTTTTGAACTAATTCTTCAACATTTGCGACTTTTATTCCCGCTTTTCGTTTTGGTGGTTCTTCAACTTTAATTTGATCTATTCTAGGTTTAGTATCTATTCCTAAATCTAAAGCATTTATTTGTTCAATTGGTTTCTTTTTAGCTTTCATAATATTTGGTAAAGAGGCATACCTAGGTTCATTTAGTCTTAGATCACATGTTATAATTGCCGGGACATTGACCTCTATAGTTTCTAATCCTTCATCTACCTCTCTTGTTACTTCTAGAGTTTTATCTTTTACCTCTATTTTTGAAGCAAAAGTTGCTTGAGGCCAATTAAGTAAAGCTGCTAGCATTTGACCAGTTTGATTGCAATCATCATCTATTGCTTGTTTACCCATAAATACTAAGTCTGGTTTTTCTTTATCTACTATCTTTTGTAAAATTTTTGAAACAGCCAAAGGTTCAATGACACCATCAACTTTTACATGTATTCCTCTATCAGCGCCAACAGCTAATGCTTTTCTTACTGTCTCTTGTGCTTTTTCTTCTCCAACAGTAATTGCAACAATCTCTTTTGCTTTTCCTGATTCTTTTATTTTTACCGCCTCTTCAACTGCATTGTCATCGGGTGGATTTGTTGACATTTTTACGTTGTCTGTAACTACACCAGTATTATCCTCTTTAACTCTTACTTGTACATTGTAATCAATTACTCTTTTTACTGCGACTAATATTTTCATTAAGCTCTCAATAATTTGTTTTCAGGATCATATGGACTTTCGTCTAGAATTGTTGCTTCGTGCATTTTTCCTAAAATGTCAATCTTCAATTTTTGCCCAGGGTTTCCTAATTCTGGTTTTACCATTCCTAAAGCAATGGATTTATTTAATCTAAATCCAAAATCTCCACCTGTTGCTCTACCAATGACCGAACCATTCTCATATATTGGATTATTTCCTAGCACATCAGCATCTGTGGTATTATGAATTTCTAATGTAACTAATTTATTTTCAAATCCTTTTTCTCTCCATTGATTAAGTGCTTCTAAACCGATAAAACTTCCTTTGTTTGGATGAATAAATCTATCAAGTCCACTTTCATATGGAGAATATTCAATTGATAATTCAGTCCCTACTAGTTTATAGGATTTCTCCACTCTAAGACTATTCATTGCTCTAATTCCATAGGGTTTTAATCCCAAGTCTGTTCCTGCATCCATTAATTTATCGAATATATGGTTTTGATACTCGATTGGATGGTGTAATTCCCAACCTAATTCACCAACAAAATTTACTCTCATTGCATTAACTGGTGCTTGTCCAACATCAACCATTTTAGAACTCAGCCATTTGAAATTTTCATTAGAGAAATCGTCAGTCGAAACTCTTTGCATTAAATCTCTAGCTTTTGGACCGGATACTACTAAAACACCCATACTATTAGTTAAATTTTCAAAAATCACTGATCCATCCTTTGGCATCCATTTTTGTATCCAATCATGATCTAATCTTTGGAAAGCACCTGCAGAAACTAGATAGAAACTATTTTCGGATTCTCTCATAATAGTAAATTCTGAGTGTACACCTCCTTTTGTATTAAGAGCGTGACATAAATTTATTCTTCCAATTTTCTTTGGTAATTTGTTTGCAACTAATTTATCTAAAAATTCTTCTGCTCCTGGACCTTTAATTCTACATTTTGCAAACGCAGACATATCTAGAAGTCCAACATTTTCTTTTACATTTTTACACTCTTTTTCTATTGCTTTAAACCAATTCGATCTTCTAAATGACCAATCATCCTCTTGTTTCATGCCATCAGTTGCAAAAAAGTTTGGTCTCTCCCAGCCAAATTTTTGACCGAAAACTGCTCCAAGGTTTTTCATTCTATCATAACATGGTGCTGTTCTTAGTGGTCTTGCAGCACCTCTTTCTTCATCAGGATAGTGAATTATAAATACATTTCTGTAAGCTTCCTCATTTTTTTCCTTCAAGTAAGCTTTGGAACAATAATCTCCATATCTTCTTGGTTCAACTCCAAGCATATCTATAGTTGGTTCTCCATCAACAATCCATTCTGCTAATTGCCATCCAGCACCACCTGCTGCAGTAATACCAAAACTATGTCCTTCATTAATCCAAAAGTTTTTTAATCCCCATGCCGGTCCAACAATTGGATTTCCATCAGGTGTATAACAAATTGCTCCGTTATAAACTTTTTTAACTCCAACTTCTCCAAAAGCTGGAACTCTGTGTATTGCCCCTTCAATATGAGGTGCAAGTCTGTCTAAATCTTCTTGAAATAATTCATATTCAGAATCTTTTGTTGGTCCATTAACATAACAGCATGGTGCACCATCTTCATATGGACCTAAAATTAAACCACCAGCCTCTTCTCTCATATACCATCTGCTATCACTATCTCTTAAAACTCCCATTTCAGGAAGGCCATCTTTTTTTCTCTTTTGAATTTCTGGATGCGGTTCAGTTACAATGTATTGATGTTCGACTGGTATAACTGGAATATCTAAACCTACCATTTTTCCAGTTTGTCTTGCAAAGTTTCCAGAACATGAAATTATGTGTTCACATTCAATAGATCCTTTATCTGTCTCAACTACCCAACCATCTTTTGTTTGTTTCATTCCGACAACAGTTGTGTTTCTATAAATTTCTGCTCCTCTATTTCTTGCTCCTGTTGCAAGCGCTTGTGTTAAATCTGCAGGTTGAATATATCCATCTTCTGGGTGTTGAATTGCTCCAAGTAAATCTGAAGTATTACATAGAGGCCAGATCTCTTTTACTTGATCAGGAGTTAAAAATTTTACATCAACACCAATTGTTTGTGCAACACCCGCGTATTGATGATATTCATCCATTCTATCTTTGGTACTTGCTAATCTAATATTTGACACAACGCTAAATCCAACGTTTTTTCCAGTTTCTTCTTCTAAAGTTTTGTAAAGGTTGACTGCATACTTATGAAGTTGTCCAACTGAATAACTCATGTTGAATAAAGGAAGTAATCCTGCAGCATGCCAAGTAGATCCTGAGGTTAATTCTTTTCTTTCAACAAGAACAACATCTGACAAACCTTTTTTTGCTAAATGATAAAGCGCGCTTACACCAACAACTCCACCCCCTACTACGACTACTTTAGCTTTTGATTTCATAGCCCGATTCCTACTAAATTTTCAATAATTACGAAACAAATTTCTTTAGATCGTCTGCTACAGTTTAACCTAGATTGAAGATCCTGTGGGGGTTGGTTGAGAGACCGCTGTTGTTAACCAGCAATTATTTAATGGCCCTTCTCCTAAGTATTTTTCTACCTGCCACTTAAATTTATAATATTTTTTATCCTTATCTAGAACTGTTACTTCAAAAGTTGCTAATTTATCGTTGTTGTAAACCTCTACTACTTCATGGTCTAAATGATTTATTAACATTGAATAAGAATCGCCCTTTAACATTTTTTTAAAGTTTTCTAGTGGCCCAGTATATTTTTGATTTTGAGGGTGAGCAAATTCCCATGTTTGTTCAATACCTGTGTCCATTTTAGGATTATCGTTTTTCATCAATCCACGTAACTGTATTTTAACAACTTGATAAGGCTCAATACCATTATTAGGTTTGACTATTTCAGCATGAGTAATATTTGAACTTAAGATAAATAATATTAATAATCTAATTAAATTTTTCATAATTTTTCTACTGTATTTCTTACATCATCAAGAAACTTTTTTCTTTTTCCATCTGATACGAATGGAACAGAAAAATATCTTCTATAAATAACATCCGAAATTCCACAAATATTGAATACCCCTCTTCTCAATCTTTTTGTTGGCATGTTTAAAAAAAAAGTTCTGATTGCAAATTGAGGTGATCCATAAGTACAAAATACAATTGCTTTTTTACCTTTTAAGTTGCCTATTGGGTAACCGTAATTTCCAAAGATTTTTTTGAAAGAGAAAGCCCATGGTGGGGATAAAACTTTGTCTATCCAACCTTCAACAATTGCTGGCATTCTAAAGTTCCATATTGGAGCTATTAAAACAATTGCGTCGGCTTCTTCTATTCTTTTTCTATGATCAAGAACAGTTTCATCTGGTTTTTCCCCTGCAAAAATAGGATTAAAATTTTCTTTATATAAATCTACACAATCAACTGTATGCCCAAGTTTTTTTGCAGTTTCTATAAAAGTATCTTTTATTGCTGCGTTAAATGACTTATCATTATAATGACCATAAACTAAAAATGCTTTGCTCATGAACTCAAAATACATATATCATTAGATAGATCAACAAATTAAAAAATGAAAATTGGATTTATAGGACTCGGAAACGTTGGTGGAAAACTTGCAGGTAGCTTGTTTAGAAATAAATTTGACTTGACTGTATATGATTTAGACAAAAGTGTCGCTGGTGAATTTAAATCAAAAGGTGTAAATGTTGCAAATTCTGTTGGTGACCTTGTTAAAAATGTTGACGTTATTATTACATGTTTACCTTCTCCAAAAATTTGTTCAGAGGTTATGCTTAATGAAAATGGAATATTAAAAAATATTTCAAAAGACAAAATTTGGATTGAAATGAGCACAACCGATCAAAAAGAAGTCAACAGACTAGGAAAACTAATTAAAGAAAAAAATGCAATTCCTTTAGAGGCTCCAGTAAGTGGGGGCTGCCATAGAGCAGCTACTGGAAATATAGCAATATTTGTTGGCGGTGAGAGAAAAACATTTGATAGAGTTCTTCCATTATTAACTTGCATGGGAAGAAAAATACTTCATGTAGGAGAATTAGGTTCGGCTTCAATATTAAAAGTGATTACTAATTATTTAGCATCTGTACATTTAGCCGCTTTAGGTGAAGCTTGGACTGTTGCTAAAAAACATAATTTAGATTTAAAAAAAGCTTTTGAGGGAATTAAGATTTCATCAGGTAATTCTTTTGTTCACGAAACTGAAAGCCAAGTAATATTAAATGGTTCTTATAATATTAACTTTACTATGGACCTAGTTGAAAAAGATATGTCCCTTTTTAATAAACTTTCAAAAGATCAAGATATTGAATTGGAGATTGCTCCTTTTGTCTTGAATATTTTTAAGGACGCTAAAGAAAGATTTGGGTCTAGAGCCTGGTCATCAATGGTTGTTAAAAGATTAGAAGATAAATATGGTATAAGCTTTAGAGAAAAAGGATTCCCAGATGAGTTAGTTGATAATGAACCTGAGGAAAAAGGACAGGAAGTTTAAATGTTAGATAAAAGAAAATTTTATATTAATGGTAAATGGGTATCTCCTTCAAAACCAAATGACCTAGAAGTAATTAATCCCTCAAACGAAGATTCCTATGCTGTAATTTCACTTGGATCAAAAGAGGATATTGATAAAGCGGTCAAAGCCGCAAAAACTGCTTTTGAGAGTTGGAAAAAAACATCAAAAGAAGAAAGGCTTAAACTATTAGAAAAGCTATTAGATGTTTATAAAAAAAGATTTAATGAAATGGCAAAAGCTATTTCGGATGAAATGGGTGCACCAATGGATTGGGCTACAGAGGTTCAAACAGGATCAGGCCAAGCTCATTTAGAGGATTTCATTTTAAGATTAAAAGAATTTAATTTCGATGAACATTTTGACTCTAAATCAAATAACCATATTTGTTATGAACCAATAGGTGTTTGTGGATTAATCACGCCATGGAACTGGCCTATCAATCAAATTGCATTAAAGGTTGTTCCTGCAATTGCAACTGGATGTACAATGATTTTAAAACCTTCAGAAATTGCTCCTATATCAGGAATGCTATTTGCTGAAATGATCGATGAAGCTGACTTTCCTGCGGGTGTTTTTAATTTAATTAACGGAGATGGTGCTGGAGTTGGCACTCATATTTCAGGTCATCCAAATATTGATATGGTTTCATTTACTGGATCAACTAGAGCAGGAAAATTAATTTCTAAAAATGCCGCCGAAACAATTAAAAGAATTTGCTTAGAGCTTGGAGGAAAAGGTGGAAATATAGTTTTTGCAGACTCTTATCCAAACGCTGTAAGAGATGGAATTAGAAATGTGATGAGCAATTCTGGTCAATCATGCGATGCACCAACTAGAATGCTTGTTGAGAAATCAATTTATCAAAGAGCTGTAGATGAAGCAGTGGATGAAGCAAATAAAATTCAAGTAGATGTAGGTTCAAAAAAAGGTGATCACATAGGTCCGGTTATTTCAAAAACTCAATACGATAAAATAATTAATTTAATTGAAAGCGGTATATCAGAAGGAGCAACTTTAGCAGCAGGAGGACCTGATAGACCAAATGGCTTAAATAAAGGATATTTCATTAAACCAACAATCTTTACTGATGTTACAAATGATATGAGAATTGCAAAAGAAGAAATCTTTGGGCCAGTCTTATCAATTATTCCTTTCGAAAAAGAGGAGGAAGCAATTAAAATTGTTAATGACACTTCATATGGTTTAGGAAATTATCTACAAACAGAAAATAAAGAGAAAGCTCATAGGGTTGCAAAAGAACTTAGATCAGGTTGCGTTTATATAAATGGAAAAGGAGCTGATCCAGGAACGCCATTTGGTGGGTATAGACAATCAGGTAACGGACGTGAAGGTGGAGTCTGGGGTTTAGAAGAATATTTAGAAGTAAAAACAGTAACAGGCTGGAAATAAACATATTTAATCTTAATGCATTTAATACATAGAGGTATTGTAAATAAAAATTATAAAGAAAACTTACTAAATTCATTTAAAATTTCATTTAAAAAAGGCTATGGAATTGAAACAGATATTCATGCCACAAAAGATGGTGAGTTTGTTTGCTTCCATGACTTTACTTTAAAAAGAATTCATAAAATCAACAAAAGTATAAAAAACCTAAGTTATACCGAAATACTCAACTTAACAAAAAAAAATCCAATACCACTGCTAAAAGATTTATTGAAACTTTCAAAAAATAAATTTGATTTATTTATAGAAATTAAACCACTTTTCTCAAATAAATTATTAAGTAAATTATTATATGAGACTAAAAAATATAAGAAATGTGTATTTATTTCTTTTAAAGAAAAAAATATTTATAGAATAATAAAAATAAAAAGAAAAACAAAAGTTGGACTTTCATATTCTCCATCCACTAGTATTAAAATAATAACAAAAAAATCTAAAAATAAAGATGTCAATTGTTTAATTTTAGATAAGTATTTTCTAAAAAGCAGTGAAATAAATAAAATTAAAAAAGAAAAATATTTTTATACAATTAAAAATAAAAAGGATTTTAAGAAATATTCAAACAGTAATCTTATTTTTGAAAATTTATAAATTTTTTAAATAATTTAGTCTTCCAATAATTTCATCTCTATCCATATAATATCCCTGTAAATGTCTATTACCTGAATTTGGATCAAATTCTGTTCTGCCGTGAAGTAATCTTCTGTTATTAAAGCAAAAAATATCACCTGGCTCTAGTCTAAAATTAATTTGAAATTTACTGTCGTGTAATAAATTTCCAAATCTGTGGTGTGCTTTATATACTTTTTCCATTATATCTGGGTGACAATCAAGAGTATCAAGTGTTGCAATACTGTATCTGATATCATTATAATCTCCATCCTTTGTTAAAGATATTGCTGTACCATAAACGCTTCTTATCGCCTCTTGGGTATAATCTTTATCTCTAAATTTAAGAGGTACATTCACAAGTATATCAAAAATGTCTTTTTCATTTTTTCTCAAATAATCTGCTACCGCAAATGCATCTACAGCTGAAGAGTCTCCTCCTTTAGCAGAATTAACTAAACAATGTAAAAACTGATATCCTGGAGGATTTTCAAACCAAGGTAAGTCCATATGATTTCTTAAAGCATGCGCTGTATATGCTGAATTATTTGGTTTTGGAATATTTATTACTTCAAAGGGTGTTTTAAAAAAAGTTTCTCTAGTATGGCTTATTTTATTTAGAACAGGTAAAGCAGACTTTTCTTCTGTTGGAGCGTTTTTAATTATTGCTATTCCCTTATGATGCAAAAGTTCTAACCATTTGATTAAACCATCATTAGTTTCCATTATTTCATTATAATTTATAATTATTGTCTCTAAATTTTTTTCAAGTGAGCAATCCCATAAATCATAAGGAGAAACATATTTCTTTTTATTTTTTATAGTATAACAGTTTTCTCTTAACCAATTTGGATCATAGTAACTTGTATGATTACCTTCACTCCATTCTACTTCTAATTTACCATCTTTGTTTATATTTAAATTTTTTGCACTTAATTTTTCAGAGACATTTAAAATGCTAAACATTCTATGTCTTGAATCTGGATCGTGAGCTGTTGGACAATTATCTCTTAACCACATGTAATTAAATTGACTTTTAATCCCATCATTCCATTCAACTTCTAAAGAACTTCCATTCTTTGATACATTCTTAATATAAAAATTTTCACTCATGTAAATATCTTCAATTCTTAATAAAACTCATAAAATTTTCAATTCAATTAATAGTTGAATTATAAAAGGTTATCTTGAACTTTTTTATAAATCAATGTCTAATGCTCTTTGTTATATAACTTTTATATGGAGGGAACATATGAGAAATCTTAAAAATATTCTCCTAACAACTGTTTTAGCATCTATGCTTGCGGTGTTTACAACATCTGCAAATGCAAAATGCAAAGCTAGATTAGGAGACTTTGATTGGTCTAGTGCTAACATTCATACAGCGATTACCACTTTCATTCTTGAAAAAGGATATGGATGTGAAGTTTCTGTTACAAAAGGAAGTACTACTCCAATAATGGCCGCACATTATGACGGTCAATTAGATGTTATTACTGAAGTTTGGTATGACAATATTATTGGTAATTATAAGCCTCACGAAGAAGCAGGTACAATTATCCATATGGGTACAAATACACCAGACTCTCAGCAGGCATTCTACGTAGATAAAGCTACTGCTGATAAATACAATTTAAAGTCTGTTGAAGATATGAAAGATCCAAAAATAGCTGCGCTATTTAAAGATCCGGAAGATCCTTCAAAAGGAAGAATGACTAGCTGTATATCTGGTTGGACTTGCTACACTGTTAACTTGGTAAAACAAAAAGAGTATGGTCTAGATAAATACTATACTAACTTTGACCCAGGTTCAGGTGGTGCATTAGATGCTGCGATAGCAGGTGCATTTGCAAAGAAAAAACCAATCTTTACATACTACTGGGCACCAACTGGTTTAATGGGTAAAGTTGATCTAGTAAGATTAACAGAGCCTAAATTTAATCAAAAATGTTGGGATGATATGTCTGTGGTTGTTGAAGACATCAAAGCTAATGGTCCAGACGCTTACAAACCTTCTTGTGCATGTGAATATAGGGATATGGCTTTAACTAAGTCTGTTCTTGCAACATGGGCAAAAGCTCATCCAAAAGAAAATGAGTTCATTGGAAAATATACTGTGCCAACAGCTACAGTTAACAAAATGTTGGCGTATTATGAAGATGAGTCAGGTGGTGATATGGAAGCAACTGCAATAGAGTTCTTAAAAACGGAAACTATGTGGAAAGACTGGGTACCAGCTGATGTTGCTAAAAAAGTTTCTGCAGCATTATAATCACTAAATAAAATATAATGAGAGAGCCCTTCGGGGCTCTTTCTTTAATTAAAACTGACATATGGAAGCACTAAAGAAAAATAAAAAAATAATTTTTAACATTGGATTGTTGTTTGTTTTCGTATGGTTATTAATAACTAGTTACAGTCAATCAAAAAGAAAACCTGAAAATATTAGTGAACTATTAAATGATTTTTCTTGGCTAGGAGGTAAGTGGCCTAAGTGGTTAGATTTGCCATTAATGAATTGGATTAATGTTGGTTTTAAAGCACTAAATGAAAAATATGGTTATATATTTGAAGCTATAAACAATGTTCTTTTATACATGTTGATGCTTGTAAAGAATTTTTTAATTCAAGCACCATGGCCATTAGTAATACTTGGTGTAGTTGTTTTAACTTATTTTGCGAGTGGGAGAAAAATTGGAACAACTGTATTTGTTGGTTTCTGTACATTTTTTATAGGTTTTCTTCATCCAATATTTTGGCAAAAAGCAATTGAAACAACTGCAATAATGTTAATTGGAATTTTTCTTTGTGTTATTGCTGGAATTCCATTGGGGATAGCTATGGCAAGAAGTGTGAGAACAAGAAATGTAATTTTACCTGTTTTAGATTTAATGCAAACAATTCCAAGTTTTTGCTACTTAATTCCAGGTATAATGTTATTTGGACTAGGGGCTGTGCCAGCTATTATTGCAACTTTTATTTATGCTGTCCCACCTCTTGTAAGACTTACAGATTTAGGAATAAGGTTAGTTGATAAAGAAGTCATAGAGGCAGCTGATGCTTTTGGGGCAAGTAAGAAACAAAAATTATTAGGCGTTCAGTTACCTTTAGCTTTACCGAATATTATGCAAGGCATTAATCAATGTACTATGATGGCATTAGCAATGGTAGTAATTGCATCCATGATAGGAACTAGAGGTTTGGGTGATGAAGTATTATTAGGATTACAACAATTAAATGTAGGTAGAGCTGCAGAAGCAGGTATAGCAATAGTATTATTAGCTATTGTTTTAGATAGAATAACTCAATCATATGGAGAAACTTTGCAAGAGAGGACTACACCTGCTAAAAAGGAGAAAAAATAATGTCTAAGATTGAAATAAATAACGTTTACAAAATTTTTGGAAATAATCCTAATTCAGTTTTACAAATGGTAAAGGATGGAGCAACTAAAGAACAAGTGCTTGAAGAAACAGGGCATACAGTGGGTTTAGATAATGTTTCTCTTAAAATTCAAGAAGGAGAAACATTTGTATGTATGGGTCTATCAGGTTCAGGAAAATCAACATTAATTAGACATTTAAATAGATTGATTGATCCAACTGATGGAGAAATTTTAATTGAAGGTACAAACGTAATGAGCTTAAATACTGAAAGTCTTATCGATTTTAGAAGACATAAAATGAGCATGGTCTTTCAAAGATTTGGCCTATTCCCACACAAAACTGTTTTGCAAAATGTAGGCTATGGTCTTGAGATGCAGGGAATTGAAGAAAATAAAAGAAACAGTGTTGCAATGGATAAAATACAAGCTGTTGGATTAAACGGATTTGAAAATCAATTTCCAGCACAATTATCTGGAGGTATGCAACAAAGAGTTGGTCTTGCTAGAGCATTAGCTACCGATACTGATATTATGTTAATGGATGAAGCATTTTCAGCATTAGACCCATTAATAAGAAGTGACATGCAGAAACAGCTTTTAGATTTACAAGCTGAGTTAAAGAAAACTATAGTATTTATCACTCACGATTTAGATGAGTCATTAAGACTAGGGGATCATATAGGAATTTTAAATGCTGGTAAATTAGTTCAAGTAGGGACCCCAGTTGAAATTATAATGAATCCTGCCGACGACTATGTGGAAGCATTTGTTAAAGATGTTAATAGAGCAAAAGTAATTAAAGCAAAAATTATTATGATACCTGTAGCTCAAGCTAATGGTATAGATAAAACAAACTTAGTTAAAGTTAATGAAGACCAATTTATTGAAGAGTTTTTACCTCGAGTAGTTTGTAATAATGCAAATTGTGAAGTAGTTGATAGACAAGGTAATATTAAAGGTTACATAACTAATAAGGAATTGCAAAAATCATTATCAAAGTCATAATTAAATGGCTATTCAATCATTGAAAAATAAAAAAATAATTATTTCTGCTGGTGCATCTGGTATTGGGCTAGCAACAACAAAAATCTGTTTGGAAAGAGGGGCTACAGTTTTTGTTTCTGATATTAATGAAAAATTCATTAGCAAATTAAGAAAAAATTCAAAAAATAAAAAACTTTTTATTTATCATTGTGATGCCTCAAATGAAAAAGATGTAAATGACTTATTTGATAAAATTAAGAAAAAAACATCTAAAATTGATGCTTTAATAAATAATGTTGGAATAGCAGGCCCAACTGGAACCATAGAAAAACTAAACTCTTTCGATTGGGAAAATACTTTAAAAGTAAATGTAATAAGTCATTTTTATTTTACAAAAAATTCAATACCACTTTTAAAAAAAAATAAAGGTGGAGCTATAATCAACCTTTCATCTGGTGCTGGTATAATGGGTTTCCCACTAAGGTCTCCATATGCTGCAAGTAAATGGGCAATTGTTGGTGTTACAAAAACTCTAGCTATGGAACTTGGTAAATTTAAAATTAGAGTTAATGCAATTTGTCCTGGAACAATTAAGGGCGATCGAATGGTAAGAGTAATAAGAGATAAGGCAAAGTTTTTAAAAACTTCAAAAAAATCGATTGAAAAAGAATTTATCTCAATGGCATCAATGAATAGCTGGATATATGAAGATGATATTGCGCAAATGTGTAGTTTTCTAATTTCAAAAGATGCAGAAAGAATATCAGGTCAAATAATTGGCGTTGATGGAAATGCTACTCGATTAGATTAAAAATGTTTAGTCAGTTTTAATTTTTCCCTAGTTTCAGAGGGTGTCATTATAGAAATTCCGAGATCACTAACAATTCTAATTGCTTTTTCAACTAATTGAGCATTGGTTGCGAGTTTTCCTTTTTCTAAATATAAATTATCTTCTAAACCAACTCTTGGATTACCTCCCATTATTGCAGTTTGAGCAACAAATGGCATTTCATTTCTTGAAATCGCAAATCCAGACCAGACAGCATTTTCTGGCATTATATCTTTCATTGCTTGCATTGCTAAAGGTGTTGCGGGAGCTCCCCAAGGAATTCCTAAACACATTTGAAACATCGGTGGATCATCTAAAAGACCCTCTTTATATAACTGTGCGCCAAACCACATGTTGCCTAAATCAAATGCTTCTATTTCAGGCTTAACTTTAATTTCTTTTAATCTTTTTGCAGCTTTTCTTAAATCATTTGGAGTATTTACTGTTATTACTGAACTATCACCGAAGTTTAGAGTTCCACAATCAAGAGTACAAATCTCTGGTAAAAATTGTTCAGCATTAGCTATTCTCTCCATAACATTTGCCATGTCTGTCATCGGTCCAAAATCTAAAGGGTTTTTTCCTTGTCCAATATCTAAATCACCACCCATTCCTGTAGTTAAATTTAAAACTACATCTATGCCGCTTGAACGTATTCTATCAACCACTTCTTTATACAATTCTAGACGTCTACTAGGAGTTCCATCATCTTCCCTTACATGAATATGTGCAATTGCTGCACCCGCTTTTGCAGCCTCAATAGCAGCAGTTGCAATTTGTTCAGGAGTTTTTGGTAGATCTGGATGTTTAGATGCAGTATCCCCAGATCCTGTTACCGCGCATGATATAAATACCTTATTGTTCATTTTAATTATTAGATTTATACTATTAAATTAAGTCTTGGGAAATAAAAATATGTCAGTGCACGTTTCAAATCAAATAATTAAATCAGAATGGACAGATTATAATAATCACCTCAACATGGCATACTATGTGTTAATTTTTGATGTTGCCTGGGAAGTAATGCTTAAAAAATTTAATATGGGTGAACAATCTGCAAAGTCTAGTGGAATGAGTACAATGGTAGTAGAAACTAATACGACTTATGATAATGAAATCAAAGAAGGAGATGAAGTTGAAATTTTGTTAACTTTTTTTGACCATGATAAAAAAAGACTTCATTTTAGAATGGAAATGATCGAAAAGAAAACAAAGAAGCTCTCATCAACAATTGAAATGTTATCTTTACATGTTGATTTAAATATAAGAAAGGTTGCTGAATTTGATCAAAAAAGAACTAAGTTAATGGATGATTTTATAAGTGAAAACAAAGAAAAATTTAAAAGTGATAATTTAAAATTTACAGGTAAACTAAAAAAATAGTATGGAATTAAATTTATTATCAGGTGCCTTGGGGGCAGAAGTAAAAGGGATAGATTTAAAAGATTCATCTGATGATAACTGGCAAATAATTAATAGTCTAATGCTTGAACACAAAGCTTTATTTTTTAGAGACCAAGATATTACTTGTGAAGAGCAAATTAATTTAGCAAAAAAATTTGGTCCACTTGAAAGACATGTATATGTAAAAGGTTTAAAAGACCATCCAGAAATTCTGAGAATTGTGAAAGGAGCTGAGGAAAAACATCAATGGGGTGAAACATGGCATACTGATGTAAGCTACAATCCAAAACCAACTAAAGTAATTATTTTACGATCAAGAAAAATTCCACCTGTCGGTGGAGATACTATGTTTTCAAATATGGAAATTGCATATGAAACCCTTGATCATAAAATTAAAAAGAAAATTCAGGGAAAGAAAGCAATTCATAGTTCATTAGGTGCTGCAGCTTTTGTAGATAAATATACAGAGATGGAAGGCAATGGAAATTTAAATGAATACTCAAATGAACATCCAATGGTAAGAATTCACCCTGAAACTAAGAAAAAAATACTTTATGTAAACTCAATGTATACAAAGAAAATAATAGGCATGGATAGAAAAGAGAGTGATCAAATCTTAAAACATATTTTTGAACATCAAGAAAGATTAGATTTTACATGTAGATTTAAATGGACAGAAAATGCGGTTGCTATTTGGGATAACAGAAGTACCCAACATCAAGGTCTTACAGATTTTTTTCCTGGTAGAGGCCTCGGTCACGAAAGAATAATGGATCGAATTGCAATTGAAGGAGACCATCCACATTAAATGGATATTATTGAGAAAATAATAAGCAACTTTAAAAATAATAAATCACTTTATATTGGAGAAAATCTAACAATTGCAGATCATATGATTCAGTCAGCAATGAAGGCTGAAAAATCAAAAAGCAAAGATAATTTAGTGTGTTCATGTTTATTACATGATTATGGGCATTTCATTTTAGATGACCCTGATGAATTAGTCAGAAATAATCAAGATGGAAAACATGAAGATATTGGTTATGAGTATTTAAAGAAATTTTTTAAGAAAGAAGTGGTCGAACCTATTAAACACCACGTTATTGCTAAAAGATATCTTGCAAGGGATAAAAAATATTATAACCGATTATCTGAAGCATCTGTTGTCAGTCTTAAACTCCAAGGAGGTCTATTAAATAGTAAAGAAGCAAAGGCATTCGAAAAAGAAAAGTTTTTTAAAGATGCCATAAAAGTCAGAAAGTTTGATGAAGCTGCAAAGGAAATAGGCGTCAAAATAAAAGATATCATTCAGTATAAAGATTTATTAAAAGCATCTCTAAAATGAATTACGATTATTTAATTGTTGGTGCTGGATCAGCAGGATGTGTTCTTGCAAATAGATTATCTGAAAATCAAAATCATAAAGTTGCAATTTTTGAAGCTGGAGGTTCCAGTGATATTTGGAAAGTCAAAATGCCTCTAGCTTTATTATATACAATGCATGACCCAAAATATAATTGGAAATATTATTCGGAACCTGAACCATATTTAAATAATAGAAGAGTATTTTGTCCAAGAGGAAAGATGTTGGGGGGTTGTTCATCACATAATGGAATGGTCTTTGTTCGAGGTAATAAAGATGATTATTCTAGATGGGAAAGTTTTGGATTGAAAAATTGGTCTTATGAAAAAGTACTACCCTACTTTAAAAAAATAGAAACTTGGTCTGAAGGCGAAAACCAATATAGAGGTTCATTTGGACCTCTTCCAGTAAGTTTATCAAAAAATTCTAATCCGTTATTTAAAGCATTTATAGATGCAGCTGGTGAAGCTGGCCATAAAACAAATTTTGATATGAATGGAGAGGAACAAGAGGGATTTGGAATGTTTGACACTACTATGCATAAAGGAGAAAGAGCCGGTGCTGCAAAATATTATTTAAATCCAGTAAAAAATAGAAAAAACTTAGATGTGCTTAAATATTCTTATGTAGAAAAAATTTTATTTGATGGGAAAAAAGCAGTTGGTCTCCAGGTAAAAATTAAAAACAAAGTTCAAAAGATTTATGCAAATAAGGAGGTAATTTTAAGTGGTGGTTCTATTAATTCACCACAATTATTAATGTTATCAGGTATTGGTGATGCAAATCATTTAAAAGATAAAGGTATAGATGTTGTAAGTGACAATAAAGGTGTAGGTAAAAATTTACAGGATCACTTAGAAACTTATATCCAACAAGAATGCAAAACCCCAAATACTTTGTATACTTATACAAAGCTAATTCCTAAAGTATTAGCTGGAATTCAATGGTTTTTATTTAAATCTGGTCCATGTTCTAAATCTTTTTTAGAAGCAGGTGGATTTGCAAAATCTTCACCAGGAAGGGATATATCGAATATTCAATTTCACTTCTTTCCATCATTTGTGATAAATCATGGTTTAGAGCAACCTGAAACTCATGGCTATCAATTACATGCAAGTCCAAACCATCCAAAAAGTAGAGGGCATATTACTCTTAATTCATCCAATCCTTACGAATATCCTAAAATATTATTTAATTACTTACAAGATGAAGATGACTTAAAACAAACAAGAGAATGTATTTATGTTGCAAGAAAAATCTTATCGCAACCTGCTTTAGCTGAACATGCAGGAAAGGAAGTTGGACCTGGAACTGATGCTCAATCAGATGATGAATTAAATGAATATATTAGATCAAAAGCAGATACCGCTTATCATCCATGTGGTACTTGCAAGATGGGAATTGATGATATGGCAGTAGTAGATGAAAATTTAAAAGTAAAAGGAATTCAAAACCTAAGAGTTATTGATGCTTCTGTAATACCTGAAATACCAAGCGCAAACTTAAATGCACCAACGCTAATGATTGCTGAAAAAGGTGCTGATGCAATTTTAAGTTAATTATTTTTTTACTACACACTTGCCATAAGTATTGGCAACTTGCTCATGCTCTCTTGAATCTTTAATTGATAAATAACCTTCTGTGAACTCATTAGTTTTTTTATTTAATATAACTATAAACATAGACGTTTTTGTGCCATCAATTAAATGTATTTCCTCTTTGCTCTCATAATATATGTCAAATTTCCAGTCATGGTTATTGTAGAAATAATTTCCGTCTCTTATATATATTTTATTTTCTATCTCTCCTTCTCTACCAAATCTAGTAAGATCTGCTGAACATGAGTATATTTCTGAAAATGAAATATTACTCCAAATTAAAAATATTAATAAATAATTAAAGAATTTTTTCATTTATTTCTATAAACTGAAATTAAACAAATAATCTCAAACATTATAGCTGATGCCACCATTGCAGTAATTTGATTTGGATTATCTTTTGTAGGCATTAAACATGCAACATCACCACCAATAACATTTTTACCTTTTAAACATTGTATAAGTTTTCTTGCTTCATCCATATTAAAACCTCTGTAGGCTGATTCAATATTTGCAACCCCTGGTGCAACAGAAGGGTCTAAACAATCTAAATCAAAAGTTACATAGATAGGATTGTCCCCTATTCTATCTAAAATCATTTTTGCACATTTATCATGACCCCACTCTCTATATTCATCCATAGTAATTACTTGGTAACCATTGTCGTAACTTGCTTGTAACCAATCTAATGTTCTAGGGTTTCCTCTTATTCCTATTTGAGTACTTGTATGAGGATCAACATTTCCTTGTTTAACTAAATAAGACGCCCAATGTGCAGCAGATTTTTTTGCACCAAGAAAGTGATCTAGTTTTTCAAAACAATCTGTATGTGCATCAAAGTGAAGAAAAGTTATTTTTTTTCCTTTTGTAAGTTTTGAATTTTTTTTAGCTAAGCTTTGAACAATCCCTCCTGTTATAGAATGATCTCCACCAATAGATACCACTGGTTTTTCTGCTTGTTCTATTTGATCATAAAAAGCTGAAATCCTTTCAATACATTTTTCATTATTGTTTGCCTCTGGAAAAGGAACATCTCCTAAATCATGAATTTTATTTTCTTTCCAAGGATCAATTTTATAATCAAAATGAGATCTTTTTAACATTGCTGAAATATTTCTAACTGCTCTTGGTCCTAGGTGTTGATCTCTCTCTGTTGTGCCATTTCCTGTACTATGAGGAACGCCTACTAAAGCTATATCACAATTTTTTGGATCAGGATCATTTTTACATCTAAATAAAGTTGGTATACCCCACCAGTAGAGGGTTTCCATCATTATCTTATCTTCTTCTGAAAACATAAACCGAATATGACATAAATTTTTAAAATTTAAAATTTATTTTTTTCTGATATATAGCGTAAATGAGCACTCCAAATAATAATCCTAAAGGAATTTTGTTAATCCTTTTAGGTATGGCCTTTTTTTCTATTCAAGATTCTTTAATTAAATATATTTTTGAGGAGTCTGCTCTTTATGAATTATACTTTGGAAGAACTTTAACTGCTCTGATTTTATTAATCATATTTTTAAAAGTTACATCTCAAAAATTAGTATTTAAAACATATTATCCTCTCTTAACTTGCTGTAGAGTTATATGCTTCTTTTTTGGTTTTAGTTTCTTTTACATTTCACTAACCTATATGTCTCTTGCGATGGCAAATGCATTATTTTTCTCAAGTCCCTTCTTTATTTCAATTTTAGCTATAATATTTTTAGGAGAAAAAGTTGGTATAAGAAGATGGCTTGCAATCCTTGTTGGATTTATAGGAGTTTATATTGTTTTAAATCCAGATACTGAAAACTTTAATTATATGAAATTAGCACCAGTCGCATGTGCACTATGTTATGCAATATCTATGACAATAACAAAGATTACATCTGAAAAAGACAACGTTTATTCACAGATGTTTCATTTATATATAGGTGCAATTGGAATTAGTATTTTATTTTTTATTTTCACTGGTAAAGGACAATTTAATACTTATTCAGATCCAACTTTCCAATTCATATTAAGAGAGTGGTTTACAAATCCAACTTATGCATGGCCATATATTGTTGCAATGGGATTTGTGGCTGCAGTTTCTTTTTACTGTGTATTTTCAGCTTACTCTGTTGCATCGCCGTCAGTGGTTTCTTTATTTGAATACTCTCTAATTATTTGGGCAATTATAATTGGCTATGTATTATTTAATGATGTGCCAACAATACGAACTTTTGTAGGTGTTGCATTAATTATTGGCGCAGGTGTATATATTTACTTAAGGGAGAAAGTAAGAGATCAAATGATCGTATCTAATACTCCTAACAGATGATGAAAAAGAATTTTATACCTACGATCAATATTTCAAAACTTAATCTTGAAAGTATAAATTCAAAAAATAATGTTATATTTAAACAAATCCAAAAGGCTTGTATTGAAGTGGGATTTTTCCAAATAGTTGGTCATGGAATAGAAAAAAATTTAATTCATAATATAACTAAAACTGCACATAAATTTTTTAATTCCAAAGTAGAAAATAAATACAAATTGGCACCAAAAAAATGGAATAAATCTAACGATAATATTTACCGTGGTTATTTTCCTAGTGATGTAAATGGTAAAGAGGGATTGGATATTGGAGATCCATTGATTTCAAATTTTTTTGTTAAAAAAAATAAAAGAAAGAAGATAGAAAAATTAAATCTTTCAAAATCATTAAATAAAAATTCTATTGAGGTAATTAATAAATATTATGGAAAAATCTTCAATTTGAGTGAAATGTTATTTAAAATTATTATTTCTGTATCTAAGAAAAATCCAGAATTATCAAAAGCTGCATTTCAAAGAGTAAAAACTTTAAGCACCTTAAGGTTTAATTATTATCCAAAACAAAAAAAACCTGTTGAAATATCTAAACAAGACGGAGTAGCACTTGGATGTGAAACTCATGTAGATAGTGGGATTTTTACAGTTCTTCATCAAGATAAAAAAGGTGGGTTACAAGTTCAAAATAGAAGAACTAAGAGATGGTATGATGTGCCTTTTAATAAAAATGCACTAGTTGTAAATACAGGTCTAGCGTTAGAATATCTTACAAATGGCAAATATAAAGCTACAAATCATAGAGTTCTCTGGAATAAATCAAAAAGATTATCAATACCATTTTTCTTTGAGCCATCATTTGATTTTAAAATGAATAAAACCTTTTTTGGTAATAAAAAATATAACAGGTATTTAGGTATTAATTACGATAACTTCCTTAAAAATTCTCTTAAAAAATTTGTTGAATATAATAGATAATAATATTTTGATATATTATATTTTAAGATCAAGACGAGGTTTCCAGAAAGGACGGAAGAGTTCAATTTTTGGACATCTATTCATTACCACTTTAAGTCCTGCTTCTTCGGCAAGAATAGCTGCCTCATGATTTATCACGCCAATCTGTCCCCATAAAACCTTTGCACCGATAGCAATTGCTTCCTTGGCAACTCCGTAAAGATCCTCTGGCTTTCTAAATACTTCTACCATGTCTACCTGTCGATCAATTGCAGCAAGACTAGGATATACTTTCAAACCTCGGATTTCAGTAATTTCAGGACGAGGATTAACTGGAATCATATCATAGCCAGTCTCATGTAATACTCGCAAAACTCCATAACTGAATTTTGTTTTATCTGGACTAGCTCCGACCATTGCAATAGTTTTTACTGAACTCAAAATATCCCTCAAATATTCATCACTATAAGGTTCTTTATGATTCATATAAGTCATTTATTTTTTTTTTCGAGTTGCAATATCATCTTTTAGCTCATGAGGCTCAAGTGGGTCAAGAAAAGGATTACGATAAAGTTTATCATGACTTTCAACGCCAATTTCAATCGTACAGTCTGTTTTTGCGCGTGCAACACATAAAATTATATAACCATCATTAATCTGTCGATTATTAAGGGCGACCTGATTACGTTGATCTACTTCACCATCAATAAGTTTTGCTGCACATGTAATGCATCCTCCATATTGGCAACCATAAGGAAGATCAACACCTTGGGAACGTAATTCTTGAAGTAATGATTTATTACCTTTAACTTCAAAAGTTTTATTCTTGCGGTTTGCAATAGTAATGTGCTTCATAGCCAAATGTCGCTCGTACAATCTCCTCCAGGATATCTACTTTCATGACATCTACTCGGTCCATTTGGTTCTTTGCCAAAATCAATAATAAAATTCTTGTTTATTTTCATACCACCGTTCTCAACATCGCAATCAACCATAATCATGGATCCCCCTTGAGTTCTGATATCAGGATAGAACTGATTATCCCAAGTTGAAAATAAAGATGTTGTAACATACATACGTTTTCCATCTAATGATAACTGGTACATTTGTGGACCTCCTGCAATTTTTACACCATTTACGATAGGTGCTTTGCCTAAAAGACCTCCCATCCAAACCTGTCCAGTTAATTTAGGTTTATGAGGATCAGATATATCATATTGTCTCAAATCACCGTGAAGCCAATTATTAAGATAAAGATATTTATCATCCATAGATACAAGAATAGCTGACATTACTCCAGGCACTGGGATTGGCCAGTCGGGATGTGGTTCATTATCAACGTCAATAATTTTTTCCCATTCCCATTTTCCTTCTTTAGACTTCCAAAAATGGATGACGTTAGAACTAAGAGCTGCACCACAAAAACCATGACTACTATTAGGATTATGCATAAATTTTACTTCTAATGGTATTAGACCATCCTCACCTAGGTACATTGTCTCAATAGGTTTTTTCTCTTTAAAATCCCAGATGTGTAATCTACGACCATATTTTAAATGCCCTACTTCTTCTAGGTCGAAACCAGGCATAAATGTATTTGGCGCCGCCCATTCCGAGCTAACCATAACATTGTGTCGTGGTTGATACCAAAAATCATAACTAAATGGAATGTCTCCCATAGAGCTTTCCCATCGACCAATTATCTCAAAATCTTTGTTCAGATGTAAATATCCACCGGGAGCTTCTCCTTTCGCGTTACCGAGAAAGGAGATGATTATTTCAGATCCTAAGCAATGGACTGTGTGTGGACCCGACAAATTAGTCTTTGATTTAATTTCAGAACCTTTAATAACTTTATGAATTCTTGGAGCAAATGGATCAGTTGCCGTATCAATTACATGAATATTATTAGACCTTACACCTGGTACAAGAAGATATTTTCGACTCATCTCTGCATCACCATGACATGAAGAACATGCGTTCCATCCCATATGATGTAATTCATCTCCGATACCTGGCATTTCAAGCCGATGAATAACTTTCGAATAGTTGGGACTATCTGGGTTTACGTCAACTGTAGCAAGGTAATCGGGTTTTTGGATTCCAGTACCGGTATAGATAGCGATTGTGTATAAAAGTTTTTCACTTGGCGCTTTAATTGCCTCAGCTGGACTAGCATAGCCAGGTCCACAACATGATGTACCGCTCATTTATTTTTCCATTTAGGTTTTCGTTTTTCTAAAAATGCTGAAATTCCCTCATGAGCATCCATGGCCATCATGTTTAATGTCATCATCTTGCTTGTATATGTATAAGCTTTTCTCAAAGGCATCTCTAATTGTTTATAAAATGCTTGTTTGCCAATTTTAATTGTTAAATTTGATTTGGAGGCAATTGTTTTTGCAATTTTTAGTACTTCTTTATCAAGTTTAGATTTTGAATAATAATCATTAATCAAGCCTATTTCTTTTGCAAAATTTGCCTTGATCGGTTCACCAGTCAAAAGCATCTTCATCATTCTTTTTCTATGAATTTTCCTACTTACAGCAACCATTGGCGTACTACAGAATAGACCAATATTTACACCGGGCGTAGCAAACATTGCATTATTTGAACTATAGGCTAAATCACAACTTGCTACTAATTGACATCCAGCTGCATAAGCTGCTCCATGAACTTTTGCAATTACTGGTTTTCTTCCCTCAACAATTTGGATCATAACTTTCGAACAAAGATTAAATAATTTTAAATATTTTGATCTTTTTTTTAATCCCCGTACTTCTTTTAAATTGTGGCCCGCACTAAACCCTTTTCCTGCCCCTTCTAAAACGATTACTTTTGTAGAATTATCCTTATCTAATTTTTTAAAAGTATTTAGTAGCGAGGTTAGTGTTTTAAAGGATAAAGAATTATAAGTTTTAGGGTCGTTTATAATTACTTTTTTAACTCCAGGGCTTAAATTTTTTATTAAAATATTCATATATCTTATAATTTATCTCCATCAAAAACTGGAATATTCTTATATTCAAAAGTATTCAAATTGTCTATGCAGGCTACATTATATTCATAATTTTCTGGATTAGTATAAGATCTATGATGAGTGTAAATACCACAGTTTTTACAAAAGAAGTGTTCAGCAAGATGTTTCTTGCCAAATTTATAAACAGTTAATTGATCTTGACCCTTTTTAATTTTTAAATTTTCTAATTTAATTTTAGCCATTATATAACCTCTTCTTTTGCATAATGAGCAATTACATCTTACTAGTTCTTCAACTCCATTTTCTAAATTGAGCTCAATTTCAACTCTTTTGCAATGACAGGTTAATATTTCTATTTTTTTCAAAACTACTTTCTTATTCTTAGCTCATATTTTTTTCTCATTTTTTGTAAGTTGAGTAAATACTCATCTCTAATTTTTGCAATTTCAGTAACAGATTTTCCATTAGCTTGCTGCCTTGTGCCAGATATTACTCTGTTTGATAATTTTTTTGAAAGTTTTGGAGCTTTTAGTTTGGTCCATGGAAGTTTTAAAGCAGGACCAAATTGTTCTAGCATATGTTTCATCCCAGCATTTCCACCAGCCAAATGAAATGTAAGAAAAGTGCCCATCAATGACCATCTCATTCCTGGTCCATCCTCAATAGCTCTATCTAAATCTTTAGTTGATGCATACCCCTCGTTTACAATGTGTAGTGCTTCTCGCCATAGTGCTTCTTGCAGTCTATCAGACAAAAAACCTGGCAATTCCTTTTTTAACATTATTGGATTCATAGATATGGACTCATAGAATTTCTTTGCCTTATTGAGAGTCTTAATACTTGTTTTTTTTCCTGGAACAATTTCAACGCCAGGCAGCATATATACTGGATTAAAAGGATGGGCAATTATCGTTCTTGATGGATTTTTACATTTTGAATAAATCTTTGATGGTAATAGTCCTGACGAGCTCGAAGAAATAATTGCATTAGATTTAGAATATTTACCTATTACTTCCATTAGTTTAGTTTTTAATTTATAATTTTCTGGAGCGCATTCTTGAATAAAATCTACATTTTTCAATGCATCTTTAATATCTGTAACGTATCTGAAATTCTTTAAATTTAGTTTATTTTTATTAAATAGCTTTTTTACAAATGGCCATGCTCTTTTAACTTCTAAAAGAATTTTTTTCCTTAAATTTGGGTCTGCATCATAAACAATTACTTTTTTATTATGTGCAAGAAATCTTAAAACCCATCCAGATCCTATTACACCAGCACCAATTACAGCAATTTTGTTAATCATTTAGTCAGCTAATCCATCTGATCTAGCTATATTTCTTTCAATATGTATTGGTAAAACTTTTCCATATATAGCTTTTGAATGTTCTGGAGTATTTACTCTCCATGGGTCTAATACATAAGCAGGTATACACATGTATCTTGATTTCTTACCTTCTACTTTTGTAACCCTATGCAATGTAAATCTTCCTTTAAATATCTGAAGATCTCCTGGTTCCAATTTTAATTGTTTTACTCTCGATCTATCACCATTTATAACTTTTTTTACTTCATCAAAGTTTTCATTACCTGGCTCTCTAATATTTGGACAATATTCAAATATTCCACCTTTTTCAGGTTTCTGAATCATTAAACTCAAAGTAAATTCACAACTATCAAAATGCCAAGGAAGTATTCCATCTGGCTTCATAACATTATAAGCATGACATGCTAGAGGATCAGCCCATCTATAAATTGGTGACACACCAAGACATGCAGATACAAATTTTAACAATTCATCAGTCTCATACAAATATTTCATTTCAGAGTTTTTTGGAAAGCAATCAGAATTTAAATATCCATTATATCTATTCATAAATATTCTTTTAGGATGATCTTTGGGTAAAGTTATGTCATCTTTTGCATATAAATAAGCATTTATATTTTCTTTTGACATATAAACTTCATCTAATTGTTTTTCTAATTCTGAATTCATTATTTCTAATGATTTTGGCAAAATAAAATTAGGTATTGTTGAACAACTAGTTTCAGCTAACTCTTTTTTACATTTTTTAATAAGTTTTTTAATAATGGAGGAATTTAAATTATGAATTGGATATTTTTCTAAATCAATAATAGATTTAAGTCTTTCATTCACTTTAAATCACCATCCTCTCGCATTTTTGCTCTAATCTTGGTTGCCGAAATTTTTTGAATTTCCTCAGGTAAAACTATTTCCTCAATTTTATATCCAACACCTCTTCCATAACAAATATTAGTTATATTGGGTACAAGCATAATCTTAAATCTACCTTCAAATTCAGGGTTTAGTCTTTCCTCAATTTTCTTTTTAACTGTTTCAAAATCAAAAGGATTATCGTCTACACCTTGAACATCTCTTATTTGAATACAAACTTGACCTGTTTTTTTAATTATTTCCTTGAATAAAGTATAATGACCATCATGAAAAGGTTGCCATCTTCCCAACATTTGTGCTGTTGGTTTTTTATTATCCCACTTATATGTCATTTGATTATCTCCTTATGAATTTTTTGCGCCCAGTTTTTTGCATCAAATGTATCTACTTTAAAATTGAAATTTTCTGGCTTAACAAACATTTGATTTGTGTCATCAAATCTACCTTTTTCAATAGTATCCATCCAAATTGTAAAATCCGCTCCAAATAATCTTCTTGCTTCTTTAGTTGGGCAAACAAAATCAGCTACCACATAATTTCCATCATCTCTTAATTTTTTAGCTAAATCTCTCATTCTGTTTGCTTGTCTCACTCTACCTTCTGCTGAAAAATCCCAATCATTATATTCAGTTCTTACCTTGTCTGCATTTAACCATTTTGCATTTAATAAAGGAACCAATTCTTTTGCAAGTGTAGTTTTACCTGACCCAGGTAATCCCATTATCAAAACAACTTTCATTAAATATTTTCCAAAGGATGGTGGGACATTAATTCTAGTCCATTCTCTCCAATCAAGTATTGCTGTTCAAGTTTTACACCTTCTTTACCTCCAACTTTACCGATATAACTTTCAAGTGTAATGGTCATATTTTTTTCAAAACTACCACCTTGCTCTCCTCCATCAGTTGGATATCTTATTTGAGGCCATTCATCACAAAGACCAATACCATGAACCATGCATGAATATCTATTTCCATAATATTCATCTGGCAATACCCAAGATTTACTTACAAACTCTTTAAAAGACATGCCTGATTTAATTAATCTCGAATTATGATCGATCTGACTCATTGCCATGGAATATAACTTTTTTTGATTATCATTAAATTTATGGCCAACTACAAAAGTTCTAGAAATATCTGCGCAATATCCGTAAGGGCCTACCATATCAGTATCAAATGCTACGATTTCTCCATTTTGCATTACCTTATTGCTACTCTCTTGCATCCAAGGATTGGTTCTTTCACCAGATGAAAGTATTCTGCATTCAATCCATTCTCCACCATATTCTATGTTTGTTTTATGTAATATTGACCAAAGCTCATCTTCTGTCATTCCTGCTTTTAACTCTTCTCTCATTTTTCTTACACCGATTTCAGCAACATCTATTGCAGATTTCATACATTTCAGTTCTTCTTGTGATTTAATTACTCTCGCTTGTTCAAGAATTAATTTTGCATCCACGACATTTATACCTTCTTTATTAAGCTCACTAACCGCAGGTCCATTTAAAACATCAATTGCAACTTTTTTACTTTTAAAATATTTATTTGAAAGATCTTTAATTTCTTTAATCCATTTTTTTAATTGTAAATCTGCTTGATCTCCATTGCTGAAATAATCCCAAGTTATTGCTGGCCTTATTTCATCTATTAAATTTAAGTGTTTTGACAAAATTTCACAGTTAAAATATTCATATAAAATTGTTGGTCCATGCACTGGAATAAAACAATATCTTGTTAGATTATGCATATTATAAACACTCATGTTTACAGTATCTAGTGCATATCTAACATTTACAGGGTCGAATAAAATACAAGCCTCTAGATTATTTTTTTCTAATTCCTTTTTGACTCTATCTAATCTATATAGTCTTAGATTATCGAAATTAATTTCATCTTCTCTCAGTCTTTTTTTTGTAAGAAATTTATGATTTGTTTTTGTCTCTGGAGCTATCTTTCTTTTAAATCTCATATTTAATTACTCATGTTTATTAATTAAAAGTATATAAAGTATAATCAGCCACAAGTTCTTCTCCTGCTTCAATATCTCTAGTTGATACGATAAACATATACTTTGCTTCTGGTTTTTCCTTTAAATTAAAATATAAATTTTCTCTGTCGTTTTTTCCATCTTTAAGTGGTTCAATTTTTTTAATTGGATCAATTTCATCTCCAAAATTAAATTTAGGTATTACATCAGATACCATTTTCATTATATTTGATTCCTTGGAGTGATTGTAAAAACCCCCTAATGGTGTTCGAATATATTTTCCTTCAAACATCTCGTCTCTAATATGGGTTAAACCAATAAAAGAATTTTTCTTTATTTTTATGGTCGCAAATAATCCTAAACCTTCAATCTTTGAATTTTTTATTGTTAATTCATTAGGTAAAGGTCTATACATTTTACTCCAAATTTTTAGCTACCCATTTGTGAAAATGGTGAGTCGGATTATCCATTATTGGTGAGAAATTTCCACCATTATATGATGGTGAATTTCTTCCATCCTGCATTCCCTCAATGATATTGAGGTCTTCTGTTTGAATACTTTTCCATAATTTATAATTTTGTTTTCTTAGAGATTTAAATTGTTTAGAATTTGCAGCTTTTTCTCCCACATAATAAATTTCCATATGCTCTTTTGTATACTTATAATCTACTGGTTCTAACCAGTAAGCATAGAAATGATCTTTATGTAATCCAAGCATCACATTTGGAAATAACGCAATATATTCTGCAATGTGTTCTTGATCTTTGGGCCAATTAGGAAAACATGGAAATTTTTCTTTACCTTTAAGTCTTGGATTATAAACTTTTGTTCCTTGTCCAGCGAAACGATTGGGCAATCCTTGAATGTGGTAATGATCTTCAATTTTTGAATAAGAATTTAAGCCTGGATGTACCCACGGTAAATGATAACTTTCACAGTAATTTTCAATAGCAAATTTCCAGTTACATTTCGCATTTAAATTAAAATATCCATAGTCATTTGAATAAACCATTAATTCTCTATCTTTAACTGGCCAAAATTTTTCCCATCTATCACTCAATGGTTTAATGTAATCCTCAAACTCTATTTCATTTTCATTTAAATTAATAAATATCATATCAAGCCATACGTATGATTTTACCTCTTTTAAACTACTTTGAGATTTATCAAATTTTTCACAATCATGTTTATTCATTCCACCTATATGAGGTGTAGCAATTAAATTACCTTTTGTATCATATGACCAGGAATGATAAGGGCATCTGAGAACAGTTTTAATTTTACATGCTTTTTGCAAAATTTTATATCCTCTATGACTACATACGTTATGAAATACTCTTACTTTATCCTCTTTATCTCTTAAAATAATTAACGGAATTCCTAAAAGATCAAAAGGTTTTGCATCACCTTTTTTTGGAATGCTGCTTGATACTCCAACAACCACCCATTTGTCTTCAAATAATTTTTTTCTTTCAACTTCTGTGTATCTTTCACTTGTATAACATTCATTTGGAAGTCCATGTGACTCTTCAATTGGATTGCTTACAACATCCAACTTTTTTTTATCAACTATTTCATAAATTTCAGACATTATTTTATAACCTTATACAAACCAAGCCACGCATTTACATCTTTACTTGCAATATAATCCGACTTAAAAAATTCAATCTCTTTCCATTTATTTTTTTTTTTAAGTTCATCTAATTTTTTATCAAAACCATACTCCTCGTGGATTCCTTCATTAATTGTAAAACAAATTAAACCAGAATTCTTTGTAATTCTTATAAACTCATCTAGTGCTGGAGGTTTAACATGTCCAAAAGTAAATGTTCCAACACACATAACTGCATCATAAGTGTTGTCTTCATGATTAATTTTTTGGTTTAAATCAACTTTTTCTAAAGATTTATAAAGTCCAGAGGGTACTAAATCTAAAAGTTTCTGTGAAAGATCGGCTCCATAAAAATTGACAAAACCAAGTTTTTTTAATTCAACACCAACTAAACCAGTACCACATCCAGCATCAAAAATTTTAATGTTTTTATCATTTGCATATTTATTAAAAATTTCTGAAGTTTCTTTTGGACCTGTATAATTCCAATCAACCATATCTTTATCATATTTATTTTCTTCTCCCCACTCATCGTAATACTTCATTACTTCATCTGTTTTTTTTAATTTATAAATTGGTACTTTATTTCCTACATCTTTTTGAGCCATTAGCTTCTCATCTTTTGTCCGCTTGGATCATAGAGGGGTTCTTTAATTATTGAGCAATTAAACAAATCTCCATTAATTTCTATCTGAATTCCTTTATCAGATTGTATTTCATTTTTATTCACATAAGAAAAAGCAATGCTTTTATTAACATAATGCGCAAAACCGCCTGAAGTAACATATCCTATACTTTTATCTTTTTTCATAACGGCCTCATTGTTAGTTACATCGATATCATTTGTTTGAACAATTAAAGGAACAAGTTGATTTGAGCTATTATCTTTTTTAGCATTTTCTTTTCCAATAAACTCTTTATCCCAATTTATAAATGTATTTAAACCAGTCTCTTTTGCGGTAAAATCAGGTCTATAGTCTAGTGTCCATGCACCCCAATTTTTTTCTAATCTCATTGACATTAGCGCTCTTCCACCAAATGGTTTTATATTAAATTCTTTCCCAGCTTCCATAATTTCTTCATAAAGTTTTAGCTGAAAATGAGGAGCTACATAAATTTCATAACCTAACTCTCCAGTAAAAGAAATTCTATTTACAATAGCAGGAACTCCTCCCACAAACATATGTCTAGAGTCCCTAAATTTTAAATTTGTATTTGAAACATCCTCTCTTGTTATTTTTTGAAGTAACTCTCTAGATCTTGGTCCAGCAATCGATAAGCCATGAAATTCATCTGATCTATTGTTATATGACAAATTAAATTTATTAATATGACTTTCAAACCATCGTCTATGCATTTCTTGTGCAGCACCAGAACCAAAAACCATAAAATCGTTTTCATCAAAACATGCTACTGTTAAATCACCATACAATTTTCCTCTATAAGAAAGCATTGGTGATAAAGAAATTCTTCCAGGTTTGGGCAACCTTCCTGCTAAAATATGATCTAAAAATTTTCTAGCATCAGGTCCTTTGAATTCATGTTTAGAAAAATTTGCAACCTCTATCACTCCAACATTTTCTCTAACATTTATTACCTCTTTTGAAACATAATTGTGCGATCTTGATCTTTTGATAGTTGGTTCTTCAAATGCATCTTCTTTATTTTTAGCAAACCACAATACATTTTCTAAACCAAAACTATCTCCCATGACTGCACCTTGTTGTACAAATCTATCATAAAGGGCTGTAGTTTTTTGTTTTCTTCCTTTTGGCAAAGTCTCATTAGGAAAAGTCATAATAAATCTTCTTTCATAGTTTTCAGAAGATTTAATTGTTCCATATTGAGGAGATGCATAATTTCCAAATCTTGCAACGTCCATTGCCCAGACATCTATTGAAGGTTCGCCGTCTATAATCCACTCAGCAATGCATTTTCCAACACCACCCCCTTGGCAAAAACCAGCCATTACACCTACTGCTACCCAATAATTTTTTAAACCTGGAACAGGTCCAATTAGAGGACTTCCGTCTGGACCAAAAGTAAAAGGTCCATTAACTATATTTTTAATTCCAGCTTTTTGTAGTGCCGGCATCCTCTCAAAACCAATTGCTAATCTATCTTGAATATTATCAAGCTTAGGTTCTAATAATTCATGACCAAAATTCATTGGTGTTCCCTCTACTTTCCAAGGTGTAGATTTTGGTTCATATGTCCCGAGCAACATTCCTTTGCCTTCTTGTCTAAAATAAATGTTTCCCTCAAAGTCTGTTCCTATTGGTAATCTTTGATCTCCCATTTCTTCTATTTCTGGGATTGCCTCAGTAATTAAATAATGATGCTCCATGGGTTGAACTGGTAAATTTAAACCAGCTAATTGACCAACCTCTCTAGCCCATAAACCTCCAGCGTTAATCACTATTTCTGCATTAATATTTCCCTTTTCAGTTATAACATCCCATGATCCATCTTGTCTTTGTTTAGTATCCTTAACAACTGTATGAGTATAATATTTTCCACCATAAACTTTAGCTGCTTTTGCAAATGCGTAAGTGACTCCAGATGGATCGACTTCACCATCTATTGGATCCCAAAGAGCCAAAAGATATCTTGAAGGATCAATTAATGGATTTTTCTTTTTAACCTCTTCAAGAGAGATAAACTCTTGATCAAGACCCATATATCGAGCTTTTGATCTCTCTCTTTTCAAATAATCGGCCCAAGTTTCATTAGATGCTAAATAAAATCCACCACTTGGTTTAAAACCTACAGAATGACCAGACTCTTTTTCAATCTCTTTATATAAACCTATAGTATAAGCCATCATTCTTGAAATATTTGGGTCGTTAGAAATTACATGCACATTTCCAGCAGCATGCCAAGAAGATCCCGACGTAAGCTCGTTCCTCTCTAAAAGAATACAATCTTTTAATCCAAATTTTGAAAGGTGGTAAAGTATAGAACAACCAACTACACCACCTCCAATAATTACTACTTTTGCATTTTTTTCCATTAATATTTATTTTTCATACTTGTATTTATCTCTTTTAAAGATTTGTCTGTTCCATGTAAAAAATGTTTGCTCATATTTGGGTAATATTTATATGCTATTGGTTTTCTACCTAAGGCAACTGCCATTTCTCTAACATGATGAGGTTCTGCTCCACAACAAATACCAATTAAATTTATTTTTCGTTTTTCGCAATCCTTTGCAAACTGAGCCATTTCAAATCTGTTGCAATACAAATTATCTAACGCAACAGGAAAGGCATTTCCTCCAGGTATACAATCACAACCATGGTCTGTTTGATTTAAAAAACCTGGCTCTTCTTCGGTTGTTCTATATGGAACTGGTAAAGCAGAAACGTGACAGGAAACTTTTTCTCTAATTTCTGGTAAAAGTTTCATTGTCATCTTTGGTCCTCTATAACAATTTAACCCTACTACATCAGCTCCAAGATCCTCCATTATTTTGCATGCTTCACCCGGTGTATGTCCTTCTCTTGTTTTATCACCTTTTTTTATAGAAAAATTTGCCACTGCAATTAAGCCTTCATCCTTTATAGCTTTAAGTGCAATTTTCATCTCTTCAGTCCAATTAATCGTTTCAGCAACTATGAAATCTACACCAGCCTCTTTTGCCCACGCAACTTGTTCCTCATACATTTTTTGACACTGAGAATGGCTTTTTTTATCATTTGGATCATAAATATTTGTATTAGCTACATCACCGCAGACTAATAAATCAAGATCTTTAAACTCATCTCTTGCATCTTTTGCTATTTGTAGAGCATTTTTTTGTAACGGTTCTAATAAATCTTCTTTACCAATTATACGTAATTTTTCTCTATGCCCATAATATGTAAATGCTTGGACAATATCACTTCCAGCCCGAATAAATTCTCTATGCAATTGAGAAACAACTTCAGGATGCTCTAAAACTACTTCTGGAACGAATGCGCCTGCTGACAAATATCCTCTTCTTTCCATTGCAAACAAATACCCCTCTGCAAAAAGAACAGGTCCTTCATTTAATCTTGTTATTAAATCTTTTGTCATTAATCCTCCTTTAAATTTTCAATTTTTAAAAAAAAGATTATTAGCTCTGAAAATAATTTGAATGTAATCTGTAGTGATGTCTGTTTAAATATAAATCTTCAAAAGCAAAATATCCAAGAACACAGAATTTTTTTATAAAATTATAAACTCCTTTAGACATCAATTTAAAGATTACATTTGAAAACAAGGATTTGCAAAACAATTTGTCTACAACTAAAGGTTGTAACAAGTTTGCATTTTTCTGTTAGATATGTTCTCATAACAATCATTAATTAATTAATTAAAGGGAGAATATGAAAATAAAAAACATAATTATTTCCGCTTTAGTAATACTTGGTTTCACATCTTTTTCTGGAATTGCAAATGCTAAATGTGGAAAACTAGTTATTGCAGAGCAAAACTGGGCGTCAGCTGAATTAATGGCCAACGTTGATAAAATTATATTAGAAGAGGGTTATGGTTGTGACGTGGAACTTGTTCCAGGTGCTACTATGCCAACTTTTACTTCGATGAATGATAAAGGCTCACCTGACATGAACCCAGAACAATGGGCTAATGCAGTTTACACACCATTAAAAAAAGCAGTAAGTGAAAAAAGATTAATTATTGCTAATGGTGCACCAATTACAGGTCTTGGTGAAGGATGGTGGTTAAACCCAGCAGCTTTAAAAAAACACCCAGAACTTAAAGGTATGACAGCAGTGCAAATATTAGAACGTCCTGATTTATTTCCTGATAAAGAAGATCCATCAAAAGGTGCTTTCATGGGATGTCCTGCTGGTTGGGGATGTCAGTTAGCTAACGCAAATCTTTTTAGAGCATTTGAAATGGAAAAAAAAGGTTGGAAATTAATTGATCCAGGTTCTGCTGCAGGTTTAGACGGATCTATTGCGAAAGCATCTGACTCTGGTGAACCTTGGTTTGGATATTATTGGAACCCTACATCAATGGTTGGAAAATATAATTTACAATCAGTTGATTTTGGTGTGCCATTTGCTGGAAGAGATAACTGGGATAATTGCATAACACTTGCAGAGCAAGATTGTGCAAATCCAAAACCTACAGCTTGGACAAAATCAGAAGTTAATTCTATTGTAACAGCTAATTTTGCAAAAACTGGCGGTAAAGAAGCTTTAAGCTATGTTGAAAAAAGAGTATTTCCTGGTGAAGTGATGAATGGAATGCTTGTATATATGGCTGATAACCAAGCAAAAGGATCTGATGCGGCAGTTGAATTTTTAATTAAACATGAAGATGTGTGGACTAAATGGGTATCTTCATCAGCTGCAAAAAAAATCAAAAAAAGTTTATAAAAACTTAAATCTAACGAGCCTATTTTTAAATAGGCTCGTTAATAGAAAAAATAATTATGGAATTTTTCACTGAATTTCCTGAACTAGGTAGACGTTCACAAATGGAGCTAAGAAAAGGTATAGACTTAGCGTTTAGAAATTTTTCAAGAGAATATGGAGACGGAATAGAAGCTTTTTTTGATCCATTATTATTTTTTTTAGTATCTTTAGAAAAATTGTTATTATCAACTTCATGGATTATAATAATTGCAGTAATTTGTAGTTTAGCTTGGTTAGGTTCAAGAAGTTGGAAACTTGTAGTAGGAAGTGCAATTGCATTTTTATTAATTGGCTACTTTGGCATGTGGGAAGACTGTATGGCAACTGTTGCTATCATTACTGTTTGCACAATCATTTGTATCGTATTTGGAATTCCAATAGGAATTGTTATGGCTAGGTCTGCAAGGGCTGAAAGAGCAATACTTCCAGTTTTAGATATGATGCAAACAATTCCTAGCTTCGTTTATCTTATTCCAATATTAATGTTGTTAGGAATTGGAAAAGTTCCCGGACTAATAGCAGTTTGTGTTTATGCGGTGCCTCCAATAATAAGGTTAACCAATCTCGGTATTAGAGAGGTAGATAAAGAGACTTTGGAGGCTAGTGAGGCATTTGGTGCCACAACAGTCCAAAAATTAAAATCGGTCCAAATACCCTTAGCGTTACCAACGGTATTTGCTGGAGTAAACCAAACAATCATGATGGCTCTTGCCATGGTAGTGATTGCATCTATGATTGGAGTAAAAGGGCTAGGAGTGCCAATTTTAAGAGCTGTGTCTAATCAATACTTAGCTCTTGGTTTGTTTAATGGACTAGCAATTGTCGCTTTAGCAATTGTATTCGATAGGGTCACTCAAGAGTATGGTAGAAGGATCCAAAAACATAGAGGTCAGAGAAAGTAAAATTATCTAGACAGTTATTGTAAAATAAATAAAGATCTCGAATGAATTTTTCAATTGAGATTAGTCCATCTACTGACCTTGAAACATTACCAGCTTTAAGAGATGTATATATTACTCTTTTACCAGGAGGTGATTTTAAGGAAACAGCTGATCAGGCTGAAAAATTGGTTAAAAAAGGATTTAACCCAATTCCTCATATTCCTGCTAGATCAATTGAGAATGAAACACAACTTAAAGAATACATTTCTAGATGCAAAGATGGCGGGACTAAGCAAGTTTTAGTAATTGGTGGTAGTAGAAAACCAATTGGACAATTTGATAGTTCTTTCCAGCTTCTAGAAACTGGTTATTTTGAGGATATGAGGATTGGAATTGCTGGACACCCAGAAGGAAGTCCTGATATATCAGACTCAAAATTGGAAAAAGCTATGAATGATAAAAAGCCTTATGCTGACTATATAGTTACTCAATGGTTACTAGACCCTCAGCCAATCATAGATTTTATATCTAAACAATCAGTACCAGTTCATGTTGGAATTACTGGACCTTTAAAAATTACAAGCATAATAAAGTTTGCAAATATAGTTGGGGCAAAAAATTCCTTAAACTTTCTTAAATCTAATTTTAGTAAGGCGTTAGATTTAATGAAACCTAAAGACCCAAATGATTTAATTGGGAAGGTTAAATCGCACACTGATAACTTCCACATTTATACATTCGGCGGCTTGAAGGAAACTAACAAGTGGTTGATGGAGAACAAGTATGTCTAAAGAGTTTGATTATAATAAAATGAGACATGTAACGTCAGTGGATCAATCTGACAGAAAGGTCCCTTATAATTTAAGACAAAGCGGACCAACAAAAGTAGAAATGCTAATTTCAACAAGAGTAAGAAAGTCACCTTATTGGCATTTATCAATGAAAGAAGGTTGTTGGAGAGCAACTGTGTACAATCGTATTTATCATCCGAGGGGGTATGTAAAACCTGAAGATGGTGGAGCAATGGTTGAATATGATGCAATTGTAAATCATGTAACAATGTGGAACGTAGCTGTTGAAAGGCAAATACAAGTCAAAGGTCCCGATGCAGAAAAATTTGTTGATTATGTGATTACAAGAGATGCAACAAAAATTTCACCTATGAAAGCAAGATATGTAATCTTATGCAATCAGTATGGAGGAGTTTTGAATGATCCTATACTATTAAGAATTTCAGAAGATGAGTTTTGGTTTTCATTATCTGATAGTGATATAGGGATGTATCTACAAGGTGTTAACTCGGATAATAGATTTAACTGTGAAATAAATGAAATAGATGTGTCTCCAGTTCAAATACAAGGTCCAAAATCTAAAGCACTAATGCAAGATCTTTGTGGTGATCAAGTTGACTTTGATGATATTCCTTTTTATGGACTAGCTTCAGCTAAAATTGGTGGAAGAAGTTGTATAATTTCCCAATCAGGTTTCTCAGGAGAAGCTGGATATGAAATATATCTAAGAGAGTCTACTTTGTATGCTGAGGACATGTGGAATGCTGTTCTTGATGCAGGAAAAAAACATAAATTGATGGTAATTGCACCAGCTCATCACAGAAGAATTCAAGCAGGTATTTTATCTTGGGGTCAAGATATGGACCATCAACACAATCCTTATCAATGTAATCTTGGTTATCAAGTTTCACTTTCAGGAAAAGGTGAATGGAATAAAAAAGCAGATTATGTAGGTAAAAAAGCTTTGGAAGCTATGGGTGCAGAAATTAAAGCTGGCAAAAAACCATACAAACTTCAATTAGTTGGTATGGAATTAGGTGGCAAACCTATTGATGATTATGCGCCAGATTTTTGGTTAATTTCAAATGGTGATGGAGGTGAACCAGTTGGTTTTGTAACTTCACCTTGGTGGCATCCTGAAAAGAAAACTAATATTGCAATGGGTTATGTACCTTTTGATGGAACCTTAAATGCTAACGGGTTTCCCAAAGGTAAAGTAGGAACTAAGTATAAAGTTCATTTGCCTGAAAAGTATTCAGACAAACCAGGACGACCTGTCGATGCAGTGGTTGTTGACATACCATTTAAAGAATCATTTAACGCAAACACTAGAGAAGTAGTAAAGGGTTAGTACATAACATTTTGAGGGGATAGATCTACTCCCCTCAAAAAATTTATCATCGACAATCATCAAGTATTTCTATAATAAACAATTTACTTATGAATATTGCTATGATTGTATTATGCGTGGTGATAATATTTTTTTTAATAATATTTCCTTTGATAGTTTCTTATAAAGCAGAAAAAAAGAATGAGAATGATGATTTTAAATCAACTAATTAATATTTACCTCAATACTTTAAAATTAAATAAAAATTACTTTTTTAATAAAAATAATTTTGGAGAAGCTGCAATATATTTTGCAATAATAATTGTACTGATCAACTCATTAATAAGTATAATTCCAAATTCAGCATTTTTAGAACTAATGAGTTCTTATTTTGCATTAGGAAAAGTTGAGGGTCCATCTTTAAAAATAGTTTTATTAACCTCGTTTGTTACATGGGTAATTAAATCTTTTTATATTCATTTTGTTGGCGTTATTATTTTTCCAAGTAAAAATACAAATTGCAATTTTAGAAAAACTTTAATTTTAATGGGTATGGCTCAAACTCCTTTGATTTTTAACTGTTTAGCTTTTAGTCAATCTACTTTATTTTTAATTTTTGTTACATATATTTGGTACAATGTATGTTTAATTATTGGAATTAACTCAGTTTATAATTACAAGAATATATTTAAATCCTCTTTAATAGCATTAGCTCCATTAATAATATTTATACTCTATGTAGCTTCAAATTTTGTAGGAAGTTCAGCTACACTTACTTAGATTATTATATTGGAAAAATAGTTTTTGATATTTTGCAAGAATTGCAAATTTTGTAACCGATTAGTAATAGATTTTGTTTGACACTTTCATCTTCTTTTTTACATTCTTCACAACAATTATCAAACTCATCATTATAATTAATTTTGTCCTCATCAATCATTATCTGTTAATCCTGCGCCAGCTGATTTCTCTTTTAACTCGTCACTTTCATCTACAAAAGTTTCATTTGCAAATTTTGTCATTTCTTTCCACTCTGTTTCACTAAAGGAGTTATTATTATCTAAAAAGTTAATAAAAATATTATTTGCGTTTTCCCAAATTTCATTTTTATGATAGTTACCAAATATACTTTGATTAAAGTTTAAAATAAATTCTTTTTCATCCATTTTTAGTAATATTTTTTTACCTAAAACTTCAGACGCTCTACTTACAAAAGATAAAAATAAAATTGGATATGCAATTTTATTAAACTCTACTGAATTCATTTTTTCTAAAGATTTGATTTGATCAAGAAAACCTATTCCTGAACTAATTGGACAATGAAATTTATTTTCAGATATATTATTTTTAGATACATGTTTAATTTGTTGAAATTTATTTTGATCATATATCTTTAAATATTGATTAAGATTTTTTAATCCTGGCAAACCAAATAATTCTAATTGCTTTATACTTTTACCCATTTCTTCAGAAGTTCCCCAACTGAAACCTTTGGCTCTTAAAGCACGTTTAGAAATAGTATCAATTTCACTTAAAGATCTCATTTAATTTAAAGTTTCGTAAACCCATTTATCATCAAAGTTATGTAATTGATTTGGAAGAGGAGCACCTTGAAACATACAAATTCTTAACCATTTATCTGATCTTGGATCAAATTTAATTGCTCCAAAAAATGACAATTTTAATCTTAGCATGTCTATTGGCATTAAATGTTCTCCAATAGTATTATCTAATATTTCAGAGTAAGGAAATTTTTCAATTATAAATGCTCTTCTAACCACATGTCTCAAATCATCATTTTCTATTAAAAATTCTGCAATAGATAAACTATTTTTTGTAACTATAACTCTTTCATATAATTTTTTTATGTCTCTTGCGATTGCCAGAGGTTGTTCTAATTCAGATCCACTAACCTCAAATCTGCTACCAAGGCGCGGTTCTTCTTTGTTTTTTGATATAAACCAAAAATTATGGTTATTTTCTTTTTGAGTAAAGTCTAGTTTTAAAATATCAAAATAATTTTTTTCAAGAATATCTCTTAGTTCGGATATTTTTCTTTCAGTAGGTATTGTAAAATATTTATCTTCATCTGAACTCATCTTATCCTTAAATTTATTTACTATTCCATCAAATGGTTCCATAAAAATTGACACTAAATATTCTAAACATTCGTCGCATACTGTTTTTTCAGCCCATTTATAAATTTCATTGAACAAAAATTTTTGATTAATGTCGACTGAATCCAAATAATTGATAGTTTTTTTTAGATCTTTTAATAACTCTACTATCTTATTTTTTTGAAAATCGCTGTCAGTATTCCAGTTTTCAACATTTGTAATCGATTTCTTTAGACAGTTTAGAAAAGTATTGAATTGATTTTTATTTACATCTTCAACTTCTCTAATTTTTTTCAAAATGGTTTCTCTAGCCAAAACCCAATTGTTTAGCAAAGTTGGATGATTTACTATAAATGGAGCCATGCCAAGTCCAGTTGAATTACCAATTCCAAGACCTTTTGCAATTTCTTTATCAAGTTCTACAAATTTTTCTGGATTTTTATTCTTAGCAATATGATTAATTTGATCAAATGTAAATTGTCTTACTAAATAAACCAACATCATTTCTAATCTGAATGGACCTTTAATTTCTGAACGATTTTTAACTCTAAATCTATCGGCTAAACCAAATTTTCCAGATCCATAGACTGCTGTGGTTCTATATAAATATCCAACATTAGATAAAACTTTTTTATCAGGTTGCCTTCCATTAGAAAGACTTTCTACAACCTCATTAAATAATCTTACTGATCTGTTTGCTCTTGAAAGGGTTAACTCTTTGTAGCTTAACCTTCCAACTTCTTGCTTTGGTACATTTTTAGAGAGTCTTTCAATATCTTGCGTAGTTGGAATACCATCGTGCAATACAAATGCAGCATCCCATTTTGTTGCAATAACTCTATCAGATCTTTCATCATCTTTAAGTTCATTTGCAAAACAAACTAAAGAATATGTCCTATTATTTTTAGAAAAAGAATATACAGCTCTACCATATCCTTCTCTATTTAATTCAAATAAATCCCTTGAGTAATTCCAGTCTTTAAATTCCTCCAAAAATGATCTTAAAAATGAAAGTTTAGATTGATGAAAGCAACCTAATCTTGAGAGCTTCATTATTTCTTTTGGTGATCTTAATTGAACTTTCATTAATTTATTCTTTTATAAAAATTAAACCAATTATCTCCAAGAATTCCGTTAATTTCATTTTTACTAAATCCAATATTGGATAAACCACTTTCCAAGTTAGAAAATCCTCTTGCATCGAGAAACCAATCAGGTTGTTTTGGAAATCCTGAATTACTTTTTGTACCTTCACCAAAATTTTTTGCTTTTGCCCAAGTACCATTTCTCATCCATTCAACAACAGAGTCGGGTTGGTTCAAACAAAGATCTGATCCAATTCCTATTTTTTCTACGCCCATAAGATCTGCAGTTTTCGCAACCATTTCACAAAAACTTTCTAATGAGCAATTTGTTCCATCTTTTAGATGATGAGGATATAAAGACAGTCCCAACATTCCATCATTTTTAGATAAAATTTTAAGTAACTCATCTGATTTGTTTCTTTTAGCTGCATACCAAAAACTTGGGTTTGCATGAGTAATTGCTATTGGTTTTTGACTTATATTAATTGCATCTATTGTACTTTTTTCTGCCGAGTGAGACATATCAACTACAATTCCAATTCTATTCATTTCTTTGATTACTTCTTTTCCAAAATTTGTAACTCCACTATCATCATTTTCAAAACATCCTGTGGCTAACAAAGATTGATTATTGTATGTCAGTTGCATGAACCTGCAACCAAGATCGTAAACTTTTTCAACTAAACCAATATCATCCTCTATGGGTGAACAGTTTTGAAAACCAAAAAATATTGCAGTTTTTTTTTCTTTTTTGGCTTTTTCTATATCTTTGTAAGATTTTCCTAAAAATATAAGATCGGAATTATCTTTAAAAAATGAATTCCATTCATTAACTCTAGAATTGAATTCGTCAAAATCTTCGTGATAGACAACTGTAACATGTACAGCATCTAATCCAGCATCTCTATTAATTTGAAATACTTCTCTTGACCATTTACAATATTGGAGGTTATCAATTTTATAATTCATATTATTAAAGGTATATTAGATTAAAAATATTTGCTATTAAATGAATAAAATGCCTCAAAAAAATAAACCTCTAGTATCAATCATTATGGGCAGTCAATCAGACTATGCAACTATGAAATATGCTGAAAAAGTTTTAAAAAGTTTAAAAATTAGATTTGAAATAAAAATTATTTCTGCTCACAGAACACCTAAAAGATTATTCAATTTTGCTTTAAGTGCTGAAAAAAATAATATTTCTGTGATAATTGCTGGAGCTGGTGGATCTGCTCACTTACCAGGCATGGTAGCTGCAATATCTCCTATACCAGTAATTGGAGTTCCGATAGAAAGTAAAAAATTAAAAGGATTGGATAGTTTATTATCTATAGTTCAAATGCCTAAAGGAATTCCTGTTGGATCAGTTGCAATAGGCAAGGACGGTGCAATAAACGCTGCTTTATACGCAGCTTCGATCTTAGCAATAAGTGATAAAAAAATTAAATCAAGATTTAATCAATTAAGATCCAAACAAACTAAATCTGTAAAAAAAAAACCTAAATAATTAAATATGTCAGAGCTAACTATTGGAATTTTAGGCGGTGGTCAACTTGGAAGTCTATTATGTTTAGGTGCAAAAAATCTAAATATAAAAACTGTTATCTATTGTGATGATAAAGATGCTCCTGCACAAGTTTATGCAAATGATTTTATTTTTGGTGATTACAAAGATAAAGAAAAAATACAGTATTTTATTGATAAAGTAGATCTCGTTACTTATGAATTTGAAAATATTCCTTTTGAAACATTAGATTTAATTAATCAATTCAAAGAAGTTAAACCAAAACCAGCAATAAATAAAATAGTACAGCACAGACTATACGAAAAAGATTTTGTAAATAAATGTAATATTAGCACTACTAGATATGTATCAATTAGAGAAAAATCTGATCTTAACGCAAATATAAAATTAATTCCTGGACTTCTTAAAACTTGTAGGCTTGGTTATGATGGTAAAGGTCAATATAAATTAAACAACGTTTCAGATTTAGAAAATTTAAATATTGATTTTTCCCAAGAATATATTTTAGAGAAAATGATTAATTTAAAAAAAGAATTTTCAATTATATTGACTAGATTTGGTCATTCTATTCACTCGGTTTATGAGCCAATTGAAAACGAGCATGAAAATCAAATATTAAAATATTCTAAAATACCTGCTGAAATTGATGAAAAAATAGTATCAAAAGCAAAAGATTGGGCATCAATAATTGCTGATGATTTAGATTATTTGGGAACAATATGTATAGAATATTTTATAGATAAAAATGATAATTTATATGTTAACGAAATTGCACCTAGAGTTCACAATTCAGGTCATTTAACAATAAATGCATATAACATAAGTCAATTTGAAAATCATATAAGAGCGATCTGTGGATTAGGAAAGCAAGAGTTAAAAAAATTATATGATGCAAGAATGATAAATATTATTGGTGAAGAAATTGTCTCATACCGATCTAAAAAATATTCTGATAATGAATTCTTTTTTGATTATGGAAAAAAAGAAATTAAAGTAAATAGAAAAATGGGTCATTTAACTGTTATTCAAAAGTAAGCGTGTGACAAAATTTTTAATTTTTCTATTTATTTTATTAAACTACTCAAATAATTTGTTTGCTATGGATAAAAAACCATATCACCATATGTCTGATGGATCATTTAGAAATCCAGAAGGTTCGCCTGTCAGGGATTCTTCTTTTAATTGGAGTTTTAAAATATTTAATGAAGAAAAGAAAAAACTTGATACTACAGTTCCAGATGATCACGTTATAAATAAGACCGAAGTAATAAGTAATTTAAATAAATATAAAAAAGGTAACTATATTGCTTGGATAGGTCATGCCACCTTTTTAATAAAATTAGGAAAAACAACAATTATAACTGATCCTGTATTTGAAAAAAATATGGGTCCATTAATATTTGGCCCAAAAAGATTTGTAGATCCTGCTTTAGAATTAAATGAATTACCCGAAGTAGATTTGTTTTTACTTACACACAATCATTATGATCATTTAAGCACAAGAACAATACAAAGATTTCCCTATAAAAAAGCTAAAGTGCTTGCACCTTTGAAACTAGGAAAATATTTCACACGTAATGGCTATCGAAATGTAGATGAAATGGATTGGTATGATGAGATCAAAATAAATGATCTTAAAGTTACTTTAGTGCCAGCTGTGCATTGGTCAAAACGAAGTTTGTGGGATACAAATAAAACACTTTGGGGCAGTTTTATAATCGAATATCAGGGGAAGAAAATATTTTTTGCATGTGACACTGGCTATGGAAATATTTATAAAGCTCTGGGAAAAAAATATGGGCCGATAGATTTAACTTTAATAAACATTGGAGCATATAATTTTTATCCAATGGCACCCGTTAAAGATAAATCAATATATCATACAAATCCTGAGGAAGCGCTTCAAATAGGAAGGGATTTAAATAGTAAAAAAATGTTAGGAATGCATTGGGGAACTGTTGTTCTATCTTTAGAGCCAATACTTGAGCCTGCAAAAAGATTTAAAGATTCAGCCAATCAATTTGGATACAGTCCTGATGATGCTATTATATTTAATATAGGACAAGTGGAACCAATAGAAAATATTTTTTAAATATAAAAATAGATTATTTGATTTTTTGTATTAAAGATATTGAATTATTTGTAGGCTTATTAACATCTTTTGAAATTTCGTAGAATCCCAAGCTAGGTTTGTTTGCTTCCCTTAAAAAATTTGATCCATCTATTTGTAAATTTAAATAATTATTAATATCTTTCTCATTTAAAATTACAGGTTGTCTATGATGAATTTCATTTACATTCTTTGATGCTTGTTCTGTGATCAAACAAAACTGATTGCCAGAAAAAATTCCTGCAATAAAGATCATTTTTTTATCATCTCTTAGAAAGTAAAAAGGGGTTTTTTCCTTTCCATCTCTTTTCCACTCATAAAATCCGTCAGCTACAGCGATACATCTATGTACTTTAATATGTTTTTTAAATGATATTTTCTCATCAATCGTTTCTAGTCTTGCATTAATAAGTGGTTTAAAATCTTTTTGTTTTGACCAGGATGGAATTATACCCCATTTTAGCAACTCTAGCGTGTTACCATTTATATATTTTTTTATAACTGGAAGATTCTGTGTTGGGTGGGCATTGTAGTTTTCAGTATCTTCCACTTTAATTGCCGTTTTTACAATTCTTTTTGTTTTCGCTACTGGATTGGTAATTACAAATCTTCCACACATAAAAAAATTCTTTGTTTAATTTATTTTTAGATTATATGTTTTTCAGATTTATGAAATCAATAGAAAATAACTTTGATAATCCAAGTGTAAATACACTTTTACATTATCATTTTTATCAGCTCAGATCTAATTCACCTGAGGGAAGTACACATGTTTTAGATATAGAAGGCTTAAAAGTTCCAAGTATTAAATTTTGGAGTATTTGGGAAGAAGATAAATTGATTGGATGTGGCGCGCTTAAGTTTTTAGAAAAAAATCATGGAGAATTCAAATCTATTAGAATAGCTGATGAATTTAGAGGTAAGGGGTATGGTATCAAGCTTCTTGATCATCTAATAATAGAAGCAAAAAAAAATGGAATAAATAAAATTAGTTTAGAGACTGGTGCAGGGATTTTTTTTGAACCTGCAAGAAAACTTTTTGAAAAATCTGGCTTTAAAACGTGTGAGCCATTTGCTCATTATAAAACAGATACAAACTCCTGCTATTATTCTAAAAATATTTAAATTATGAATTTAAGTACTGATAAACCATACGTCCTTTATGTCGCTGAAACTATTTATTTAGAAATATTGAAATTAAAAAAAAATAATAATTTAAACAATATAGAAGCTTTTGAAAGATTTATCGGTTCTCAAATTTATAAAAAAATTAGTTCAGGAAAATTTCATGACGAATGGTTTAATAATTTAGAAAAAAATAATTTTATTGATAAAGATACAGGTAAAAAAATACCCTCTGAGACTATAAGACTTTTGGAAATACAAAAAAATACAATGATTAAACAATTAATTCAGTACCCTGAATTATACTATGCAAAAAGCCATTTTCCTTTGGAAATTTCTCAAAGAGCATTTAATCATCTTTGGCGTATATGTGAAAGTTATGAACTATGGTGTAAAGAAACAGGTCAAGAAAATTTAATCAAATTAAATTTAATTTGAATCAATTATTTTTTTAGTTTTTTTTATATTATTTTGTAACAAAATTACTAATTGTTTATTTTGAATATTATCTTCTAATATTTTTGACAATTCTTCATTAATTTTAGAATCTTCTTGCTTTATATGTTGTTCTTCAACCTTTTTAACTAGCAATTGGTGTGTTTGCATACCTGTTTCTTTTTCAACAGCTGTATTTGTTACAAAAGTTCCTAAAGCATGGCCAAAGTTTCCGGTTGATACAAGTGTCATTGTTGGTCCAACCATTGCTGTAGTTTGAAAACATCCGGTTAAAAAAATCAAAATAAATAAATTAAATAATAGTTTTTTCATTCCCTGCAGAATCAATATATATATTTTTGATTCAACTCAACAGAGAAATTACTATTTTGCCTAATTTGGACAATATCTTTATTATTCTTAAATAATGAATATTATAAGATATGATTTTTGAACAGCTATTTGATAAAACCTCATCTACATATACATACTTAATTTCATCTGGTTCTGGAAGAGAAGCTTTAATTATTGATCCTGTATTAGAACATGTTGATGTTTATATAAATCTATTAAATAAACTTAATTTAAAATTAGTGAAAGTGATAGATACTCACATACACGCAGATCATATAACAGGTATGTCAGAACTGAAAGATAAAACAAATTGTGAAACCATCATGGGAGACAAAACCCCGGCAGATGTAGTATCGATTAAAGTAAAAGATCAGGAAATGATAACTCTTGACAATTTAAAAATTCGAGCACTCTACACACCAGGCCATACTTATGAAAGTTTTAGTTTTTTTATGCAGGACAGAGTCTTTACTGGAGATACACTTTTAATTAATGGAACTGGCAGGACTGACTTTCAAAATGGAAATCCTTACGACTCATATAATTCAATTTTTAATATATTATTAAAATTACCTAATCAAACTAAAGTTTATCCAGCGCATGATTATAATGGAAAATTTTTTAGTACTATTGAAAAGGAGAAAAATAATAATCCAAGACTTCAAGTAAAAACAGCTGATGAATATGCTGATATTATGAACAACCTAAATTTACCTGATCCAAAATTGATGGATATTGCAATTCCTAGAAATTTAAAATTAGGCGCTAAATAAATTAAACAGATTTATAACCAAACTCTAGACTAGAATCAGTTATTGAATGGTACAATGATTCTCCAAAACTTCTCAAACCAAATATTCTAATTATATTTGGATCTTTTGAAATAAAATCTAAAGTAATTGTGATTCCATTATAAACAGTGTTAGCACAATCACCTGGTTTTAATTTATTTATATCCAAAGGAGAACCTTTTTTTAAAACTTCGTAAGCCATATCACCTTGAAGCTCAATAATTGATCTTGATTGTGAAAGATCAGTAATTGCAAAATCTGTGTCTTTAAAAATTTTTAAATCTTCAGTAATATCTTTGATTGAAAAAATATACCAATTATTCGGACCCATCCAAATAATTCTAGTAGATGAATTATTCGAAGTTTTAAGACTTTCAGATAATTTTACTCCATCTATTTCAAGATTTGATAAATTTACTTTAGAATTTTTATATTTTACAACTTGAAATAGATTTATATTCTTAATCTCTTTTATTTTAATTATCTGATTTTCGTTTTTATTAATGCAATCACCAAATAATCCTAATTTATGGATATTTTTTAAAGAAGAAATGCTGCTCACGATCTTACCCTCTTTCCTTCGTGATCAACGTAATGAGACGAGATTACTTCGACCTCTATAGATTTATTTTTTAGTGGTGATACTGCGAATAATTTTTTACCAATCATGTTTTTCCCATCTTTTATGATCGCTAATGAAAACGGATTATTATTTTCAACACTCCAACATGAAGATGACACATGTCCTAGTTTTGGATTTGGTAGTTTCGCGTTCTTGTCTAAAACAAGATGTGATCCTTCAGGAATACTAGTTTTTCTATCAAGTGGAATCAATCCTACAATTTTCTGTCTATCTTGTTGATTGAAAGCTAATTTTGTTAAAGATCTTTTTCCTATAAAATCTTTTTTCTTTGAAACCATTCCTTCAAGGGATACATCATAAGGTATAGTTCTTCCATCTAATTCAGGCCCAGCAACATGTCCCATTTCTATTCTCAATGTGGACAATGCCTCTGTACCATATGGTTGAATTCCGTACTCTTTGCCTATTTCCATAATTTTTTCCCACATAAACATTCCATAATCCGATCGAACATTTATTTCATAAGCAAGCTCGCCTGAAAAAGAGATTCTAAAAATTCTTGCTGGTATTCCAAATAAATTTGCTTCCATATATCCCATGAATGGCAAAGTCTCATTTGAAACATTAGAATTTGGAAAGAGTTTAGCCAAAACATCTCGAGACTTAGGTCCTGCCAAAGCTGCGCCTGCCCATTGTTCAGTTGTTGAAACTACATTTACATTTAATTCTGGCCAAATAATTTGAAGATAATATTCTAAGTGAGACAGTACATTTGCAGCTTGAGCTGTTGTTGTGGTCATATGATAATGATTTTCTGCTATTCGTGTTGTAGTACCATCATCCATTACCATTCCATCCTCTCTAAGCATTACTCCATATCTTGCTTTACCTACAGGAAGTTTCATCCAAGCATTTGTATAAACTCTATTCAAGAATTCAGCTGCATCTGGTCCTTTAACATCAATCTTTCCTAATGTTGTTACATCACAAATTCCAACTTTGTCTCTTACGTTTTTTGCTTCACGGTTTGCTGCATCTAACATTGTTTCGTTGCCAATTTTATAATATCTAGGTCTCTTCCAAGCTCCAGCATCAACAAACACTGCATTATTTTTAACATGCCATTCATGGATTGGGGTTAATCTTGTTGGCATAAAGTGTTTTCCTACTTCTCTACCAACAATTGTACCAATAGTCACTGGAGTAAATGGTGGTCTAAAAGTAGTATGTCCAACTTCTGGAACAATTTTATTTTCAATATTAGAAACAAGTTGAAGACCATTTAAATTACTTGTTCTTCCTTGATCAGTTGCCATACCAAGCGTGGTATATCTTTTTACATGCTCAATTGACCTATACCCCTCTCTAAGAGCAATTTCTATATCTGTAACTGAAACGTCATTTTGAAAATCAACAAATCTTTTTGCTTTAAGATTTTTTGGCAAAGGTGAGCACCAAAATTTATCATGAACCTTATGATTTTTTTCTGTAACGTTTGGAACTTGTATTGCTACATCTTTATTATTTATTTTCTTTGAAACTTCGTTTCCTGCTTTAAAACCAGCATTTAATGTATTTTTTAGAGTAAAATCTCCATTTGCTGCTCCAACTGTTATTTCATTTTGTTTTGATTTATCTGGTATAAAAGAGTCAATTTCTTTGTCAAATTTTAATTTATTTCCTGATTGTGATGCCAAGTGAACTGATGGTGTCCAAAATCCAGATACACAAATACAATCACATTCTACATTATTAGTATTTTTATATTCTGTTTTATCATCTGATAATTCACCAATAATTGCAGATTTTACTTTTTTGTAGCCGTTTGCTTTAATAACAGCATGATTAAATTTAATTTTAATACCCTTATTTTTTGCCTCATTAATTAAATCTGAATTTTGCTCTTTTCTTGTGTCTAAGATTAAAGGTTCGACTCCATTATTTTTAAATTCTATAGCAGTTTCATATGCGCTATCGTTATTTGTGAATATAATTGGTTTTCTACCGACAAGAACTCCATAAACTTTCATGTACTCTTTTGCTCCTGATGAAAGCATAACTCCAGGTGTATCATTGTTTCCAAAAACAATCGGTCTTTCTATTGATCCAGTTGAAAGTATTACCTCTTTACATCTTATGTACCAAAGTCTTTGTCTTGGTGTAAATTCTGATTTTTTTTCGCGGTGGTCTCCTGTTCTTTCAAACATAACAAGCATGTTATGGTCGTAGTAGCCAAAAACTTGTGAACGATTTTTTACTGTTACGTTTGGCATTTCTTTTAGTTCTGAAACAATTTTATCCGTCCAATCTTTTCCAGATAAATTATCAATACTCACATCATCCATCAAAAGTGATCCGCCAAATCTGTGCTTATCTTCAGCTAAAATAACTTTTGCTCCACTTTTTGCTGCTGCATATGCGCTTGCGAGGCCAGCCGGTCCAGAGCCTGTTACAAGTAAATCACAGTATTCAAATTTGTGTTCATACCTCTCCCTATCCTTTTCTATAGACGCAACCCCTAGTCCGGCAGCTTTTCTTATAAATGGTTCATAAATTTTGTACCAAAAACTCTTGGGCCACATAAAAGTTTTGTAATAAAAACCTGCGGGAAAAAATTTATTAAGTAAATTGTTAATTGCACCAATATCAAACTCTACAGACGGCCAACAATTCTGACTAGTGGCTGATATACCTTCTACTAACTCAATTTCTGTTGCATTAACATTTGGTTCGGAATGTCCATTTAATTCAACTTGTAATTTTGCATTTGGCTCATCTACTCCGGCGGCAAAAAAACCTCTAGGTCTATGATATTTAAAACTTCTTCCAACTAAATGGACTCCATTTGCTAAAAGAGCAGATGCTAAAGTATCTCCTTCATATCCAGTATAATTTTTGCCATTAAACTTAAAATTAATAGTTTTATTTCTATTAATGTACCCTTTTTCTTTAATTCTAAATTCCTGAGACATTATATTTCTTCATTCATCGTTGCGGTTTTGAAAATTTCGTGAGTAGCTGTATCTCTTTGAGCTTTAAACCATTGCCTGCAACCTGAAACATGGTGCCAAAGTTCTATATGTTTTCCTCTTAAGCTTTTTCTATTATAAACAAAGTCATCCCATTCTTTATCTGTTACATCTTTATTTAATTCTGGTCGTTTGACTGAAGCGTCTCCTCCGTAAGCAAATTCATTCTGCGATCTCATCCCGCAATAAGGGCATTTAATATAAAGCATAATTTAACCTATCCAAGTTTTTGTCCCAATGCCCTTTTCATCTAAAAGATACCCAGTTGAAAATCTATTTAAAGATAATTCTGAATTTAATTCATGTGGTCTGTCTTGTGCAATTGTATGAGCAAAAGTCCAACCCGAAACAGGAGTAGACTTGAATCCACCATAACACCATCCACAATTTAAATATAATCCATCGATATGTGTTTTATCAATAATAGGTGAGCCATCCATTGACATATCCATTATTCCTCCCCACGTTCGAAGCATTTTAAGTCTACTTAAAAATGGAAACAAAGCTAAACCACCTGTTAAAACATGTTGTATAGTTGGAAGATTTCCTCTTTGTGCGTAACTATTATAACCATCTAAATCTCCGCCCATTACCATTTCACCTTTATCAGACTGGCTTATATAAAAATGACCAGCACCAAATGTAACCACTCCATCAAGTAAAGGTTTTACTGGTTCAGAAACACAAGCTTGAAGACAATGTGTTTCAATTGGTAGTGTCATATTTAGTTTTTCTGCAAGAATATTTGTACTTCCAGCTACACATAACCCAACTTTTTTTGCGTTAATTTCTCCTTTTGAGGTCCTTACTCCAGTAATTTTTCCATTAGTAATATTAAATCCCTCAACTTCACAATGTTGAATAATATCTACACCCATTGAGTCAGCTTGTCTTGCATATCCCCATGCAACTGCATCATGTCTTGCTGTACCAGCGCTTGGTTGCATTAATCCTCCAAAAATTGGAAAGCGCACATCGTCAGAAAAGTCTGCCATTGGGATATGTTTTTTTACTTCTTCTCTTCCTAATAAAACTGCATCAATTCCATTTAATCTCATTGAATTGCCTCTTCTAGCATAAGCATTCATTTGAGCATCAGAGTGTGCAAGGTTGATTATTCCTCTTGGAGAAAACATTACATTAAAATTTAATTCTTGACTGAGGTTCCTCCATAATTCCATTCCAAATTCATTAAACCGTCCATTAGCATCGTACATAAAGTTTGAACGAATTATTGTTGTATTTCTTCCAACATTTCCTCCGCCAATCCAACCCTTCTCGATTATTGCAACATTTGTTATGTTATGCTCTTTTGCTAAATAATATGCTGTAGCTAAACCATGTCCACCACCACCGATTATGATTACATCATACTCTTTCTTTGGAGTTGGATCTTTCCAGGCCACCTCCCAATTCATATGGTCTGAAAACGCATTTTTAATCAAGCTAAAAACAGAATATTTCTGCATGTAATAACTTTATCCAATTAAAAGTAATTATTTCTTATTTTTTATATATATATTTTTTAGAAGTTTAAATATATATAAAAGACTATACTAATTCGTTTCGTAGATGAGGAGACAAAATGCCTAAATCTGATATTGAAATAGCAAGAGCGGCAAATATGAAACCTATTAAGGAAATCCTTGAGGTATTAAATGTTCCAGATGATCCGAAAGCTTTTAGCCCAATGGGCAGACACATTGCCAAAATTAATTTAGAGTATCTTGATCAACAAAAAAGTACAAAAGATGGAAAATTAATTCTTGTTACTGCAATTACACCTACGCCAGCTGGAGAAGGAAAAACAACTACGTCTGTAGGTTTAAATGACGGTTTAAATAAAATTGGAAAAAAATCAATTGTTTGTCTAAGAGAACCAAGTTTAGGACCTTCTTTTGGAATGAAAGGTGGTGCAGCAGGTGGTGGATATGCACAAGTAGTTCCTATGGAACAAATTAATTTACATTTTACTGGAGACTTTCATGCTATTACGTCTGCTCACAATTTATTGTCTGCGTTAATTGATAATCATATTTACTGGGGCAACAAACTTAATATTGACGTGAGAAGAGTAGTTTGGAAAAGAGTAATGGATATGAATGATAGGTCGCTTAGATCAATAGTTGTTGATTTAGGAGGTGTTGCAAATGGATATCCTAGACAAGATGGGTTTGACATAACTGTGGCGTCTGAGATAATGGCAATATTTTGCCTTGCTAATGATTTAAAAGATTTGGAAAATCGAATTGGAAATATAACAATAGCTTATACTAGAGATAAAAAACCTATTTATGCAAAAGATTTAAATGCCCAAGGTCCAATGACTGTTCTTTTAAAAGATGCAATTAGACCAAATGTAACTCAGACATTAGAGAATAATCCTGCGATTATTCATGGAGGTCCTTTTGCGAATATTGCTCATGGATGTAATTCGGTAATTGCAACTAAAGCAGGTTTAAAATTAGCAGATTTTGTTGTTACTGAAGCAGGTTTTGGTGCCGATCTTGGTGCTGAAAAGTTTTTAAATATAAAATGTAGAAAATCCGGAATTAAACCGGATTGTGTAGTTATTGTAGCAACAATTAGAGCGCTTAAAATGCATGGTGGGGTTTCGAAAGATGAATTAAAAAATGAAAATGTAGATGCTCTGAATAAAGGATTAGTCAATTTAGAAAGGCATATTAACAACACAAGAAAATTTGGTATTCCAGTCACTATTGCAGTAAATCATTTTATCACTGATACAGATAAAGAAATGAATACATTATTAGACTTTTGTAAAACACAAGGTGTAAAAGCATCAAAATGTACCCATTGGTCAAACGGAGGAGAAGGTGCGACAGAGCTTGCTGAAAACATTGTAGAAATTTGTGAAGACAATAAAAATACATTTAAGTACCTATATGAAGATAAATTAAGTTTGTTTAAAAAGATTGAAAAAATTGCTCAAGAAATTTATCACGCAAGCGAAGTAGTTGCAGATACAAAAGTAAGACAACAGCTAAAAGATTTTGAGGAAAAAGGTTATGGAAAACTTCCTGTATGTATTGCAAAAACTCAATATAGTTTCTCTACAGATCCAAATTTAAAAGGTGCTCCAACTGGTCATGTGCTTCCAGTAAGGGAAGTTCGTTTATCATCAGGAGCTGAATTTGTTGTTGTTGTATGTGGAGAAATAATGACAATGCCAGGACTACCACGAGTACCTGCAGCAGACTCTATCAAGCTCAATGACAAAGGTGAAATAGAAGGTCTATTTTAAAAAGAATTCAACCAATTTTTTAATTCAATCATTCTCTGTTGATTGTCAGAAATTGATATTTCTTTTTCTATAAAAGAAATATGTTCATCAACTTGGTCATGATTGGCAAACACTTTCCTTGTTTCAATTAATCTATCTTTTCTAAACTTTATAAGTTGTATCATTTTTTGATAAGTGATTTCGGGATGATACTGTAAACCCCAAATATTATTATTATTTATTTTAAAATACATACTTTGAACTTTGTTTATTTTATTTGATGCTAAGCAAACACCATTTTCTGGAAGTGTAGCTACTTCATCAAAATTAAATGCTGGTGTATTAAAATTATTTTTTTTTCCACTGTACAATGGATGTTTTAATCCTTGTTCGTTTATTACTAATTGATTTGCAATTCCTATATGAGCTCCATTAGATGATTTTTTTACAACTCCTCCAGCTGCTGTAACAGCTACTTGCATGCCCCAACAAATAGCTAGAATATTTTTTACTTTTTTTTGACATTCTTTCATAAATTGAATTTGTCTCCTTATTTCAGGAGTATCATTGTAGATGTTTAAACTACTACCACCCCATATTAAGCCATTATATTTATTAAGTTCCTTTACTTTTTTATCAATATCTTCATCTGATGATGGGTTTACTACATCCATATCAAGTTCATTTGTAAAATTGGCTAAGGTATCTTGAAGACTTTGAGTATGAGTTTGTATACCAGAAGTAGAAAAATTTTGATTTTCTTCTCTCAGGTTACCTTCAACAATTAGAATTTTTTTCATAGTCTAAATGAAAATTATATTTTAATTTTTTTATTTTACTTATAAGATAATAAATAAATATGACAAAAGTTGCAATCATAGGCACAGGGCCATGTGGTCTTTCGATGTTAAGAGCTTTTGAACAAGCTGAAAAAAAAGGTGAAAAAATTCCTGAAGTAGTCGCTTTTGAAAAACAAAGTGATTGGGGTGGATTATGGAATTATAGTTGGAGAACAGGCTCAGACGAATATGGTGATCCAGTTCCTAATAGTATGTACAGATATCTTTGGTCAAATGGACCCAAAGAATGTTTAGAATTTGCTGATTATTCTTTTGATGAACACTTTGGAAAGCCTATTCCTTCATTTCCTCCAAGAGAAGTACTTTATGATTATATATTAGGTAGAGTTAAAAAAGGTAATTCTAAAAGCAAAGTAAGATTTAATACAACTGTAACCAGTGTGAAATATGATGGAAACAAATTTGAAGTTGTTTCAAATGACAAAAAAAATAACAAATTAGTGAAAGAAAACTTTGACTATGTTGTTGTTTCATCAGGACATTTTTCTGTACCATATATTCCTGAATACTCGGGTATGAGTTCTTTTCCTGGAAGAATAATGCATTCACATGATTTTAGAGATGCAGAGGAGTTTAGAGGAAAAAATGTAATTGTGTTAGGTAGCAGTTATTCGGCTGAAGATGTTGCTCTGCAATGTCATAAATATGGAGCCAAAACTGTCACGATTGGTTACAGACATAATCCAATGGGATTTAAATGGCCTAATGGTGTAACAGAAGTTTTTCATCTTGATCGATTAGATGGAAAAAAAGCAATATTTAAAGATGGACACGAACAAGAGGCAGATGCAATTATATTATGCTCAGGATATCTTCATCACTTCCCTTTCTTGTCTGAAGACTTAAAACTAAAAACTAGAAACAGATTATATCCACCAAAATTATATAAAGGTGTAGTTTGGCAAGACAATCACAAATTATTATATTTAGGAATGCAAGACCAATTCCATACATTTAATATGTTTGATTGTCAGGCATGGTATGTAAGAGATGTTGTTATGGGAAAAGTAAAAATGCCTGATAATAATGAAATTGAAAAAGATATTAACAAATGGGTAGCTATGGAAGAAAAATTAGAAAATCCAGATCAGATGATTGATTTTCAAACTGAATATACAAAAGAGCTTCATGGGTTATCAGATTATCCAAACATTGATTTTGAATTAATTAGAAAACACTTCAAAGAATGGGAGCATCATAAAGTAGAAGACATTATGACCTACAGGAATAAATCTTTTTCTTCTCCAGTTACTGGGTCAGTCGCCCCAATCCATCACACTCCTTGGGCAACAGCAATGGATGACACTTTAAAAGTATTTTTGGATCAGCCTAAAAAATAAATATTAATTCTATTTATTTCGCCATCTAATATTCAATTTTTTATTTTTTAAAATTGATCTTAATAAATCAATCATTAAAGGTATTTTCTTCTTATTAACTTTTTTTAAAATATATCTACCAATTTCTCTAGCAAGCTCTGCTCCTTCAACAGTATCATTTGGCATAAATTTTTTTTTAGCATTTTTAAATGTAAAACCTTTACCTAAAAACTCACCCATCTTACTATTTCTTCCACCTACAGCGCTTACATACAAATCTCCAACACCAGCTAAACCATAAACAGTTTCTTCTTTTCCTTTAAAATGTTTTGTTAAGTACATCATTTCGTTAATAGATTTTGTAAATATAGAGGATGAAGTGTTTGAACCTTCTCCCGAACCAATTAACATAGAATAAATATTTTTAATCGCAGAACATATCTCTACACCTTTAACATCTCTCGAATATTCTATATTATAGTATTTAGTTGAGATTAAATTTCCTATTGATTTTGCTTTTTTAATATCTTTGTTTGCAATAATAGTGCTAGATTTTATTTTTCTAGCTAACTCTTTTGCTAAACAAGGTCCTTTTAATACTGATATATCAAATTTTCTCGTTTCTTTATTAAGCTGTTCGGACATTGTAATTATTTTTTTTGAAATCTTGTCATATTTTAAACCTTTAGTTAATACTAATATTTTTGAGCTGAATTTTAATTTTTTTAAACAATTCCTAACAAGATCAATTCCAATAGAACTAACCGCTACAACTACTAGATCCCATCTTTTGTTTAATAATTCACTTGAAAAATTTTTTACAATTAAATTATTGTGTAATTTTAATTTCAAAGATGGATGATATTTTTTATTTGAATTTATTTTTTTAATTAATTTAAAATTATATGGTTCTGACAATGTAACTTTATGTCTGTTATCCATACAAGGAACTGAAAATGCTGCCCCCATAGCTCCTGCTCCAATTATAAGTATATTTTTCATGTTTTAAATTATGCTAAAGTTTTTCTAATTGCTTGTCTCCAACCTTGCAATAACTTATTTCTCAAAGATTTGTTAAGTTTTGGAGAAAAAACTCTATCTTTTTTCCATTTAACTTTAATTTCATTTAAAGATTTGAATTCTTTAATTTGATATCCTGCTAATAGTGCTACACCTAATGCAGTAGTTTCTGAAACTTTTGGTCTTACTACTTTTAAATTAATCGTATCTGATAAAAACTGTGCAAACCAATTGTTTGCTACCATTCCACCATCTACTTTAATTATTTTTGGTTTTAGCCCGTCTTTTTTCATAGACTCAAATAAATCAAAACTTTGATACGCGACAGACTCTACAACTGCCCTGACTAAACTTTTCCAATCGCTATTCCTAGTTAGCCCTGTAATCAATCCTCTTGCGTCTGACCTCCAATACGGCGCTCCTATTCCACTAAATGCAGGAACAATATAAACACCCTCATTATTTTTTTTTGATTTAGCAATTTGTTCAGTTTCATATGCATTATTTATCAACTTTATTTTATCTCTCAACCATTGAACTCCGGCTCCAGCTATAAATATCGAGCCTTCTAATGCATAAGTGTTTTTACCATTCAGTGTATAGCAAATTGTGGTTAATAATTTATTTTTAGAATAAATTTTTTTAGATCCTGTGTTCATAATCACAAATGCTCCAGTTCCGTATGTGCTTTTTGTTGAACCACTTTCAAAACAAGCTTGTCCAACAGCTGCAGATTGCTGATCTCCAAGAACAGCAGAAATAGGTATCTCTTTACCTAAAATTTTTTTATTTGTTGTTCCAAAATTATCTGCAGAATTTTGTACTTTTGGTAAAATTTTGTAAGGTATTTTTAGTTTTTTTAATATCTCATTGTCCCATTTATTTGTATGAATGTTGAAAAGCATCGTCCTTGAGGCATTAGTAGTCTCTGTTAAATGCTTATGTTCATTAGTAAGTTTCCAAATTAAAAATGTATCAATTGTACCAAACAATAAATTATTTGATTTTAATAATGATTTAGTTTTTTTTACATTATCTAATATCCATTTTATTTTTGTAGCTGAAAAATATGGATCAATAAATAAACCAGTTTTCTTTCTGATTTTGTTTTCAAAATTATTTTTTTTTAAAATTTTACAATAATTTTGTGTTCTTCTATCTTGCCAAACAATTGCATTATAAACTGGCTTTCCATTTTTTTTATTCCATAGAACTGTAGTCTCTCTTTGATTGGTAATGCCAATACTTAAGATTTTACCATTTAGCTTTTTTGCTTTTTGAATTACTTTTTTTAATGATGAAAGTGTAGTTTCCCAAATCTCATTTGGATTATGTTCTACCCAGCCATTTTTAGGAAAATATTGTTTAAATTCTTGCTGTTGTGTAAATTTTATATTGCCACTAGTATCAAACAAAATTGCTCTTGAAGATGTTGTTCCCTGATCAATGGCAACAAGAAATTTTTTCACAGAGTTTAATCAATGCCTAGGTGTTTTTTTCTTTGTCCTACCCAGGTTCTAATCAAGTTATCAAATATCAAACCTATAAATGCTACACAAATACCAAGCGTTAATCCTATTCCAGCTCCGTTTTTATCCGAAAGCGCTTTAAGGATATATTGTCCCAAGTCTTCTGTTCCTATAAATGCTCCAATTATCACCATAAACAAAGCAAAAACTATAGTTTGATTAAGACCAAGCATCATATGTGGAAATGCTAATGGAAATTCTATTTTTGTTAATCTTTGGAATTTATTTACTCCTGACATTGTTGCCGCATCGTGTAGACCTGCTGGAACACTTCTTAATCCTTCAATTGTATATCTTGTTGCAGGTATTGTTGCGTAAACTATAACAGCTATCAATACAGATGTATCAGTGATTCCAAAAAGCATCATAACTGGTATCAGATAAACAAAAGATGGGAATGTTTGAAATATATCGCATACACCAAGCATAAAAGCAGCAGCACGTTTGCTTTGGAAACATAAAGTTCCTACCGTAAATCCAATTGTACAAGACATAATTACTCCAAAGGTTGCCATGTAGGTTGTAACCAAGGCTCTATCCCACCACGGACTTAAAGCTATAAATAAAGTTAATGCAAAAACAACTAAAGCAGAACGAATTCCACCAATTAAATATCCTGCTCCTACAACTAAAACTAATGTCGCTACAGCAGGCATTCTTAAATATAAAGCTCGCATTGGCTGAAGGACTTCTACGATTAGCCAGGTATTAAATGCTTTTATATATACAAAAAAAGTATCAAAAATCCAGTCAACACCTTTATTCCAAAAATCTGCTGTTGATATTCCCTTATTATGTGGAACTTCAAATAGATAATTAAATGTATCTTTGAATATAAAAGTTCCAACATAAGCAAGTATTATTCCAATAATTGCTGATGCAGAAAAAAACAAAAGATTTTTGTTTCTTTGAAAAAATGTCAGATTTCCAAAATAATCTGTTTGTTTATTTGCCCAAGCCAAAGACATTTTGTCTAAAAGAATTGCAATTAAACTAATACAAAGTCCAGCTTCTAAGGCTAACCCAATATTTAACTGGTTTAAAGCTAATAATAAATTAAATCCTAAACCTTTTGCACCTATAAAAGCTGAAATAACTGCCATAGAAAAACAAACCATTATTACTTGGTTCACTCCTATTAGGATATCTCTTCGTGCAGTTGGAATTAAAACTTTAGTCATCAATTGCCAATTATTACATCCACTCATTCTCCCTGCTTCAATTACTTCAGGAGGTACTGCTCTTAAACCTAATAAAGTTAAAAGTATCATTGGAGGTACAGCAACAATCATAGTTATAATTACAGCGGCATGATCTCCCACTCCAAAAAGAACAAGTGCTGGGACTAATACAGCGTATTGTGGCATTGTTTGCATAACTAGAAGTATGGGATACAAAGCTTTTTCAACACGTTTACTTTTATACGCTGCTACACCTAATCCTAAACCAAATATAAATGACAATGGTGCTGCTACTAATATAAAAGATAATGTTTGCATTGATGGCTTCCACTGACCAAATATAGAAATATAAACCATTACTAAACCAGCAAATATTGCTAAACCTTTACCACTTAATTTGTATGCAAGTATAGCAAAACCAGCAGCGACAATTGTCCAAGGTAGACCTGGTAACTCTGCCCAAGGATTTTTATCAATCCAATCCCAACTAGTAAACGCTACTATTGTTTCAAGTCCACCTAATAAAGTTTCTCTAATTAAAAATATTAAAAATGTCATAAATGAAGTTAAGGTTCTTGATATTTCTAATACTAGTGGTCTAGTTTTGTATTCTTGTGTATCTTCATTCCAAAATTCCATTGGCATCCACTCATTCATTAAAAAAAATAATGAATCATTGATCCAAATAGGTAGCCATCCAAGAAGTGGTGGTAGTCTCCAAAATACATCAAAAGCGTAATACCTTACTTCTTTACCTAAAAAAACATATGTACTTTGATTTGGGTCTTTTACAAATTCTGCTTGTCCTCTTATAAATTTGTATGTTTCAGGAACATCGATAGAAAAACATAAAGCAAAAAATATGATTAATAAAAATAACCATTGAAATAATTTCGGATATTTTTTTAAGTAATCCATGTTTTATTTACCATTTTTTCTTCCTCCAAAAACCGTGTTAATTATTTTTGTAGGATTGATAAAACCGATTACTTTATTGTTTTCATCTGTAACGGCCACTGATTTTTCTTGAGAAAGTATTTTTTCAGCAACATTTTCTATGACTTCATCTTTTGAAACCTTTAAATCACCTAAATTCTCTATATTTGATGTATCCATTACATCTTCTATTAATAAAACTTTTTCTCTTGGCACTTCTTCAGTAAATTTTCTCACATATTCAGTCGCAGGATTTAAAACAATTTTTGCAGGAGTGTCTAATTGCTCAATTATACCATCTTTCATAATTGCAATACGGTCAGCAAGTTTTAAAGCTTCATCAAAATCATGTGTAATAAACATAATTGTTTTTTGTAATTTTTCTTGAAGTCTTAAAAACTCATCTTGCATTTCTTTACGAATTAAAGGGTCTAAAGCAGAAAAAGGTTCATCTAAAAACCATATGTCAGGTTCCACTGCCAAGGATCTTGCTATTCCCACCCTTTGTTGTTGACCACCTGAAAGTTCTCTTGGGAAATAATTTTCTCTTCCATCAAGGCCAACTAATTTAACCATATCCATTGCTTTGCTAATACTATCTTCAGTTTTAATCCCCTTAATTTGAAGTGGGAAAGCAATATTCTCAACTACTGTTTTATGAGGCAGCAAAGCAAAACTTTGAAAAACCATTCCCATTTTATTTCTTCTAAGGTCTATAAGTTCTTTATTATTTAATTTTAGAAGATCCTGGCCTTCAATAAAAATTTTTCCACCTGTTGCATCTGTCAATCTGGATATACATCTTAACAATGTTGATTTGCCTGAACCTGATAGGCCCATTACAACCAACATTTCTCCTTTTGAAACTTCAAATGAAGCATTATTGACACCCACAATGCATCCATTATCTTGGAAAGTTTTAGCATCAACATTACCATTTGATTCTTGAAGCATTTTTTCTGCATTTGCCCCAAAAATTTTATAAACATTTTCACATTTAATAACTGGCTCTGGCATAAATTAATAATTAAATTATATGAAATTAGAATAAAATTAAATCTATTTAATTACTATTTTCCTCCTAAAAGTTTTTTATAAAATATACTCTTGTATCAATTCCTGTACTTAAAAAGCTCAATGCCTCTCCACTAACAGTAATTGACTCGTTTACTCCTACATTGTCTCCACTGACAGTAAAACCAGCAAAACATTTATTTTTTTCTTTATCCCATTTTACAAATGTATCATCTATTTTGTTTCCATTTATTGTATAAATTTCATGTGCTCTAAAATTAAGAAAATTTGCACCCATAATCGCACGTTGTGGTATAAGCTTTGTTGCTTTGCAAACCTGCTCATATATCTCATCGGTTAATTTATAATGATCTGTACCATCAAAAGTTACCAATATTCCTGATGGAAGTTTTGATATTAATTCACTAAGTTTTTTTTCTTGTGCAATTCTCTCTTCTTCAATTTTCATTTTTTCGACTAATTCGTCACCTTCTCCAAACATGACATTTAAAATAAAAAAAAATGAAATTATTATAATTGTTACTATGACTAAGCCTACAAACTGCTTGACAGATTCTGGTAATTCTTTAATTCTATTTTGGTAATTTTCTTTTAACATTATTCTTGTAACTTTCCATTTTTCCAAATTCCACTTTTTTGTGTACCATCAGACCAAGTAAAAGTTCCTTGACCATTCATAAAACCATTGGCCCATTCCCCATCGTATGTTGATCCATCAGGGAAAGTTAAAATACCTTGTCCACTCCATTCACTATTTTTAAACTCACCATTATAAATATATCCATTTGGCCAAGTCTCAACTCCTTGACCATTTTTTTTTGTACCTACCCACTCACCTTCGTAAGTTGTTTTATCTGTATAAACCCATTTACCATAACCATTTTCGCAATTGCCTTCTTTGCAGCCAGTACTACGAGCAAAAACAATTGATGAAATTAATAAACTTAAAATTATACTTATGAGATAATTTTTCATTTCAATATTTTACACAAAATTAAAAAAAAATCCCCCCTAACAGATGTCAGGGGAGATTTAATTATTTTTATTAATCTGACCTTAATGATCGTGTGTAAATTCTTCCCACACTTTTTTATTATCTTTCAGCCATTTCTTAGCTGCATCTTCATGAGTCATTTTGTCAACGTCTACTAAAGCAGCCATTGCTCCAATTTGACTTGTAGAAAATGATAATTTTTTAAACATAGCTGCAGCTTTTGGATGAGTTTTAGGAAAATCAGCATTTACTGCTTTTTTCAAATAACCATCTGGCGAACCACATTTTCCATCTCCACCATCTTCTGGTCTACAACCAGCTGTATATGGAGGAAAGTCGATAAATGTAAAACCAGCACCATCTGTAAAGTTAGGTGTCCAGTTAAAGATGATTGTTCCTCTTCCTTCTTTTTCAGCAGCTGCTAATTCCGCCCAAAGTGCATCCGCACTTCCAGCAAATTTAACCCACCAAAGATCTCCTAAACCTAAAGCGTCAACTCTTTGAGGAATTAAGTCACCGTGCCAAGTTTGTGGACCTTCCAACATTCTTCCTTTTCCATCCGGAGAGTCAGGTGTTGTAAAGTTTTTTGCACAGTCAGGATTTTTTAAAGCAGTCCAGTCTGGTAGACCTGGGCATAATCCTTTTTCAGCAACCCAATTAGGATATCCCATATCCTCTAGTGTTCTTGCCTCATGGTCTCCCCAGTCAAGCAATCCACCTTTATCAAGAGCTGTTGTGAATGATTTACCAAAAGCAGATTCCCATACCTCGTGAGATATAGTTACGTCACCAATTCTAATTGACTCGTATACTGCTTGTGAGTCAGCATTTACGTATTTTACGTTGTTACCCATGCTTTCCATAATTCCACCAATAACGTAAGCCATTACAATTTGACTTGACCAGTTATGAGTTGGGATTACGATGGGCTTTTTACTATCTGCCGAGTTAGCAATTCCAGCAAAAGAAACGGCTGAAATTATTACTGCAGATAAAAATGATATTATTTTTCTCATTTTTCCCCTTTCCTTAATATTAAGTAATTTAATTAAAGGCGTTATTAATAAAAAGATCAATCAATATTTTTATATATAAAAATTATAAATAGTTTTATATTATTATTTAAATATAAGCATTTAATGAAAACAAGTTTCGATATTAAAGAACCGGGTTTAAATGTATTACCACCTGGAGTTGAGCGTCATGTAATTAATGGTGGAGGACTAACCGGCTTACAAATTTTTCCTGATGATGAAATTGAAATCATTAATGATGAAGGAAATCAAGTTTGTGAAATTGTTGTATTTGATAAAGATGGAAAATCTGATCTTGGAATATTAAATCTTAAAGAAAATTCAAAAAATTCAGAAATAAAAAAAATCTTAACTAGCAAAGATGAAAGTTCTTTAATTGCAAACCATCAACTTAAAAAAAGAAATTTAGATATTACTAATTCAAAATCTTCATTGATTTTTAATAAGGACTCAATTTCAGGCGATAAAATAAATTTTAAATCAAAAGATAAGTGTTACGTTATTTTTGCCGCTCCAGGAGAAGATATGTTGGTACACGAACAAAATCCTGTAACAGATTTAACAATATTTATTAAAAGAGCAAATGTAATAAATGACAAAGAATTATCTATAATTCCAGATCCTGTATACGACCCAAAGCATGAACAGAATATTGATAGAACTACAGCAATTTCATATGAAGTAAAAGAAGGAGACTATATTCAAGTTATTACACCAACTGGGAGACAATGTTCTGACTTTGTAGCATTTGATACTCAAAAATTAGATAAAAAAATAGAAAAAGGATTGGACTGGCAAACTACAAGGACTTTTATGGGTCATACTTTTCCAGGACCAGGTTTATTTTCTAAATTTTATGATACTGATCATCAGCCATTAGTAGAAGTTATAAGAGATACAGTTGGAAGACACGATACTTTCAATTTGGCATGTACCTCAAAATATTATGAAGATGCGGGTTATTTTGGACATGCAAATTGTTCAGATAATTTAAGTAATGCAATGGAACAATATGGAGTTCAAAAAAAAAAAGGTTGGCATGCAATAAACTTATTTTTTAATACTTCAGCAGGCGGATTAAACTCGGTAATATCTGATGAATCTTTTGCAAGACCTGGAGATTATGTTTTATTTAAAGCTTTGAAAGATATAACTGTTGGTACTTCAGCATGTCCAAGTGATATTGATGCATGTAATTCATGGAATCCTACAGATATTTTTGTTAGAACTTATGACGGAAAAAAACAATTTAAAAAATCTTTTGCATTTAGAATGAAAACAGATTCAGAAAAAAAACTTACCAAACACTCAGGTTTCTATGAAAGAACATCTAAACTTACTAGAAATTTTGTAGACGCAAGAGGTTTTTGGTTACCAAATGATTATACGAAAAGTGGTTTGGTTAATGAATACAACGCATGTAGGGAGCAAGCTGTATTAATTGACCTATCTTCTCTAAGAAAATTTGAAATTTTAGGACCAGATGCAGAAGAATTAATGAATTACACTCTAACAAGAAATATAAAAAAACTTTCTGTAGGACAAGTTGTGTATTCAGCAATGTGTTATGAAAATGGAATGATGTTTGATGATGGAACTTTATTAAAATTAAGTGATACTGGTTATAGATGGATATGTGGTGATGAATACGGAGGAGAATGGTTAAAAGAAGTTGCGAAGAAAAAAAATTACAAAGTAATCATTAAAAATTCAACTGATCAAATTAGCAACGTTTCTATTCAGGGTCCAAATAGTAGAAAAATTTTAAATAAATTAATTTTTACTCCTCCAACTCAGCCAACAATTGATGAGCTGCAATGGTTCAGATTTACTATATGCAGAATGGATGATTTAAATGGCATTCCCTTAGTTATATCTAGAACTGGATATACAGGAGAATTAGGTTATGAAGTTTGGTGCCACCCTAAAGATGCTCCTAAAGTTTGGGATAAATTATTGAATGCAGGAAAAAATGACGAATTAATTCCAGCAGGGTTTGCTGCATTAGACAAACTTAGAATAGAAGCTGGTTTAATATTATTTGGAAATGAATTTGATGGTCAACAAGATCCTTTTGAGGCAGGTATTGGTTTTGCAGTTCCTTTAAAAACAAAAGAAGATGATTTTATTGGAAAAAAAGTTTTAGTTGAAAGAAAAGCAAAACCACAAAAAAAATTGGTAGGTCTTGAATTGATTGCTAAAGAACCTGCTACTCATGGAGATTGTGTTCATGTAGGAAGGGCTCAAGTAGGGATTGTAACAAGTGCATGTTTTTCAACTGTACTCAATAAAAATGTAGCATTATGTAGAATTGATCATCAATATGCTGAGATTGGAACTGAAGTTGAAGTAGGTAAAATTGATGGACATCAAAAAAGAATATCGGCAAAAGTTGTTAAATTTCCTTTCTACGATCCTGACAAAACAAAAGTAAGATCTTAAATATATGCCTAAATTGAAAAAAGATCTGTTAGAATTTTGGGAAGATCAAATGAGGCTATCTCATACATCAAGCAATTATTTTTTTAGAAAGTCTCCTTCTCATTACCATATGATGTTAATTGTAATGCATGCTTATAAATATGAACAAAGCTTATCTGTTGAAGAGTTAAAAACAAAACTCTTTAAGACATCCCGTCCAAAATCTGCGCTAATGATAAAAGAAGCTTGTGATAAAAACTTTTTTCTTTTAGAAAAAAAAGGCAAAGATCATAGAAAAAAGTATGTGATACCTACCCCTGACTTTATTAACGAGTTTAACGATTACCTTAAGACCCTAAATAACTTGAGCTTTTAGACTAACAATCATTAGTTGAGTGTCAACACTTATATAAATTATATATAAAAAATAATATATTCTTTCTTAACACAAATAATAATGTTTCATTATGTCATTACCGACAAAAGCAAAAGTAGTAATAATCGGTGGAGGAATTCACGGTCTGAGTACTGCTTGGAAACTCTCAGAAAAATATAAAAATCCAAACGATATTGTTGTTTTAGAAAAAAAAGATACTGCGGCAGGAGCAAGTGGTATTGCTTGTGGTGTTGTTAGAAACAATTATTTCCAACCAGCAATGAGACAATTGATGGCTCACTCAGTTGAAGTTTGGGAAAGTGATAAAGAAAATTTTAGATATAATCCAGTAGGATACATGCAAATTTCGCCTGAAGTTATGCATAATGATGTTGCAAGTATTTATAAACAACAACAAGATATTGGTTACGACTCAGTTTTTATTGAAGGTGAAAAAGATTGTATGAAATATATGCAAGGCATCTTCGATGATTGGCAAGCAAAAAATATAACATCGGTCCTCCACGAAAAAAAAGGTGGGTATGCGTTTAATAAAGACTCAATTAAAGCTTTAGAAAAAAAAGCTAACAATGGTGGAGTTAATGTTCACAAGGGTGTTAAAGTAAGTGGTTTTAAAAGAGGAAGTAATAGTAATGCTGTTACAGGAGTAGTAACAGATCAAGGTATAATAGATTGTGATCAAGTAGTTATTGGAGCAGGACCTTGGGCAAGAGATTTTTGGAACATGCTAGATTTACCTAAAACTGTTGAAGTTAAAGGTAAAGATGGAAAATTACATACAACAGACATGTGGACTTATTGGTTTTTACAAGAGGGAGTTTTGGGAGTTCCTGCTGATTATTTAAAAACTAATGATGGTAAACAGCCTCCAGTAATTCACGTCGACACTGACGCACCACTTTATTCAGATGTAGATGGAAAACTTATTACAGATAAACTATGGGGTATTTATTATAAACCAGATATTGAAGGATTAGGTGTTCAAGGTGGAACTTCTCCTTACATCGTAAAAAAACATTTTGATCAAGTAAATGTTGATCCATACGGTATAGAGTCAGCAGAATTTCAAACCACAGATCAATTTTCAGTAATGTGGTCTTCAGCTTTAGCTCATTGCCAAAAAAGATTTGAGGGAAAATCTAATTTATATAGAAGAGGACCATCTGGAGGTTTGGGGTGTTTAACTCCAGACTCTTTTCCAATTTTCGATAGATTTTGTGAAAATGTTTATATGATAGCAGATGCTAATCATGGTTATAAAATGATTGGTGTTGGGCACTTAGTTGCACAAGAGATTTTAGGTACTGAAAGTGAATTGTTAAAGCCTTTTCGATTCAATCGATACGCGAAAGGTGAATTACACCCTACTTCGAACAGTCCGTTCCCGTGGAGTTAGGTTTATCTCGTAGACAGATAAATTTTTTTCAGCTAACTTTTTGTATCTAAAAAAGTTAAGGGGGAAAATGACCGATCTAGAAAAACATGTTAACCGTCCAGGTAGAGACAAGCTTGTAAAGAAAGTAAGAGAAAAAATTAACGAATTAGGAATAACTTATATTTACTATCAATTTATTTCTGTAACAGGAAGAGTTGTAGGAAAAGGAATTCCAGCAGATCACTGGGAAAGAACTGCCGAAAAAGGATTTCAATTAGTATACGGAGCAACAGCTAACTTATTTTTAGATCGTCATAATAATTATATTGGATATGGACCTGAAGCAATGGAGTTAGTTGGTATTCCAGATCCAGAAACTTTCTGTCAATTGCCATGGGATAAAAGAGTTGGACGAGTTTTTGTAACTTGTTTTAGAAATAGAGAAGAGAGAAATAATCCAGGTGGTCATTTAACATCCGATTGTAGAGGAAATTTAAGAATTTTCATGGATGAATTCCAAAAAAAACATGGTTTAGAGCTAAGAGTTGGTACTGAGCCTGAAATGATGTGGTTAACTAGAAATCAGGATGGAACCCCAACTGGAAAAGGTTTTTCTAAGCCTTTTTGTTATCACATTGATCAATTTGAGTCACTAAGACCGGTATTTATGAAGGTAATTGAATATGCGAAAGCTATGGGATTAGATATGATTCAAGGTGACCATGAAGATGCGCCTGGGCAATTAGAATTGAATTGGACATATGATAATGTTTTAAGAAATGCGGATAGACTTTCTACATATAGACAAATATGTGCGCAGGTTGCAAGGGAACATAACTTAATAGCTTGTTTTATGACAAAGCCATTCATGGGAGTTTCAGCAAGTGGTTGTCACACAAATATGTCATTATGGAAAGGTGGAAAAATTTCAGTAAATAGGCTGGGTAATAAAAAATTACCAGGAGTAGAAGAAGTATTCAGCTATGTCTCGGGTGGTACAAATACATTTATGCCTGATACAAAGGATATGCAACTACCAGGAAAAATTGGCTTACAATCAATCGCTGGAATAATGAAACATTTGCCTGCATTAACAGCTTTAGGATCTTCAACAGTAAACTCATATAGAAGATTGTGGGATCAAGGTTTCTGGGCACCAGTTTATGCTGATTGGGGTTATCAAAATAGAACTTGCGGATTAAGAGTATCTGCGCCAGGTCGTTTTGAATATAGATCAGTAGACTCTATGCACAATCCTTATTTATTAGGTGCAGCATTACTTAAGGCTTGTGATCAGGGAATTACAAAAAAAATGGTTCCTGCAAAACCTGAGTCACGAAATATTTATGAAGCTCAGAAAGCTGGAAAAGATGTTAAAAAACTTCCATTAAGCTTAGGAGAAGCTTTAGAAAGATTATCAGAGGACGAGGTTATAAAATCAGCGTTGCCAGATGAAATGTATAAAGTATTTCATTGGTATAAAAATGATGAGTGGGAAAGATTCTTGGGTGCAACAACACAATGGGATCTTGATACTTATCTTGACTGTTTGCCTTAAAAATATAAAAGGAAAAATATATGTGCGGAATTGCTGGTTTAATTCATAGAGGAAAATCTTCAAACGTGGGAAGTGAGTTGCAACAAATGCTTCAAGCACTGAAGCATAGAGGACCTGACTCAACTGGTTATGCTCTTTATGCTGAAAATGACGGAATAAATTTCATTATGAGATTTAAAGTTGGAGAGAATGTTGGGGAAGGTAGTACTTCAGTTAATGAAGATGCGAGCGTTTACGATGAAAGAAAAAAACTTGTCGATGAGATGTTAAAAGAACTGGGAGCAAATATAATAAAGGACGAAAAATTAACTCCTTACTCTTACAGGTACGAGATGCAATTTGATAAAGATTTGATGGAGTTTTCTAAAAAAATTGAAAGCATCAATGGAGTAGAAATTCTATCAATAGGTAAATCTTTAGAATTAATAAAAGATTTAGGTGATGCCACAGCAGTTTCTGAAAGATATGGATTAGGTGATGTTAAAGGTACTCATGCTATTGGACATGCAAGAATGGCAACTGAGTCAGGTGTAGACATTAAATCAGCCCACCCTTTTTGGGGATATCCCTTTAGTGATGTGTCGGTTGTCCACAATGGTCAATTAACTAATTATTGGAATAATAGAAGAGTTCTTGAAAATAAAGGCATGAGATTTATGTCTGAATGTGATTCAGAGTTGATAGCGGTGTATCTTGCTGAAAAAATGAGAAATGGTGCAACTTTAGAAGAAGGGATGAAAGACTCGTTAACTGGTTTAGATGGAGTGTTCACGTACTTTGTTGCGACTAAAGATTCATTAGGTATGGCTAAAGATACAATGGCTGCAAAACCATTAGTTCTTTATGAGTCAGATGATTTAGTAGCAATGGGATCAGAGGAAATTGCAATAAGATCGATTCTTCCACAAGAAATAGATACTTATGATCCATTCGATGGAGAGGTAAAGGTATGGCGAATTTAAAAACTTCAGAAAAAAAAACAAAAGCCCAATCAATGGGACTTCATACTGAAGTCTTAACTGGGAAAACTCAACAAAAATTCTTTAATCCTGATGAGGCTGAAAATTTCTACTACTGGGGAACATATGATGTAGATTTTAATAAAAGAACTGATCTTGATGTTAAAGATTTAGATTGTAAAGAAGCGAATAGAAAAATAGATGATTTAATGAGTCAAGGCTATGGAACTATAGTTATTAAAAATCCTCAAGGAAAACATAGTTTAGGTGTAGGGATACTTAATAAACTAAATTTGATCTTTGAAGGTAGTTTAGGATATTTTGGAGTTGGCTCGATTGATGGTCCTACTGTAAGAATAAATGGAAGAGTTGGATGGTCATGTGCAGAGAATATGATGGCTGGAAAAGTTGTTATAGAAAAAAATGCTGGATCGTGTTTTGGAGCAGCAATAAGAGGTGGAGACCTTATTTGCAAAGGAAGTGTTGGTGCAAGAACTGGTATTGACCAAAAAGGCGGAACAATAATTATTGGTGGAGATGCAGGAGCATTCACAGGATTCATGATGCAAAGAGGAAGAATAATAATTTTGGGAGATGTTGGGATAAACCTTGGAGATTCTATGTATGATGGAACTATTTATGTAGGTGGAAAAATAGGTTCTTTTGGAAGTGATGCTGTAGAGTCGCCTATGACAAAAAGTGATATGGATTGGTTAAAAAGAAAACTTAAAGTAGCAGAGATCGGTGAAAATTTTGATTTTTCTAAAATGACAAAAGTAGTAGCTGGAAAAAAATTATGGAATTACGACGCTTTAGAACCAACTGAGAAAAAAGGAGCTATATAAAATGGCAAAAAAGAAGAAAAATGGAAAATCTAATGGTCATTCTAACGGAAATGGCAAAAGTGAGTTTTCAAAAAGAAATAAAAGTTTATTAGGTTATAATTCAATTTTTACACCTGAGGTAATTGATGACATTCATATAAAAGCTCAGCTTGGAAGATACAGAATGAGAGGAATGGCTTTAATGAAAAAAATTCCTACATTTGATGACTTGGTATTTTTACCAGGAACTTTAACAAGATTTGTAATTGAAGGTTACAGGGAAAAATGTGAAACGAAAACTGTAATTGGCCCAAGATGTGAAAATCCAATTGAATTGGATATACCAGTTTATATTACAGGGATGAGCTTTGGAGCATTATCATATGAAGCTAAAACAGCTTTAGCAAGAGGTGCTACTATGGCTGGAAGTGCCACATGCTCTGGTGAGGGTGGAATGATACCAGATGAGAGAAGATATTCAGAAAAATGGTACTACCAATGTATTCAATCTAGATATGGTTTTAATCCACATCATGCTCAACTTGCGGATGGTATAGAAGTATTTATAGGACAAGGTCAAAAAGTTGGTATGGGAGGACATTTAATGGGTCAGAAGGTTACTGATCAAGTAGCTGAAATGAGATCACTTCCAGCTGGTATTGACCAAAGGTCACCTGCAAGACACCCTGATTGGCTAGGACCAGATGATCTTGCATTAAAGGTTCAAGAACTAAGAGAATTAACAAAAAATAAAGTACCAATACAATTGAAACTTGGTGCTGCAAAAGTATATGACGATGTGCGTATGGCGGCCAAGTGTGATCCTGACTCAATATACCTTGATGGAATGGAAGGATCAACTGGAGCTGGTCCACATATCGCTGCGGCAAACACAGGTATACCAGGAATTGCCGCTATAAGGGAAGCAAGAAGAGCAATAGATGATGTTGGAAAAACTGGAAAAGTTACATTGATATATGCCGGTGGTGTTAGAGATGGCGCAGATATGGCAAAAGCACTTGCTTTAGGAGCAGATGCAATAGCAATAGGAACTGGGGCAATGGTGGCTTTAAATTGTAATAAAGAAATACCTGAGTCAAATTTTGAAAAAGAAATGGGTGTTCCAGCAGGGCATTGCTATCATTGTCATACTGGAAGATGTCCAGTAGGTGTTGCAACACAAGATCCAAAATTAAGAAAAAGATTAAATCCAGATGAAGCAGCTTTAAGAGTATACAATTATTTACATGCAATGACTTTAGAGGCGCAACTTCTCGCAAGAGCTTGTGGTAAAACAAATATACACTCTTTAGAACCTGAAGATATGGCGGCTTTAACAATGGAAGCTTCTGCGCTTGCTAAAGTTCCATTATCAGGAACTAATCATACTGTTGGAGTTGATGACTTCCATAAAATATAGGAAATTAAATGGCAAAGAAAAAAAATAAATCAAAGAAAAAAGAAAAAGAAGTAAAAGGTCAATTAGGAAAGAAAAAAGAAACTGCTAGAGAAAAAATGATTGGTCAAACTATTGGTTATCGTTACGATGTTAACCTGTTACCTGATTACGCTAGATTAACTCCTTTCTTGAAAAAATATATAGAAGCGATGGGTTGGGATGATCTCAACTGGTTAGAAGATGTGCATATGGGATATGAAGAAGACAGGCCAGCAGTATTTGATAGAAACGCAAATGGTTGGGTAACAATACCTAAAAAAATTAAATTACCTAATAATCAGCAAGACAGAGATATGATTGCTAGAGAATTATTGGTAAAATTTCAAATGTCTCCTAATCATCCTTTAGTTGATCTAAAAAAAGCATATAGAAAATTTTAGAATCAAAAAATTATTCAGTTCTAGTTTTAGTTGATTAATAATTAATTTTATCAATTAAAATGCACCTTTTTACTGTTGTTATTATTTTTTCAATAAAATAAATTTAATAAAAAGTTTAGGTATGTGGAAATTTTTTCAAAGCATTCTTAAATTTGTAAATTAAAGGGAGGAAAGCACGATGACTGATCAACTTAGTGCATTGACGACCATATTTACTGAATTCTACTATTGGGTAACTGTAGTACTTATGTTCCTAATTCACGTAGGTTTCTGTATGTATGAAGTTGGAGCCTCTAGATATAAACATCACCAACATACATTGATGAAGAATACAATGTTAATACCACTGGTTACAATAACATGGTTCTTTTTTGGTTGGTGGATATATTGGGCGTTTCCAACAGGACCGGGTTTAGCACCTTCAATTATGAACGAAAGTGCAGCATTAATTACGGACGAGTCCGCATTTAGTGCAACTTGGTATACTGCTACAAGTGATTTAATGGCAATAAACCTTAACGACCACATAAGCGGTGTGTTCTGGGCAGCATTTCTATTATTTTCTTGGACAGCAGCTTCAATCGTTTCAGGTGCTGTAATTGAAAGAATTACAACATTTGCATTTGGTATCTTGGCAATAGCTATTGGTTCGGTATTCTGGACCATAGATGCTGCATGGGGATGGCATTTCGACGGTTGGATGTTAAAAATATTAGGTTATCACGATGCTTATGCATCGGGAGTAATTCACGCAATAGCAGGAGGATTTGCTCTTGGAATTCTATGTGTATTAGGACCAAGAATTGGAAAATTCTCATCTAGCGGAGAACCTAGAAATATAGGACCAAGAAATCCTTGGTTAGTAACAGTAGGATTATTTTTAATTTATACTGGTTTCTGGGGTTTTTATGCAGCGTGTAATATTCCAATCTATGATTTAGGACCTGAATATGGAATAGAAGGACTAACATTCTGGACAGCAACAAATATTTATGTAACGCCAACTACATTAAGTGGTATTACATTTAACTTCTTGATGTCATTATCTGGAGGATTGTTGGCTGGATATGTTATATCTAAAGGTGATCCTTTCTGGACATATTCAAGTGGACTAGCAGGAGTAATAACAGCCTCAGCAGGTAACGACTTATATCACCCAATACAAGCAATGATAATTGCAATGATTGGTGTATGGGTTGCTTACAAACTGCATTATTGGGTTGAACGTAAGTTCAAAATTGATGATGCTGTTGGAGCAGTTGCTGTTCACGGTTATGCTGGTTTCGTAGGACTGGTTATTTGTGGGTTTGTTCTAAATGGTTATCCATCATCTGGTTACAGTGTTGGAGCTATGTGGGATGGATCAACTTATGCAGCAATAAATCCATTAGGAATGTTTATTGGGGCAATAATTATGTTCTTCGTTCTAGGGTTTTTACCTGGCTACATAATTGCTAGAGTACTTCACGGTATGGGTAAATTAAGAATCCCAAGAGAAGTAGAATTAGCAGGTCTAGATTATCAAATATTAGAGGATGCGAATACTGATGAAAAAGCCGTCGCATCATCTTCAAGGTAAGGAGGTTAACTATGGCTACAGTAAGTAATTGGATAGATCATCTAAGTGCCTCTGAAGTTGCAGGGGCAGTTTACCCGGGCGTTGGATCCGAAGGTATTCTTGTAATTGTTGGTATTGTGATTTGGATAGGCTGGCATGTTGTTTCAAGCATGCAAGAGTCTAACAAAATGAATGATATCGCAAGAAGAAGACCTGGAAAAGATGACTGGAAAAGCAACACACCTGACTGGTAAATAATAGGTCTTGAGGGCGCATTAAAATGCGCCCTCTTTAAAAGATGGAAAAAAATAATCATAAAGAACAAGAGAATAAAACTCCAAGTAAAATGGCTAGGCTTGCTTGGCCTAAAGCCAAGTATGGCGTTATAATTGCAATAATTATAATTGTGGTAGTAAACTTAATATATTACAAAGATATAATAAAAAGTTTTTTTTAAAAATGTCAAAAAATCTTTCAAGAATTGCAAAACAAAAAAAAATAAAATACTTTCTTATAAGCTTTGTAGATTTGTTTGGAGTTTTAAGATCTAAACTTGTTCCTGCAAGAGCGATTGGTGAAATGCAAAAAAATGGAGCTGGCTTTGCTGGTTTTGCTACTTGGTTAGATATGACTCCCGCAGACACTGATATGTTTGCGATTCCTGATCCAGATAGTTTAATTATTTTACCGTGGAATACAGAGGTGGGATGGTTAGCATCAGATTTATGGATGGATGGAAAACCTGTGGATGCATCTCCAAGAATAATGCTTAAAAAACAAATCGAAAAATTATCTAAAAGAAATTTAAAAATGAAATCAGGTGTAGAATGTGAATATTTTTTATTATCAGAAGATGGAAAATCAATATCGGACCCTAGAGATATTCAATCAAAACCTTGCTATGATCAATCTGCATTGATGAGAAGGTATGAATTAATTAAAGAAATTTGTGATTGTATGATTGAGCTTGGATGGAACCCATATCAAAATGATCATGAGGATGCTAATGGACAATTTGAAATGAATTGGGACTATTCAGACAGTTTAATTACAGCTGATAGACATACATTCTTTAAATTTATGGTTAAATCATTGGCTGAAAAACATGGATTAAGAGCAACTTTTATGCCTAAACCATTTGAAAATTTAACAGGAAATGGTTGTCATGCTCATATTTCTTTATGGGATGGGAAATCAAATAAATTCTTAGAAAAAGGAGATAGATTAGGTTTAAGCAAGTTAGCTTATAATTTTTTAGGTGGAATAATTAAAAATGCAACTTCTCTGGCTGCATTTTTTAATCCAACAATTAATAGTTATAGAAGAATTAATGCACCACCAACAAAATCTGGAGCTAGCTGGTCACCAAGTAGTATTTCCTATACCGGCAACAACAGAACTCATATGATAAGAGTTCCTGATCCAGGAAGATTTGAACTTAGATTGATGGATGGATCGTCAAATCCATATTTACTTCAAGCAGGTGTAATGGCGGCAGGTCTAGATGGTATAAATAATAAAATTGATCCAGGAGAACCACTATTTTGTAATATGTATAAAGATCATAAAAATTATCCAAATTTAGAAAGGCTTCCAAATGATCTTGAGGAGTCTTTGGAAAATTTAGAAAATAGTAAAATATTAAAAGAGGCTTTTGGAGAAAAAGTAATTGCAAGCTATGTGAAACTAAAAAAGCAAGAGATCGAGTCCTTTGATAATGAAGAAAGGTTTGATAAAAGATCTCCTGTAACAACCTGGGAAAGAAATAATAGTCTAGATTGCTAACAACTAATGAGTGATACTGAAGTATTCGGTTGGAAATTTTCTAAGTTTATTAATAATAAAAATTATGATTTTAAAAGAGATAAAATTCTTAATGTGTGTGGAGAAGATAATGTTACTGATGCATATGATGTAATATCAGGCTGGGAAAATTATAAGCCAACGCCTTTAGTAAAATTAGATAAACTATCAAAAAAATTGAATTTGAATAATATTTTTTACAAGGATGAATCAAAAAGATTTCATTTAAAATCATTTAAAGCTTTAGGAGGCGCATATGCTGTCCAAAAAATTACAAAAGGAAATAAATCAATTACTGTTTCAACTGCTACAGCGGGCAATCATGGTAGGTCGGTATCTTGGGGAGTACAAAGACTTGGTTTAAATTGTAAAATATTTATTAGTGAGTTTGTTAGTGAGGCACGAGCTGATGTAATGAGAAGTTTTGGTGCAGATGTTATAAGAGTAAAAGGTAATTATGAGACATCATTAAAAGAATGTATTAAACAATCAAAGATGAATGGTTGGGAAATAATACAGGATGTTGCATGGGAAGGATATGAAGAAGTTCCAAAACTAACCATGGCAGGATACTCGGTTATGATAAAAGAAATTTCAAACCAAACAGATCAATATATAACCCATGTTTTTTTGCAAGCAGGTGTAGGAGGAATGGCTTCAGGTGCAATTGCTGGTATTGCCAAATATTTCAAAAGAATCCCAAAAATTATAGTAGTTGAGCCAGAAACAGCAGATTGTGTTTTACAAAGTGTGGAGGTCGGTAAAATGCAAAAAATAGATATCAAAAAAGAAAGTATTATGGGCGGGATGTCATGTGGGGAAGTTTCTTTAGTTCCTTGGAGGATATTAAAAGATGCGGTAAATAATTGTATTAGTATAACAGATAAATATGTAGCTCAAACAGTTGCTATGCTTAAACAAAAATATTTTTGTGATGAACCAATAATTGCAGGGGAATGTTCAACCCCTGGTATAATTAGTTTAATAGCAGCTTCTGAAGATAAAATTGTCAAAGATAAGTTAGAATTAAATGAAACATCCAATATTCTTTTAATAGGTTGTGAAGGAGATGCAGATGAAAAGCTTTACAAAAAATTACTTAATGAAGGTATTAAACAATTAATTTAAATTTATGAAAAAATTAAAAGAAGAAGATATTTATAAAATATTTAAGCCAGAATTAACTCCAAAAAAAATGTTAGAGTTAGGGGTCTTTGGTGGATCATATTTTGGAAATAATGTTAAAGAATATCCAAAAAATTGGTTTATAAATGCTAAATTAAGTAGAAATTTTGATGTAAGTTTAAATAGATTCAAAGTAAGAGCAGGACTTTCGAGACAACATTGGATAGAAAAAGGATGGATATTTAAGGAGGACCCACTAGGTTGGTTTCAATGGTACTGTAGATTTACAATGGGAAGACGTTTACCTAATGTTGACGTAACTCAAATAAAAAGATGGAAAAACTTTAGAAGGCATGTCACTGCAATTGAAAAAAATTGTGAAAAAGGAAATTTGGATTGCAGGAAAAGACAAAGGCAGGCAATTCTGCAATGGGCTTATAATCCTTACAGATAAATTATTTTATTTTAGTTTTAAAATCTATGCCATACTCTGATCTGGGTCCTTTTCTTAATCCAAAAGGTCCTGAAAAAAAAATAGTGAGCGGTTTAGTTCCAGGTTTTAAATCAACTCTATGAAATGTATTCGCTGATCTAAAACCTATATATCCAGGTGGTCTCCAATACTTACCGTCCTTAAGTGTTTCATAATATCCACCTCTAATAATAATTGTTATAAATGGAAATAAATGATTATGGACACCATCTCCATGATCATCATCTAACATTTCATGAATTAAAATGTTAAATGGAAACCATCTTGGTCGATTTCTAAACAAAACATAGTATCTATTCATCCATGGTTTTGCTTCTTTGTAATTTGGATGTGATGGACCTCTATCTAAAACTATTTTTTTTCGACCAAGTTTTTCTAATAAAGCAAGCAACATTATTCTATTTTTACAATTGCATCATTTTTTAAGATATACATTTTTTTATTGAGAATATATGGTCTTGAAATTTTATCTCCATCGATTTTTATAATATCTTTTGTTTTGCCATCTTGAATTTCTACCTTTAGTATCCTTCCATTACTCAAACTTACAAATATATAATTTTTGGCAACAACAAATCCAGATGGATAAATTTTTTTGTTTTTAATATTATCAAAAATATAAGTAGATCTTAATATATTCCCTTTAAGTTTGTCTATAATAAATAGATAACCTTCCATTGAAACTGTAAATACTAAGTTTTCAATTATTGTTGGTTCAAGATTTGAATTAATTGACTGTTCCCATTTTATCAGGCCATTTCTAGAGTCGATAGCAAAAAATTTATTTTGATTATTTGATACAAATATTGTGTCTTCGTCAGAAACTAATCTTGAACTTTTTAATAAAAAAGATCCCTCAAAAATATTTTCATTAATTGTTTGTGATTGCCAAACCAAATTTCCTGAATTAACATCTAAAGCATTAATATCCCCAAAGGTATCCATAAAAATAACTAGTCCATTTTGAATTATAAGAGAGAGCTTCCTTTGTGATTTTATAAATGATTTTTCTGTTCCAAACTTCCATATTTCTTTTCCATTTTTAATTGAAATACATTTAATTACATTTTCAAAATCTATTAAAAAAGCCTTATCTTTATAAATTTTAATTTCTGAGTTAAAAGATGCTGTATTTAAATTTTTCCACAACAAATCTCCTGTCAAATAATTCATTGCATATATATTTGCAATGTTATCCGATGCTATCAAAATTTTACCATTTGATGCAAAGTTAATAGATGGGTTTTGCTTAATATCCTTTTTATCGTAGTGATTTTTTTCCCATATCAATTTAGAGCTTTGATCAAATTTTAAGATTGCACCTTTTTTATCAAAGAACGTTAGTGAATTATCTTTACCTATTAAAAGATCTGGATTTATATAACTAAAATTTTTAATTTTCTTGAATTTAAATTTAGAAATTTCATTAAATTCGCTATCAAAATTTATGTATCCTGAATTATTTGTAAGATTATTTACAAAAGAATTTTTAGCATATGGGCTATTTATTTTAATTTTTAAATTTGGATTTAGCTCTTTTTTTAAGATTTCTTTGGAACCAAAAATTTCCTCTAACTTGTCCTCTTTTTTATCAGTTTTATTTATAATTTCAGGTTTAGTCCATAAACCTGTTTTAGTGTCTAAAGAACATTGGGTGAATAAAAATAAAACAATTATAAATGAAATTTTTTTATACACCAAAATCTCTTTGTAGTCTTTTTTGTGCTTCAATTTTTATTTGTGGATTTGAATTGTCCATTTCTAAAATCTTTTCAAAGAATTCTTTTGATTTTTGCTTTTCATCTTTTGAGAAAAAATACTCAGCAATTATATATAATGAATGGGATCTCCATAAGTTATCATTATTTATTAAGGGTTTAAAAATATTTAATAACTCTTCTTCAGTTGCACTATTTGAATTGTATAAACCTTTTTTGTAAATTATTAAGTTTTTTACTTCTGTTTCCAAATTAGTTTCATTAATTAAAACATCAAAATATCTATTAATCTCTTGCTTGTCTTTTAACAAATCATTATCTAATAAAAAATATAAGGCTAATGGTGAATAAGTTGTATCCCTGGCCATTATTACATTCTTCATAACTGATGTAGATGTTGGTGAATTATTTTTATTATAATCAATTAAGGCTAAATTATATTTTTCTGATATTTGTAACTTAATATCTTTTTTATAATCATTATAAAAAAAATAGGAAAAAAGAATTATTAAAATTATAGTAAAAAAAATAATAATTAATTTTTTATTATTTAATAAAACACTTTTTATACCTGTATTATTTTGATCGCTTGAAATTATTTGACTTTCTTCGCTCATCTAAATCATATTCCTCAAAACATATTGTAAAATTCCACCATTCTTATAATACTCCAACTCGTTAGAGGTGTCTATTCTTGACAGTACTTTAATCTTTTTTATATCACCACTATTGTATTTTATTTCTAACTCCACTTCCTCTGATGGTTTAATTCCATTTTCTAATTTATTTATACTGAATAATTCTGGCCCATTTAAATTAAGATTTTTTCTATTTAAACCATTTATAAACTGTAGGGGTAATACACCCATTCCTATTAAATTTGATCTATGTATTCTCTCAAAACTTTCTGCAATCACAGCCTTTATTCCCAGTAATTTTGTACCTTTAGCTGCCCAATCTCTTGAAGAACCAGTGCCGTATTCCTTACCACCAATTACTACAAGATCAGTTCCTCTCTTTTTATATTCTACTACTGCATCATAAACTGGCATAACTTTATTTTCTGGAAATAATTTAGTAAAGCCCCCTTCTGTGTCTGGTGCAACTTCATTTCTAATTCTAATATTTGCAAATGTTCCTCTCATCATTACTTCATGGTTACCTCTTCTTGAACCATAAGAATTATAATCTTTTGGAAGCACCTGATGTTTCATAAAATATTCACCTGTAGGACTTTCCTTTTGAATATTGCCTGCAGGTGATATATGGTCAGTTGTTACACTGTCACCCAATATTAATAATGGCCTTGCATCCTTTATTGCTTTAAAACCTTCAGGTGTTTGGGAAAGGTTTTCAAAAAAAGGTGGCTTTTTAACATATGTAGAATTGTCATCCCAATCATAGATGCTACTTTCTTTTGTTTTAATTTTTTGCCACTGTTGTGGACCCTTTGAAACATTTGAATATCTTTCTCTGAACATTTCAGGATTTAATGAGTTAAATAAAACTTCCTCTATTTCTTTATTAGTAGGCCAAATATCTTTTAAATATACATCTTTACCATTTTTATCTTGACCCAAAGGGTCCTTATATAGATCTACTTTCATAGAACCTGCTAAAGAATATGCAACAACCAATGGAGGTGAAGCTAAATAATTTGCTTTTACAAGTGGAGAAATTCTTCCTTCAAAATTTCTATTACCCGATAAAACGGAAACTGCATAAATGTCGTTAGTTTTAATTGAATTTGAAATATTTTCAGGTAATGGACCTGAGTTACCAATACATGTGGTGCACCCATATCCTACGAGATTAAATCCAAGTTGGTCTAAATATGTATTTAATCCAGATTTTTTTAAATAATCAGTTACAACTTGAGATCCTGGTGCCAATGAAGTTTTTACCCATGGCTTCACCTTTAGCCCTTTTTCTATAGCTTTTTTTGCAACAAGTCCGGCTCCTATTAAAACATTCGGGTTTGAAGTATTTGTACATGATGTAATTGCCGCTATTACAATAGAGCCGTCTTTAAGTTTAAAATTTGCTCCAGAGACATCGGATACTTTTTCTGATTGTCTTTTTGTTATTTCTTTATAATTTTTTTCATATGAAATTTTGGCTTCAGTAAGTAATACTTTATCTTGAGGTCTCTTTGGGCCAGAAATTGTAGGAGCTATAGTTGACATATCTAGCTCAACAATATCAGTAAATTCTATATCATTACTTGTCCATAAACCTTGTTCTTTTGCATAAGCTTCTACTATTTTTAATGTTTTTTCATCTCTTCCAGAAAATTTAAGATATTTTAATGTTTCATCATCTATAGGAAAAAAACCACAAGTAGCCCCATATTCTGGAGCCATATTTGCAATTGTTGCCCTATCAGCTAAACTTAAATTTTTTAATCCTGAACCAAAAAATTCTACAAATTTTCCAACTACTCCTTTGTCTCGTAAAATTTTTACAACAGTCAAAACAAGGTCTGTAGCAGTGGTTCCTTCAGGTAATTTATTTGTTAATTTAAAACCAATAACCTCTGGAATAAGCATAGAAATTGGTTGTCCTAACATGCCAGCCTCAGCTTCTATACCTCCTACTCCCCAACCAAGTACTGATAAACCATTAACCATAGTCGTATGACTATCAGTTCCAACTAAAGTATCTGGAAAAATATATTCATCATTTTCTGACTTAGCATTCCATACTACTTTGGATAAATATTCTAGATTTACTTGATGACAAATACCCGTTCCTGGAGGAACAATTCTAAAATTATCGAATGCTTGTTGTCCCCATTTTAAAAATGAATATCTTTCTCCATTCCTATTAAATTCAATATCAACGTTTTTATTAAGAGAATATTTATTTGCAAAATCATCTACTTGCACAGAATGATCGATGACTAAATCAACTGGAGATAACGGATTTATTTTTTTTGGATCTTTATTTTGTTCTTTTACAGCCTCTCTCATGGCAGCAAGATCTGCTACTGCAGGTATACCTGTATAATCTTGTAATAACACTCTTGCAGGTCTATATGCAATTTCTGTATTTGATTTTTTGAATTTTAACCATAATTTAATAGCATCGATTTGACTTTTTGTAACAGATTTTTCATCTTCAAATCTCAAAAGGTTTTCTAATAATACAAGTAAAGATTTTGGGAGTTTAGATATTCCGTCTAAACCATTTTTTTCAGCTTCCTTTAATGAAAAATATTTATAAATCTTCCCATCTATCTTAAGAGATTTAAGGCAATTATAAGAGTTTTTTTTTCCTGGTTTCATAGTTTATATATAAAATGTAATTATGCTCAAAAGAAGAAGGCCTGACATAGCATAATTGAAGTATTTAATAAATTTCTCATTTGTCGCAAATTTTCTCAAAAATTTACCTATAAATGTCCATAAAGTAATGCTTGTTGATGAGAATAAAAAAGCTAAAAAAACAACTTGAGTTGCATAATTAACATAATTTGCTCCCAATTCAACGTATGTTGAAACTACAATTATTCCAACCATAACTCCTTTTGGATTTAAATATTGAAAAAGAAAAGTTTCAATAAATTTAACAGGATTTTCTTTCCTTACCTCATCTGAGGTTGTTGAGGATGCAATTTTATATGCTAAATAAATTAAAAATAAAGATCCAAGGTATTTCATTATAATTTGAATAGATGGAAATAATTTAAAAAAATTAATTAATCCGATCGTTAAAAAAAAAACTAATGAGGTAAAACCTAGAGTTACCCCAAGAATATGAGGGATGGTTTTGATTATACCAAAATTAAATCCTGAATAAGATGCAACTACATTATTTGGACCAGGAGTATATGCTGCAACAAACCAAAATAACGCAATGGAAACAATCTCTGGATGCATATTTAAGCTATTGGAAGCCCATTTTTTGCTTTTTGTGATGGATGAACAAGTGTTACTCTCCCTTCGTTATCTATCGACCCTAAAATTAGAACTTGAGATTTTACTCCTGCAATATTTTTTTCTGGAAAATTACAAACACCAATCACTTGTTTTCCAACTAAATTTTCTTCATTATAATAATGAGTAATTTGAGCTGAGGATTGTTTTATTCCTATCTCATTGCCAAAGTCAACTTCTACTACTAAAGATGGTTTTCTAGCTTTTTCGTTTTTTTTAACGCTTAAAACTGTTCCTAATCTAATATCTACTTTATCGAAAATATCGTAGGTTATTTGTTCTTTCATAATAATAATATATAGTTAAGTTTATGAGTTTAGACAGTAATTTATACGAAAAATCAATCAAGATTTTGACTGATCTTATAAGTTTTAAAACAATATCAGGAAAAGATAACGGGGCTTTGATTAATTATTGTGATGACATATTAAAAAAAAATGGAGTTTCTACTTTCAGAGTTTTTGATGGAAATAAAGAACGAGTAAATCTTTTTGGTACAATAAAAGCTAAAAAAACTAATGGGAAAAAACCAATAATTTTGTCTGGGCATACGGATGTTGTTCCAGTTTCAAAAGGATGGACCACAGATCCTTTTGTAGCAACAGTGAGAGGAGATAAACTTTTTGGGAGGGGTTCGTGTGATATGAAGGGTTTTATTGCTTGTGTTCTTGCCTATGTACCAACATTGTCAAAAACAAATTTAGATCGAGATGTTCATTTTTCTTTTACTTTTGATGAGGAGACTGCATGTATAGGAGCTCCACTTTTAATAAAGGAATTAAAAAAAAGAAATATAATAGATGGAATTTGTATAATTGGAGAACCTACAAAAATGAAAATTATAGATGCTCATAAAGGAATGAATGAGTATACAATTCACTTTGAAGGACTAGCTGGACATAGCTCACAACCCCACAAAGGTGTAAATGCAATAGAGTATGCAACAAAATATATAAATAAACTTTTAGAATTAAGAAAAGAATTAATAGAGAGAGCTCCAAATAATTGCATTTTTGATCCACCACATTCGACTCTGTCAATTGGTGGAATTTCTGGAGGAATTGCTCACAATGTAATAGCAGATAAATGTAAAGTAGAGTGGGAAACACGACCTGTTGTAAAAGAGGATGGAATATTTGTTACAGATCAAATAGATAAATTTGTTAATGAAGAACTTTTACCCCAAATGAAAAAGATTTTTCCTAATTCAAATATTCGTAAAGAAACAATTGGAGAAGTTATTGGGTTTAATAGAATAAATCAATCAGAAGCATGTGAGTTTGTATCTAGTATTACAGGTGATAATTCAAGAGAAGTTGTTTCTTTTGGAACAGAGGCTGGTCTATTTCAGGAAATAGGAATTAGTACTGTTGTTTGTGGACCAGGTTCGATTGAACAGGCTCACAAAATTGATGAGTTTATTGAGCTTGATGAAATAAAAAAATGCTTAACATTCCTAGAAGGTGTAAAAAATAAATCAATTAATTAAGAAATATCCTGCCACGTTTAAAACGTGACAGGATATTTAACCCATGAGAGAGTTTTGTTTAGTTGCCTCTTTTAGATATAGCTAAATGAATTATTGCACCTAACGCAGCACCAATCATCCAAGCATATCCTCCGCCGCCGCCAAGGTTGGCGAAAAATTCGTCTAAACCAAATACTAAAATATTTGGCCAAACTGTTCCAACAGCGATGTAACCTGATAGCAACCAAGCTAACATTCCCTTACCATTAAAACCATTATTGTAGTGATATTTTCCACTGCTACTATCTGAGAAAAGATCATCTACATCAATTTTTTGCTTTTTAATGATGTAGTAGTCAGTGATCATTATACCAAACACTGGAGCTAGTATTGCACCCAAAGTGTTCACAAATGGAAATAATCCCATCTTAGTAATTGTTGATACCCATAAACCACCAATTATAAAACCAAATATTGCCGTAATTAATCCACCAACTCTGAAATTAATTTTGCTTGGTATTAAATTAGCTAAGTCATATGCAGGTGGTACAAAGTTTGCAACCATGTTTATACCAACTGTTGCCGCAAAGAATGCAAATGCTGCAATAATTGTAAGTAGTAAATTATCTACTTTTGCAACCATATCAGTTGGTGATGCGATGTACTCACCAAATATAGCGATTGTTCCACCAGTTATCATTAAAGTAATAAAAGAGAAGAAAACAACGTTACCTACTAGGCCCCATAAGTTTCCTTTTTTCATTTCATCCTCATTTTTAACGAATCTAGCGAAGTCACCAAAGTTTATAACAACTGCTGCAAAGTATCCTACCATAATTGAAAATACTGCTAAGAAAGCACCAAATGATCCCAATCCTTCAAAACCACCTGATCTTGCTCCACCTGAAAATATATTTCCAACCTCGGTTAGTAAGCCTCCTCCAGCTTTTGCCCATATTGCAATCATTAAAACTACCATCACAACATAAACTGCTGGACCAGCGAAGTTTAAAAACTTTCTAACTAAATCTATTCCTTGCCAGAATAGATAAACTTGGAAAACAGAAACAAAAATAAATGAAACCCACATTACACCTGACATTCCAAGAAGCATTGGTTCACCTTCTATTCCTGTTAAACCTGTTATTAATAATGCAACTGCAGTTGAGGCTGCATAAGTTTGTGCTCCGTACCAAAACATTGCAACAATACCCCTAGCCATAGCCGGGAAGTTTGCTCCAAATACACCCATGCTCACTCTAGCAAACACGGGGTATGGAATACCATGTTTAACACTTGGTTTTCCTGAAAGGTTAACAAGCCACATTATAAAAAATCCTGCAAGAACTAACGCAAGCATAACTGCCCAACCATTTAAGCCTGAAGCTAAGAATAGTGATGCAGCTAAAGTATATCCAAATAAACTTTGAACATCGTTAGCCCAAACGTTAAAGATTTCAAACCATCCCCATTTTTTATCGTCACTTGGGGTAGGAGCTAAATCCTTATTGTATAATTTAGAAGATCTTGACATATCTCCCTCCTTTGTTTCTAAGACAATAATTTTTTGTATAATTAATAAAATGAAATATTTTATAAGTATTTATAAGTCTTATTTAAGAACAGATATTTAACCCATAATGTTCATAAAAATAAAAAACCCATTATGTTCATGTAAACAAAAAACCCAAAATGAAATTTAGTCTCGTTTAAATAATTTTTAAAGATTATTAGCTCCAACCACCAACAGATTTAACTTCGAGAAATTCTACTAACCCTTCTTTACCTGCTTCTCTTCCTATTCCAGAATGTTTATAACCACCAAATGGTGCATCAACGGCAATACCTGCTCCATTCACATCAACCATTCCTGATCTTAACTTTCTAGCTACTCTTTGAACTTTTTCTCCATCTTGGGTTTGTATATAGTTTGTTAAACCATAATCAGTATCATTTGCTATTTCGATTGCTTCTTCCTCCGTATCAAACGGTATGACTGATAAAACTGGACCAAAAATTTCAGTTCTTGCAATATTCATGCTATTATTTACATCTGCAAATACTGTTGGTTTTACATAGTAACCATCTTTTAAACCATCAGGTTTTCCAGGGCCTCCAGAAACTAGTTTAGCACCTTCTTCAATACCTTTTTGAATTAGTCCCTGTATTTTGTTAAATTGTGTTTCGGAAATTACTGGTCCTATGTGCTCACCTTCTTTGTTTGGATCGTCAACCTTAAAATCATCAGCATATTTTTTTAGTCTTTGAACAGCTTCATCATACATAGATTTTTCTACCAACATTCTTGTTGGTGCGTTACAAGATTGACCTGAATTTCTAAAACATCTTAAAGCACCCCTTTCGATAGCTTCAGGGTCTGCATCTTTAAATATTATGTTTGCACCTTTCCCACCTAATTCTAAGCTTACACGCTTAAAATCTTTTGCGGCGTTCTGAGATATTAATGCACCTGCTCTTGTTGATCCTGTAAATGAAATCATATTTACATCAGGGTGACTAGTTAAAGCATCACCTGTAGTTGCTCCATCGCCATTTACTAAATTAAAAACTCCTTTTGGAAATCCCGATTCATCAATTAACTCAGCAATAATGATAGCAGATAACGGTGCAAGCTCTGAAGGTTTTAATACCATTGTACATCCCGCTGCAAGTGCTGGAATAACTTTTAAACAGACTTGGTTTATTGGCCAATTCCACGGTGTAATTAATGCACAAACCCCTTTTGGCTCATATAAAATTCTTTGATTTTTAGCATGTTCGCCTAATCCTCTTTCAAACTCAAAATCTTTTAGATATCTAATAAAAGATTTTATATGACTTGCGCCAGTTCCTGTTTGAAGTTTAGTTGAAAAGTCCTTTGGGGCTCCCATTTCTAGAGTAATTGCCTCAGAAATATCATTCCATCTTTTTTTATATAATACATAAAGTTTTTCTAATAATGCAATTCTTTCCTCTTTAGTTGAAAACCCCCAACTTTTAAATGCTTCTTTAGCTGCTACAACTGCATCATTAATATCTTCTTTTCCTCCTAATGAAATTAAAGCGCATGCTTTTTCGGTAGCTGGATTTATGACTTCAATATTTTGTTTATTTTTTGGTGCTACCCAGGCACCATTAATATAAAAATTTTTCTTTTCTAACATATTTAAAAATTATCCTTTCTTTATTTTTTTGCAAATAAATTTGTTAATTCATATACTATAGTTGCTGCTGCTAATGACGTAACCTCAGCATGATCATATGCTGGGGCTACCTCAACTACATCTGCTGAAATTAAATTCATACCTGAAAGACCTCTTATAACGTTTACGATTTCTCTTGTAGTCATTCCAGCAATTTCAGGAGTACCAGTCCCAGGTGCAAAAGCTGGGTCTAAAACATCTATGTCTATTGATAAATATAAAGCATTATTGCCTACTCTTTTCTTAATTCTATCAACTATTTTATCAATACCTTCGGTTTGAAAATCATCACAATGAATAATTTTAAATCCAAAACTTTCATCATTTTTAATATCGTCTCTACTATAAAGTGGACCTCTTATTCCAACATGCATTGAGGCATCATCTAAAAATAATCTTTCCTCTCTTGCTCTTCTGAATGGGGTTCCATGAGTATAAGGCGCTCCAAAATAAGTATCCCAAGTATCTAAGTGTGCATCAAAATGGACTAATGCAATTGGACCTTTGTTAATTTTATTAACCGCTCTTAACAATGGAAATGCAATTGTATGATCTCCACCCATGCTAATTATTCCTCCAGTTTTTTTTAGAAGATCATAAGCTCCTTCCTCGATCTGTTTAATTGCTTCATCAATATTGAATGGATTACATGCAATATCGCCAGCATCTGCAACTTGTTGAACTTTAAAAGGTTCAACATCATAATTTGGATGATAATTGGTCCTTAGATGTCTTGATGCTTGTCTTATACTTTGTGGACCAAATCTCGCACCAGGTCTGTAACTTGTTCCAGCATCAAATGGTATTCCTACAATAGCCACATCACAACTTTCAACATCTCTAAGTTCTGGCAACCTAGCAAATGTTGATGGTCCAGCAAATCTTGGGACTTTAGTTCCACTTACTGGCTGGACTGGATTTTTATTTTTTTCTTTTTTCATTTATATAAATGTAAGTTAATATAATCTTATACAATTCGTCTATAACTTTTTAATGAGAATATTATTAATTTTAATTTTAACTGCCTTTATTACAGCTGTTAAAGCTGATGAAATATATAATTTAATTAAAATACCTAATTTGGATATATATAAAATCGACACAAAAAATAATATTAGATATTTAAATTCAAGAAATGATTTTAGAATTGGTTTAGAGAAAAATATAACCTGTGCCAGAACTGATACAAATAACCTTAGTAATAAGTTTTTGATAATAGAAAAAAACTTAAATAGTTACAGCCCAAGTTTTTTAAAAAAAAACAATATTAGATATTTAGTAATGTGTGAAAATTTATTTATTTCTAATATAAACACTGGTGGAATAGCTGATACTAAGAAAAGAACACTTATAATTGATATCAATTTTAATTCAAAATATTTTGAAAGAATGATACATCATGAAATTTTTCATATGATACAAAAGAGTAATTCTAAATATTTTGACGAGCAAAAATGGGTTTCGTTAAATAGAGAAGACTTCGAATATGCCAAATGTTCTACTTGTTCAGATCGTTTAAATTTAGATCTTTATAAAAACACAGAAGGTTTTTTGACTGAGTACTCTAAATCAATCCCATCTGAAGATATGGCTGAAGTATTTTCATTTTTAATGACGAATAAAGCTAAAGTTGAGGATAAATCAGACGATGATATAATTTTAAAAAATAAGATTAATTTTATTAAATCCAGCTTATCAAAAATAGATAGTTCATTTAAATTTTAATGATTAACAAAATTAAAGCCTCACTTTCTGAAAAAATATTATTTGTTTTTCTTATTTTACTATTTTTGATCGCTATTGGTTCATATTTTTTATTAAAAGATAAATGTTTATTTGTAAAAAAAATTAATCTGAATGAAGTCAATTTTACAAATAAAGAAAATATTGTTGTTATGAATATAGAGTGTGGAAATGTTATAATAGAGTTAGATCCTGCTATGTCTCCAAATTCAGTGAAACGTTTTAAATCATTAATAAAAAATGGATCCTATGATGGCTCAACATTTTATAGAGTTATTAAAGATACTTTGATTCAAGCAGGTGATTTAGAGTACGGAAATATTGATGATATTAACTATACAAAAATAGGAACAGGTAAATCAGGTCTAGGATTATTGAAATCTGAACTTACCGATGAATTTGAATTTAAAAAAGGTAGCGTGGCGTTCGCAAGAAAAGATGATTTTGATACAGAAGACAGTGAATTTTTTATTACTTTGAAAGATATTCCTATATATCAAGGAGAATATACACCTTTAGGTAAAGTTATTAATGGATTGGACGCTTTAGAAAAGATTAAATCAGGTAATAAGTCTTCATATGTTTTAAGGCCTGACTATATAAATTATTTTAAATTATTAGACTAATTTACTAATGGTTTTCCAGTAGCTAATGTATGTTTAATTCGTTCTTGTGTTTTTTTATTTTCAATTAATCTCATAAAAGCGTCTAATTCTAATTTAAAAAATTCATCCTCTGATATGGTTTTATCTAAAGTTGTATCTCCACCACTCAAAACATTTGCTAGCTCCGTTCCAACAACCATGCCATGATCTAAAATAACTTTTTCATTGTATAATTTTTCCAATACTTTAACCATTTTTTCCTTCAAAGGTTTTCCTGAGAGTTTAAACTTACATTCAGCAGGAGGTGTAAAATTTTTATTTTCATCTAATAGATTTTTTGATGCTGAAAATAAACTATTTCTATTCATAATTTTTTTGTCCTCAGGCTTTAAATATTTTAATGGTTCAGCTTCAACTGGTGAAGTTGCAGTCTTAGCATACCCAATAATATCAAATACTTTTAAAGGGGCATAATCTGGATCTTTATTTGCCTCATCTGTTTGTGACCATCGCCACAACATTTCTTTACAACCCCCTCCTGCAGGAATTAAACCTACGATGGTTTCAACTAATCCAATTACTATATTTGTATGTGATGCTACAAAATTACTTTGAACTAATACCTCAAAACCTCCACCTAAAGTTAAACCTGATGGAGCTGAGACAACAGGATGTTTTGAATATTTTAGTTCTTTACAGGTATCTTGAAAATATTTAATAAATTTTTCAACAGATTTTAGATCACTTTTATCTACGAAGTTCATAGTATAAGTTAAATTTACACCCGCTGAAAATTGCATACTTTCATTCATAATAATCAAAGGTTTATCTGTTGCTGCCTTTAAGGCATCCATCGAGTCATAATCAAGAGCATTGGCTTTAGTTGTAAATTCAACAATATTAAAATCTTTAAACCTATGTGTTACAGCTGATTTATTTTTTTCTAACTTTAGAGCACTTGGTTTAATTTTGCCAAGTGTTTCAATTTTTGTATAGAGCTGTCTTTCACCGTAAAAATTTTCATTTTTAGATATTGATAGATCTTCAAGAAATTTATTTCCTTTAAATTCATCTATTCTGTCGAAAAAATTTTTAACACCTATTTCTTTCAACATTTCGAACGGTCCCATTGCCCAGTTAAAGCCAAGTCTCATTGCTTCATCTATATCATTAAATTTATCTGTTATTCCTGGAACTAACGAAGAAGCATACTTAATTATTTTAGAAATCACTGACCATGCATATTCTCCATACTTATCTTTACGACCAATCAGATTATTAATATCCGTAATTTCAATTTTAAGGTCAATTTTTTGTGTAGGTGAATACTCGCCAGTGTCAAGATTGATTGCTTCTAAAATTTTTTGATTATTATTTTTATTCATTCGATAAAATCCACCTTTACCTTTTCTTCCATTGTAACCAGTCTCAATTAATTTATTTATAAGCGGAATATTTTTTGCAACTGGCTGGAATGGATCGTTTTCTGGAAGTTCTTTAATAAAACTTTTTAGAACATCTGCCATTAAATCAATTCCAATTAAATCATATAGACCAAATACACCTGTTTTTGGAACTCCCATAGGCCTTCCAAAAACTGCATCAGCCTCCTCAATAGATAATTTCATTTTAAACGCCTCAGTCATTGCAACTTGCATTGCGTATACGCCAATTCTATTTCCTAAAAATCCTGGTGTATCATTACAAATTATAGCTCCCTTGCCGAGCTCTTCCTCACAAAAATTTTTAAGTGAATTAATTTTATTAAGATCATTATTTTCATTTTTTACAATTTCCAGTAAGCCCATATATCTGACTGGGTTAAAGAAATGAGTAATACAAAAGTCTTTCTTCTCTTCATTTGTTAATTTTTCAGATAAAACTTTTATAGGAATAGACGAGGTATTAGATGAAACGATCGCACCGTCTTTTCTATTTTTGAATATTTTTTCATAAATATTATGTTTGATATCTATTCTTTCGACGACTGCCTCAACTATCCAGTCGGCTTCTTTAACAACATCAAAGTTATCATTAATATTACCAACTTTTATATTTTCTATTTTAGATCTATCTATTAAAAGTGGTGGTTTTGATTTATAAATCCTATCTCTAGCTTTTTCACTTATTTCAGTTTTAAGATCTAAAAGTGTAACTGGAACATTTGCGTTACATAAATGAGCAGCTATACCACTTCCCATTGTACCCGATCCAATGATTACTACTTTTTTTATATCCATTTTAAGATTGTATATATCAATAGACTATTTAGGTAAATTATCTATTTATTCCTCTTAACCTCTCAGATCTTCTTCTAAGAAGCTCAGCACTTACCAGAATTAAAACTGACAAAACAATTAAACAAGTCGCGACTGCTAAGATGGTTGGGCTTAGCTGTTCTCTTAAACCTGTCCACATTTGAATTGGAATTGTTGTATTATCTAATCCTGCTAAAAATAGGACAACCACAACTTCATCAAAAGATGTAACAAAAGCGAATAATCCACCTGATATCACGCCAGGTAAAATTAATGGCAAAGTAATTTTCATGAAAGTGTTAACTGGATTGCTTCCTAGGCTTGCTGCGGCTCTGGTTACGCTATGATCAAATCCAGAAAGTGTTGCTGTTACTGTTATTACTACAAAAGGTGTCCCCAAAATAATATGAGCAATTACAATTCCAAGATGTGTTGCTGCCAATCCAACTTTTGCTATAAAGAAAAAAATTGCTACACCTGAAATAATTAATGGAACTATCATTGGTGATATTAACGTAGCCATGATTAAACCTTTGTAAGGCATATGCCTACTACTTAAACCTAATGCAGCAACAGTTCCTAAAATTACTGATCCAAGAGTTGCAAAAATTGCAATTATAAAACTATTTTTTGCTGCAAGTCCCCATGGATTTTTTGTACCGTAAATCATGTCCTCATACCATCTTAACGAAAAAGCATCTGGATCAAGTCTTTTCATGCCTTCAGAAAATACTAAAAATTCTTCAGCATTGAATGACAATGGAAAAATTACAAATAAAGGTGCAATTAAAAAGAAAAATACAAAAGTACAAATTCCTATATAGAAATAATGCCAAACTCTATATCGTGTCTCTGTATACTTCGGTAATGCCATATTTATCCTAATTTAATATTATCAACTCCAACTAATTTGTTATAAATCCAATAAACGACTAAAACTCCAGTTAATAACATTAATCCCATAGCTGATGCAAAGCTCCAGTCTAATGTTGTTTTCATATGATAAGCTATTTGGTTACTAATCAAAGTCCCTGAGGCTCCTCCAACTAATGCTGGTGTAATATAATATCCAATTGCTAAAATAAAAACTAATAAACATCCAGCTCCGATTCCAGGAATTGTGAGTGGAAAATAAACTTTCCAAAATGCTACAAACGGTGTTCCTCCTAAAGATTTTCCTGCTCTCATCAGGCTAGGAGATATTGTTTTCATAACACTATAAAGAGGCAATACCATAAAAGGTAATAAAATCTGGGTCATTGCAACATATGTGCCTACTTTGTTATACATCATCTCAGGTCTATTATCGTCTGATACCAAACCAATCATGACAAAAAAGTCATTCACAATTCCTTGTTGTTGTAGCAAGATCATCCAACTAGCGGTTCTTACAAGTAATGAAGTCCAAAAAGGAAGAAGTACACAAATCATTAATAAGTTACTATATTTCATTGGTAATGTTGCCAATAAATGTGCAATTGGATAACCCATTAAAAAACAAAACACAGTTACAAAAAATGCAATTTCTAAAGTTCTCAGCCACAATATTCTATGAATACGTCTATCTTCTTCTACTTGAGCAATCCCTCCATTTTCGTCAATGAATAAATCCATCCCTTTTAAATACTTTGCCATCGTATAAGGTGGTGCAGTTCTTTTAATTGCTCTCCAATACTCTACATTATTAAATCTTTTATGAAGTGATGTGATTTGCTCTTTAAAACTTCCGCTCTCATCAATTTTATTTCTTTGAATTTGTCTGAATAATTTTTTTAAAATTGTATTAAAACCATTTTTTTCTTTGTTTAATCTTTGTGCAAGCTTTCCATGTTCTTTATTTTGAACTAGTTTTTTAAAATCTATATAAAAATTTTCAAAAACATTCTCTTCTGGCATTTCTTGCCCATCCCAATTTTCCATAGACTTGAATGTATTTGGAAGCATGTTTGTGATCATTTTATCATCAATACTTCTTGTAAACATTTCCCCAATTGGAAAAACGTATGTAATAATTAGGAATAATAATAATGGGCAAACAAGTAAAAAGGCTTTAATTTTATTCTTTCTTTCAGCCTTTTTTAGACTTTCCTCTAACGGTATGCCGTCTGTTGTTAATATTTTATTTGTTTCACTGCTCATAAAAAAAGGGCGGTTAATTAACCGCCCTTTAAATATAGTATATAATTAAAGTCTTTGAAACTTTAAATTATAGTCCTGCTTTCATTGCTTCCCATTTTTCACCAAGCTCTGTACCATTGTCTGCCCAGAAGAAAGGGTCAACTAAGAAGTAATTTTTTGTATTAGATGCAGCTGTTGGCATATTCGGCATCATTTCAGTTTTGCCATCTTTATACCAAGGCTCATTCTTTTTGATAACATCTAGAGATGATATTCTGTATGGTGCGTAAGCAATATACTTAGCACTACCAGCTAACATTTCTGTATTTGTCATCATAGCAAGAGCTTTCTTAGCATCAGCTTCGTTTGGTCCACCTTTTACTAGTGCAAAATATTCGTAGTCAAGACCTTGACCATCCCATACTTGTACTAATGGTGCACCTTCTCCAACGATTGCATTAAAGAATCTTCCGTTCCAACCAGTTGCCATTACAACTTCACCACTCATTAAAAGTTCTGGTGGTTGAGCACCTGCTGACCAGAATACACATCCACCTTTTGGATCTGTACATAATGCTTTGATTTTATCCATAGCTCTTTGAACACCTTTTTCAGTTTCTAGAGCTTCATAGATTTTCTCTCCACCTTTTCCTGGTTTAATACCGTCTGCTGCTAAAGCAATTTCTAAGTTTGTTAGAGCACTTGTGTAAATCGCTCTTTTACCTGGAAATTTTTTAGTGTTGAAAAAGTCTTTTATAGTTTTTGGAGTGCCTTTAACATTGTTACTGTTATAAGCGTAGTTCCAAGAATATAAAATGTTTCCTACAGCACATTTACTTGGCATTGGAGCAAAGAAATCTTTGCTAGCAGGAGTTCCGTCTGGAGCTGCTGGAAAGTCTTTGTCGAAATCAAATTCTACAAATATTCCTTCGTCACATCCATTAATAGTATCGAATGCAAATACATCGATAATATCCCACGTAATTGCACCTGCTTCTTTTTGAGCTTTAATTTCTGATAAACCACCTGAGTAGTCTACCCAATTAATCTCAATACCCAATTTAGATGCTGTTGGGTCTCCATAACCTAACTTTTGCGACTCTGTGTATGCTCCACCCCATGACGCAACCGTAACTGCGAATGCTGAAGTAGTGATAGACAATGCAAAAGATAAAGCTAGGAAAAGCTTTGTTAATTTTTTCATTTATCCTCCGTTTAAACGTTTTTTTTAAAAAAATAATTACAACAATTTACAATTCATAAGTCAACAGTTCAAAAATACTAAATGTGGATAATTTTAGAGTGATATTTGTTTACTTTGGGTCTAAAGCTCTAGCATCTGCGCTATCCCAACCAATATTAATTTCGTTTCCTAGTTTAATATCCAAATTTGCTGAACTGTTAGGAATTTTTAAAATAAATTCGTTATTACCAAGTAGATTCAATCTAACTCTTGTGTGGTCACCATGATAAATAACTTCTTCTATTTTGCCTTTATGACTATTGTCCATTTTCTCATCAGGATTTATAAGTGCTCTTTCAGGTCTTAATGAAACGGTGGTTTTTTCTCCTTTGGATTTAACTGTTATGGGATTGGCATAAATTTCTCCTCCTCCATTAAGCTTTACTTTGCACTTATCTTTAGAAACATCAACAACTTCACCAGCGAAAGTATTATTCTCACCAATAAATTTTGCAACAAAAGAATTGACCGGTGACTCATATAACTGGTCTGGCGAAGAAAGTTGTTGAACTTTGCCGTCGTTAAATACTGCAATTCTGTTAGACATTGTTAAAGCTTCACCTTGGTCATGTGTAACATAAACAACTGTAACGCCTATACTTTCATGTATATGTTTGATTTCATACTGCATACTTTCTCTTAAATTTTTATCTAGCGCACCAAGTGGTTCATCCATCAAGACAACAGCAGGATCAAATACTAATGCTCTAGCAACAGCTACTCTTTGCTGTTGACCTCCTGAAAGCTGTCCTGGCATTCTTGACTCATATCCAGCTAATGAAACCATAGATAGAGCTTTATCAACTTTTTTATCTATTTCATCTTTGGGAATTTTTCTTACTCTTAAAGGAAAAGCTAAATTTTCATATACAGTCATGTGAGGAAATAAGGCATAATTTTGAAATACCATTCCAATTCCTCTTTTATGTGGAGGTATATTTGAAATAGGATTTCCATCTAAATAAATTTCACCATTTGTAGGTGTTTCAAAACCAGCTAACATCATTAAGCAAGTTGTTTTTCCAGAACCAGATGGTCCAAGCATTGTAATGAATTCACCTTCAGCAATGTCTAAATTTAAATCTTTTACGACAAGAACTTTTCCATCATAACTTTTGTCAACTTTAGCGAATTTAACGAAATCTTTGTTATTAGGCATCGGATGAATTTAAAACATTTGTGAAGAAGATTATCAATAGTTAATTTTAGCTCTTTATATGCAGTTCTTTTGAAAGATTACAAAATAATTCTGACCCGGTTTCTGTAACTCTAACAGACTCTGAAGCTTCTACTCCCCATTCGCCAAACTGCATTACTGCAATCATGTGAAAACAAATATTTTTTTCCAATATTGTTTTGTCACCTTTATAAATATTCAATGTATGCTCTCCCCAATCTGGTGGGTAACCAATTCCAATTGAATAGCCAGTTCTAGATTTTTTTTCTATACCATACTTATCTAATACTTTCCAAAAAGCTTGCGCAACATCATCAGCAGTATTTCCTGGTTTAGTAACGTCTATACCTGCATGAAGTGCTTCTATTGTTTTTTTCATTGTATCTATTTTTTTTTGATCAGGTTTCCCAAGAAGAACAGTTCTAGCCATAGGACAGTGATATCTTCTATAAACTCCAGATAATTCAATAATAGTTGCCTCCCCCTCAATAAACTTGTTATCACTCCAAGTTAAATGAGATGCAGATGTACCTTTTCCAGTCGGCAAAAGTGGAACTATTGCAGAATAGTCTCCACCATATTCATTTGTTCCTTTTATTAACGTACCCGCAATCTCTGAAACCAAATCATTTTGTCTAACACCAGGTTTAATAAATTCGAAAGCTTTTTTCATTCCAAGCTCAGTAATCTTGCTTGCTTTCTTCATTAAATTTATTTCTGCGTCTGATTTAACTACTCTTGCCCAATTAACCAATCTTTCGCTATCAATTAGTTTTGCACTGGGTAAACCGTCTAATAATTTTTTATACGAGTAGGCTGTAAAGTAATGGGCATCCATTTCTAGTCCAATATTTAAACTTTCCCATTTTCTTTTCTTTATTAATTCTACAATTGCGTCATAAGGATGAGTTGGCCATGTATGAATATATTTTTCATCATAAGCAATTATATTTTCATGTTTTATGTAAGAGTTAATATACGCGCCTCCAGCATCTTGTGCTCTAACAAATAATAATGGTTCATCAGCATCTATGTGTACTATTGCACATTGTGTGTAATAAAATGACCAAGCATCATAGCCAGTAAGATAATTTATATTTGGAGTGTCTTGAGAAATTAAAAGGTCAATGCCTTTTTCTTGCATAGATTTTTTAACTTTATCAAGCCTATGTTTATATTCTTCTTTTGAAAATAACATTTTAATTTGAGAATAATTTTCCAAATCCAGTAACGGATTTATTCATTCCTATTTTTTCTAAAGTTTCCCAAATTAAAGCTTGGTTACTAGATAAAACCATTTTTCCATGTTTTTTCTCTAACCTTTCTATTATCGCCAAAGCTGGAAGAGCTGTACAAGAAATAAATAAAGCATCAGCATCATTTAGGTTAATATTAGACAACACTTCATACAAATATTCTGGATCAACTTTTCCAATATCTATATCTGATTCTATATCAAAATAGGAATTAGATGTTATTTCAAATCCTTCTTTTTTAAAAAAATTAATTACATCATCATTTAATTTTTTTGGGTATGGGGTAAATAAATAAATTTTTTTTATATCTAATTTTTTTAATGCATTTACAGCTGCTGTGCTTGGGGTTGTTACACTTGTGTTTGGTTTCGCTTTTTTAATTTTTTCTTCAATTGAATTATATCCAGCTGCTATTGTTCCTGAAGTACATCCATACGCAACACAGTCTATATTTTCGTCAGGCAATATATCTTTTGTAACTTCAGTAATTTTCTTTGACATTTTAATTAGATTTTCTGAAGTTAGAGGATTAAAGGTTTCTATTCTATTTACAAAAAAATCAATATTCTTATCTTTAATAACGCTAATGAAATCTTTTTCGATCATATAATCGCTGGATAGCGCAATTAAACCTATTTTTGGATTTAATTCCTTTAAAAATTTAGGTGGTATTTTTTTTGTTTCCATATTTTTTTAAATATATCCTAAAGTTATATTTTGTGATATAAATAACGTAAGCGATACATAACTCGTCGTTTTAACTTCATGGGCTAAACGAAAGTGGGATCGGTCGTCTTTAAATTAGTTTTTAAAGGAGGCTTAAATGAAATTTGGTTATTTTTGTAATACCACTAATTGGACACATAAACCCTATTATCAATTACTAGATGAAACAAAAGAGATCACAGAGTATTGTGATAAAAATAATTGGAATTCTATTTGGTTCACAGAGCACCACTTTAATCATGAAGGTATGGAGTCGTGTACAAATCCTTTGATGCTAGGTGCTGATGCTGCGGCAAGAACAAAAAATATTAGAATTGGTCAAGCTGCTAACGTAATAACTTTTCATAATCCAATAAGATTAGCTGAAGATATAGCAACACTTGATCAGCTTTCTAAGGGAAGAGTTGAGGTTGGAGTAGCTAGAGGAATTTACGGTAGAGAAGCAATAAATTTAAATAAAGAAGCTGATTTAAAAGATCAGGCAAAAAATTTTAGACTCTTTGCTGAAACATTGGAAGTCTTGAAAAAGGCATGGACAGAAAAGTTTTTTGATCATAAAGGAGAATTTTATACTTATCCTTCTCCAGATTATGTTTGGCAACATGACATGAGTCCTCCAAGTGAAGAATTTATGAACATGGAAAATAATATAATGAAAAAAATAAGCGTTGTTCCAAAACCATATCAAAATCCACACCCACCAATACATCAAGTTGTTGATGGAATAAGATCTATTGAGTGGGCTGCAGAAAATAATATTAATGTCATTATGTGGATACCAACTGTTAAGGCATTAAAAATAAAATTTGAAGCATATAAAAATAAAAGATCTGAGGTTACTAAAAAAAATATTTCATTAGGTGAAGGCGTTTCACTAGTAAGAGATATGTTTGTAGCTGACACGATGGAAGAGGCAAAAGAAAAAGCTGGAGAACATATGGTAAATTACATGAGATGGGTTTGTCATTGGAGAGGTCTAGGAAATCACATGGACCCGGGTGAGGATCTTCCAGAAACAAAAGGCAAACTTGATTTATTAAATTATGACTTCCTGCACAAAAGAAATATGCTTTTCGGAACACCTGAATATGTAATTGATAAAATTCATGAACTTAAATCTGAATTAAATCTTCAAAATTTACAAGTTTGGTCAAACTTTCCTGGTGTTAAACATAAAGACTGTATGAAAAGTATAAAACTTTTTACAGAAAAAGTAATGCCTCATTTTAAGGATGATTTAGATACAGAAGTTAAAAAAGTTTCGTGATCAAATCTCAAAAATTAACAGGCGGCCAAGCAGCTGTTAAATCATTAAAAAAAGAACATGTTAAACATGTGTTTGGATTGATTGGATCTGCAACAATGGAAATGTTTGACGCGCTTTACCATGAAAAAAAAATAAAATTTATTGGGGTTAGAGATGAAAGAACCGGAACACATATGGCTGACGGATATGCACGCGCTTCAAACGAACCAGGAATTATTATTGCTGGTCAAAACGGACCTGGAGCAACAAATTTAGTAACAGGACTTGCTCAAGCTAAAGCTGCTTTTTCTCCAGTTGTATCTATAGCTGGCTTATATTCTACTAAAGATAAAATGGAAGATGCTTTTCAAGGACTTGATCAACAATCTTTATTTGCTCCAGTTACAAAAAAAACTTTCACAGTAAAAAAAACTAGTAAGATTTCATCAACTTTAAGTGAGGCATTTAGATGTGCAATGTCTCCAAGAAGAGGTCCTGTAACAGTTAATTTGCCCAGAAATATTTTAGCCAATAAATCGCAATTTAAGATTAATCAAAATAAAAAATCATACAAAAGTAGTTATAATATTAAAGCTAAACCTAAATTTATAAATAACGTTATAAATTTGCTTAAAAAAAATAAAAAAATCACTTTAGTTGTTGGTGGAGGAATAAAATACAATTCAAGTTATAAAGTAATAACTCAACTTGCAGAGTATTTATATATCCCAATAGTTACCGCAGCAGGACACGGTGATGCCATACCTTTTGAGCATAAACTAAATACTGGTCAAATGGGCCCAAGGGGAAATCCTGTTGCATCTAAGATTGTTAAAGAAGCAGACTTAATATTGGCAATTGGTACAAGATTAGGATTTAATTCAACTTTTTATTCATTCGATAATATAAATAAAAATGCAAAAATTGTTCAGATTGAACTAGAAAAAAAAATGTTAGGCAGATATTTCCCAATTACATATGGGGCCTGTGCCGATGCAGCAACAGCAACAGATCAAATACTTAGAGTAATCAAAGCTAAAAAAATTAAGCCAGACACAAAAAAATGGACTGATTTATTTATAAAAAATAGAAGAAAATTTTTAACTCAAAGAGATCAAATTAAATCAAAAAATTCTCCTATTCAACCAAATGGTTTATTTAAAGAATTAAGAAAAGTAATTCCAAAAAATTCTGTAATAACTTTAGATGCTGGAACTTTATGTCTTCAAGCTACAGACTCTTTAAAATATGATAATCCCCCTTCTCTATTTACTCCTCTAGATTTTGGTCTTGTAGGATTTTCTTTTGCATGTGGGTTAGGTGTTAAATTAGCTAAACCAAAAAAAACAGTTATTAGTTTTATGGGTGATGGTGGTTTTGGTATGACAATATCTGAATTAAGCACTGCTGTAGAGCATAAAATTAATACAATAACTGTAGTTATGAATAATAAAAGTTGGGGGGCTGAAAAGGCTTATCAAAAAGATTTTTTTGGTAAAAGATATCTTGGGGCAGATATAATTAGTCCACCATTTGATAAAGTTGCGGAATTATACGGAGCGAAAGGATTTAAAGTAAAAAAATTGTCACAAATTAAACCAGTATTCAAAAAAGCTTTAAAAATTAAAAAACCTGTAGTTATTGATATTGATGTAGATCCTAAAGCGCTATACAGTTTTAGAAGAGATAGTTTTAAACATAAATCAAAATAATGAAATTAGAACTAAGAAAATTTGTAAAATTTGTAGATAAGACTTTTATTGAAGGTGGAAAAGTAGCAAAAGATCCTGTTTTACTAGTTTCTGTTGCCGCTGTAATTAAAAACCCTTGGGCAGGAAAAGGTTTTGTTGAAAATCTAAAACCAGAAATATTAGAATTAGCACCAAAACTTGGAGATATACTAGTTCCAGAATTAATTAAAGAATTCGGATCTGGAGATAAAATTTTAGCATACGGTAAAGCTGCAATGGTTGGATTAAATGGAGAAATAGAGCATGCTTCAGCATTTATTCATACACTAAGATTTGGAAATAAATTTAGAGATGCTGTTGGTGGAACAGCTTACTTGAGTTTTACAAACACTAGAGGACCAGCAGGTTCTAAAATCTCAATACCTATGATGCACAAAACTGATGCAGGTCTTAGACCATTTTACTTAACACATGAGTTTACAATTCATGACGCCCCAAATGAAGACGAGATTGTTGTTGCCATTGGTGGAGCACCAACAGGAAGAGCTCATGCAAGAACTGGGGACAGATATCAAGATATGAAGGAAATGGGAATTGATAAGTAGCTTCGATTCAAAAAAAACTTTTTACCAACTAAATACTAAAAAAGATATACCAATAATATTTATTCACGGTGTTGGATTAAACCACTCAATGTGGGAACCACAAGTCAATGCATTTGATAATACTGTATTAACTTATGATATTTTAGGTCATGGGGGTACACCTTTGACAAAAGAAAATATTACTTTTGATGATTTTAGTAATCAACTTATTCATCTTGTGGATGAATTAGATATCAAAAAATTTCATTTAGTAGGATTTTCTATCGGTTCATTAATTGCAAGGAATTTTGCTTGTAATTACAATGATAGATTGGAGTCTTTAACGCTCTTATGTTCAGTATTTAAAAGATCAAGAATTCAACAACAAACTGTTAATGATAGATTTGAGCTATCTAAAAAAAGTAGAACTCTTTCAAAACAAGCTTTAAATAGATGGTTTTCTGATGAGTATTTAAATAAGAATCCAAAAATTTATGAAAAAATTTCAAATATTTTAGAAAAAAATGATATTCAAAACTTCCTTAAGGTATATGAATTGTTTGTTCAACATAAAGACATAGAAAAATTTCATAAAATTAATTCTAAAACATTGGTAATTACTGGAGAAGGTGATGTTGGATCAACGCCTGAAATGTCTAAAAAATTAAGTAATGTAATTAAAAACTCTATACTTAAAATAGTTCCAGGAAAACATCTTTGTAGTATTGAATGTCCAGATGATGTAAATAATGAAATAAGAAAATTAATTAATGACTGATTTAAAAAAATATAAAATGTTCATTAACGGAGATTGGATTGACTCTGAGTCTAAAAAGACATTTGAAACTTTAAATCCAGAAAATAATAAACCATGGGCTGTGGTTCCTGAAGCAAGCGCTAAAGATGTTGATAAAGCAGTTAAATCTGCTCAAAAAGCTTTTGAAGGGCAATGGTCTAAAATATTGCCTAGAGAAAGAGCAAAATATTTAAGAAAGATAGGAAATAAACTTAGAGAGAATGCGGAGCTTTTAGGTAAAGTTGAAACAGTTGATACGGGTAAACTTTATAGAGAAACTTATAAACAAGCTCATTATATTGCTGAGTACTATGATTACTACGCAGGACTTGCAGATAAAGTTGAAGGCACAGTACTTCCAATAGATAAACCAAATATTCAAGCTATTACAACTAGAATTCCAATTGGAGTAATTGCTGCTATTGTACCATGGAATTCACAAATGTTTTTAACAGCAACCAAACTTGCTCCAGCTCTTGCAATGGGAAATACTGTTGTAATTAAAGCATCAGAGCTTGCGCCAGCAACAATGTTTGAGTTTGCAAAATTAATTGAAGAAACAGGAATTCCGAAAGGAGTAGTAAATGTAATTACAGGATTCGGCGATCCATGCGGTAAAGCTTTAACATCCCACAATTTAGTTGAAAAGGTTGCATTCACAGGCGGTCCTGAAACAGCAAGACATATAATAAAAAATTCAGCAGAAAATTTATCTGAGGTTAGTTTAGAACTAGGTGGAAAAAGTCCCGTTGCAGTATTCAACGATGCACATCAGGAAAATGCAGTTAATGGAATTACTGCTGGAATTTTTGGTGCATCTGGACAAAGTTGTATTGCTGGTTCAAGGTTGTATTTACAAAAAGAAATTTATAATGAATTTTTAGATAAGCTTGCAGCTAGGGCAGAAAATATAAAAATAGGAGCACCAATGGATCCAGATACAGAAATGGGACCATTAAGTAATTTTAAACAATTAGAAGTCATTGAAAGAAATATAAAATTAACTGTTGAACAAGGTGGTAAAATAAAATGTGGTGGGAAAAGACATTCTTTTTCTAATGAAGGATATTATTTTCCTCCGACAATTATCGAATGTGATAATCATAATTTACCAGTTGCAGAAAATGAGTTATTTGGTCCCGTTTTATCAGTAATGAAATTTGAAAATGAAAAAGAAGTAATTGAAAAAATGAATGATAATCAATTTGGATTATCCTCTGGAGTATATACTAGTGATCTGGCTAGAGGATTAAGAGTTTCAAATGCAGTTAGAGCAGGAATTACATTTGTAAATACATACAGATTAATTTCACCATCAGCTCCATTTGGTGGAATTAAAGATAGTGGATATGGCAAAGAAGCAGGTATAGACTCAATTAAAGACTACACAAGAGTCAAAACTATTTGGTACTATACATCTGACGAACCAACACTTGATCCCTTTTCAATTAGATAGTGCCATTTAAACATATTTTAGTTCTGCTTTTTATAATGGCCACACATGGAAGTGCCTTTCCAATAGCAAAACTTGCACTTAACAATAATGTTCCACCAATACTGATGGCTTCTTTAAGAATGGGCATGGTAATGCTGCTATTAATTCCTTTTTGGAAATTTAAAATTCCAGATAAAAAATATCTTAAGTCACTTGTTATATTTTCAATCTCAATGGGTGTAATGGTATATGTTTTTATGAATCTATCTTTGAAGCACTCTTCATTCATATCTCCAATAATTATTGGTGCTCAGCTAGCTGTACCATTTGCTGTTTTATTAAGTGCACAAATGATTGGAGAAAATATCAGTTTCAAGAAATGGATTTACGTAATTTTAGCTTTTGTAGGAATTATAATTGTTTTCTTTGATCCTGAATTAAAAAATAACTTACTTGGATTATTTTTTGCATCATTAATGGCTATATTTTTTGCAGTAGCTCAGGTCTACTCAAGACAATTGAAGGAGTTAAGTCTTACAATGTTAAATGCTTATACCGGCTTTTTTGGCTTCTTAGTTCTTATCGTGGTATCTTTTTTTATTGAGGGAGAAGTGATTTCTAATATTATAAATATTAATTTTGAATCTTGGATTTTAATTGGTTATCAAGCAGTAATTGTCTCACTCTTTGCACATATGTCCATGTTTTATTTATATAAATTTTATACAGTTGGGCAGATATTTCCTTTTTACTCGCTATTCCCTATCTTTGGAATTATTTTAACTTTCCTTATATTTGGTGAAATTCCAAGTGTATTATTTTTTATAGGAAGCTTTATAGTTATAAGTTCAGTAATTTTACTGCAGAAAACCAAATAAAATAACCTATTGATATTCTTCTCAGATCCTATTTAATTTTGTTTTTATAAATTGTTAACAATTAAAGGATAAATATGAAAAAATTAATTTTAGCTGCTTTTCTATTTGTATCGACAATGTCAACAAGTACTTTAGCAGATATTAAAATGGGGATCATATTAGGATTTACAGGTCCGATTGAATCTCTAACTCCTGCCATGGCTGGTTCAGCTGAGCTTGCTTTTAAAGAAGCATCAGACTCAGGTAAACTACTTGGTGGACAAAAGATATCAGTAGAAAGAGCGGATTCAACTTGTGTTGACTCTGCTGCTGCAACAACTGCCGCTGAAGGTTTAATTTCAAATGGCGTGGTTGCTATAATGGGAGCTGACTGTTCTGGAGTAACTGGTGCAATTGCAACTAATGTTGCTGTACCTAACGGAGTAGTTATGATTTCACCTTCTGCTACATCTCCAGGATTAACTGATCTAAATGATAATGGATATTTCTTTAGAACAGCTCCATCAGATGCAAGAGGTGGACAAATTTTAGCTGACATTACAAAAGATAGAAAAGTTAAAAGTGTTGCTATCACTTATACAAACAATGACTACGGTAAAGGCTTAGCAGATGTTTACAAAGCAGCTGTAGAAGCTCATGGTATCAAAGTAACAACAGTTGCTGCCCATGAAGATGGTAAAGCAGATTATTCAGCAGAAGTTGCTACACTTGCTTCAGCAGGTGGAGATGCAGTCGCAGTAATCGGTTATATTGACCAAGGTGGTAAAGGTATAATTCAAGCATCTTTAGACTCTGGTGCATTTGATGTATTTATTTTATCAGATGGTATGATCGGAGACTCATTAACTGACAACTTTGGAAAAGCTTTAAACAAATCTTTTGGTTCTTTACCAGGATCAACTGGAAAAGGTGCTGGAGTATTTGCTGACGTAGCTAAGGCTGGTGGTATTGACTCTTCAGGTCCTTACACAGGTGAATCGTATGATGCTGCAGCATTAATCACTTTAGCTATGCAAGCTGGTGGTAAAGCTGACAGAGCAACAATTCAACAAAATGTAATGGCAGTTGCTAATGCTCCTGGAAAAAAGATTTATCCAGGTGAATTAGGGAAGGCTTTAGATTTACTTGCTAAAGGTAAAGCTGTTAACTACGAAGGTGCTACTGGAGTAGAATTTACAGATGTTGGTGAAGCTTTTGGTTCTTTCTTAGAAAAAGAAATAAAAGGTGGAAAATTCAAAACTAAAAAACAAAGATAATATTTGAGTTTAAAACCCCAGCGATTTAATTCGCTGGGGTTTTTTTTATTAGAAAATATATTTGTCTGCTAGATAAATAATTAAACCAACTGCTATTCCAAGAAGAATGTAGTACAATTTAAATTCCCTTCTTAATTAAATCATAAATCTTTTTTTTATTAGTTAAACCCATTTCTCGAGAAATTTCTTTGTTGTTTTTATATACTGCTATTGTTGTCCAATAATCTATTTTCAAAAAATTTGCTATTTCTGGGTTTTCAGTTTGTTCATAAAAATAAAATATAACTTCTTTAAAATCATTTTTTGCACTCTCAAATATTTTAGTTTGTGCTTTGCAAGTCGAACAATATTTATTCCATGAATTAACAACAATTGTTTTTCCATCTTTTTGGGCCTCTTTAAAATCTTCTATGGCAAAATTAGTACCTTTTTCAAATGCTAATAAATTTGTTGTAATTATTATAAATAAAATAGTTAAAATTAATTTTTTCATATTTATTGCTTTATAATTTTTTCAGGTAAAATTCCCTGTGGTCTATAGCGCATTATCAGCAATACACCAATACCAATCATCAAAAATCTAAAGTAAGGGGCGCTTTCAATTAAATGGACTTTTAAAGCATTTGTCTCAGGTAAGTGAGCAGTAAAAAAATTAATTAAAAATAAAGCTATTGGAGCAGCTTCGACCCATAAAAACCAAACTACAAAACCCCCAAGTATGGCTCCAAAATTATTTCCAGTTCCTCCAACTATAACCATTACCCAAATTACAAATGTATATCTCATAGGTCTATAACTTCCTGGGGTAAATAAACCATCATTTGTTACCATCATAGCTCCTGCTAAACCTACAACTGCAGATCCTAAAATAAAAATTAAAAGATGTTCTTTAACAACATTTTTTCCCATAGCACTTGCTGCTTCTTCATTATCTCTTATTGCTCTCATTTTTCTTCCCCACGGAGAATACAAAGCTTTTTGTGTAACAATTAACAATATAATAACCACAGTTAAAAAAAGACCAGCCATACAAAGTTTCACATATACAGATGATGCATCAATTACCAATTGTTTTAAAACATCTTGTCTCTCTGAAATTGTACCGATTACTTTTAGCTTACCTGAATTAAAATTTTCTACTAAATTTATAAACCAAGGTGAAGTTTGAAGGTCAATTTCATATGGAACAGGTCTTTTTAAACCAATTACATTTTTAACTCCTCTTGCTAACCAGTCTTCATGTTTAATTATAGAAACTACAATCTCAGCAATTAACAATGTTGCTATTGCTAAATAGTCTGCTCTTAAACCAAGAGCAATTTTTCCAATGACGTAAGCTAATCCACCAGCAAAAAAGGCTCCTACAATCCAAGAAAATAATATTGGCATTCCCAATCCACCTAAGAACCCGGTCTTAGCTGGATCAACTGCCTCGATGCTTTCAATTCCTGGTCCAGCTAATAATCTAATTAAAAGTAAACCTATTACTATAGTGCCTGCTATTAAATAATTTCTTTTTTTGGATTTTTGAATATTTTTTGAAATATAACGAATTGAAACAATCATGGCTACCACGACACCAAGAGAGCCTATCATATTAATCCCACCTGCTTTCCATGCCTCAGGCACTGGGGCAACAGATACAAGAACTACTGCTAATCCACCTAAAGCAGTGTAACCCATAATTCCAAAATTAATTAAACCAGCATACCCCCATTGAATATTTGCACCAATGGTCATAACCGCTGAAATTAAACAATAATTTAAAATAGATAAAGCTTGAGACCATGATTGAAATATTCCCACTAAAATAATTAGTGTAAACATTATCATATAAGCTGTTACTACATTTAGATACTGCTTCATAATCTAAGTCCTTTAAAAATTCCAGATGGTCTAAATAGTAATACAATTACTAAAAGAGAGAACGATACAGCAAACTTATAATCTGTGGAAAGTAATTGCATTAATGAATTTGGTTCAAGACTTTCTGGAAGTATATAAGTAAAAAACTTTTTATAAGCGTAGGTTATAAATATCTCTCCAAAAGCAACAACATAACCTCCTAAAAATGCTCCTAATGGATTTCCAATTCCGCCAACAATTGCTGCAGCAAATATTGGTAACATATTATTAAAATACACAAATGGCTTATAGCTTTTGTCTAAACCATATAAAACTCCACCAACAGTTGCTAAAATACCAGCTATTACCCAGGTTAATAGAACAACCTTTTTTGGATCTATTCCTGATAATAAAGCAAGGTCTTCATTGTCAGAATAGGCTCTCATACTTGTTCCAGTTTTAGTTTTGTTTAAAAACCAAAACATTATTGAAACAACAATTACAGTTACAACTATTGTAATTGCTTGAGTTGACTTAATTGTTAAACCCTCATTTAATCCTGTCATTTCTTTAAACTCTGTAGCTTTCAAAATAAACTTTTCACCATCTAGAAATCTTCTATCAAAAGGTCCTATAATAATTCTTATAATTGCTTGTGTAACAAACATTACACCAACGCTCACCATAGCAAGTACTACAGGTGGACTTTTTTTTATCCTATAATAACTAAAAACAAATTTATCAATAGATAGCATGTATAAAATCATCATAATAACTGCAAAAGGAATAGTTAGTAATGCAGTAGGCAAAAAACCAAAATTTATTCCAAGTGATTGAAAGTAAAATGTTAGCAACACAGCAAACATTGTTCCAAAAGACATCATGTCCCCTGTTGCAAAATTTGCGAACCTTAAAACACCATAAATTAATGTTACAAAAATTGCTCCTAATGCAAGTTGAGAACCATAACTAAGTGCTGGAATTATTGTATAGTTAAGAAGTAAAATTATTGCATTCAAAAAATCCATATTATCCTCCTAAAAAAGACCTCCTTACTTCTGGGTCTTGGAGTAGCTCGTTTCCAGATCCATCAAATTTATTTTGTCCAGTAACTAAAACATATCCTCTATCTGATATACTTAAAGCTTGTTTTGCGTTTTGCTCTACCATTATAATTGCAACATTAGTTTTTTTTACTTTGATTATATGTTGAAACAATTCATCCATTACGATGGGTGAGACACCAGCCGTAGGTTCATCTAACATTAAAACTGAAGGTTTAATCATCAAAGCTCTTCCCAAAGCTACTTGTTGTCTTTGTCCTCCAGATAATTCTCCAACAACTTGATTTTTTTTTTCATTTAATATTGGAAATAATTCATAAATTTCATCAATAACTTTATTAACATCATCTTCTCTTAAGAATGCTCCAACTTCTAAATTCTCTTTTACGGTCAGATCAGCAAAAACGTTTCTTGTTTGAGGAACAAAAGAAATTCCTGCTTTAACTCTATCTTGTGGTGATAGATTTGTAATGTCTTTGCCATCAATTGAAATTGAGCCGGTCTTGAGTTTCAATAAACCTAACATTGCTTTCATCGCTGTAGATTTTCCTGCACCATTAGGTCCTAATATTGCAACAATCTCACCTCTATTAACATTTATTGAACAAGAGCTAATGATGTCAGGACCATTTCCATAGCCAGCTGTCATCTTACTTCCCTCAAAAAATGCCATTAATTTTTTTCTCCATTATTTTCATTTCCTCTTCCAAGATAACTTTCAATTACTTTTTCATTTTTTTTAACTTCTTCAGGACTCCCTTCAAATAAAACAGCACCATCAGACATTACAATTACGGGATCACACATTCTGCTTATAAAATCCATATCATGTTCAATCATACAAAAAGTATAGTTTTTCTCCTTATTTAATCTCAATATTGCCGTACCAAGATCTTTTAAAAGAGTTCTATTGACACCAGCTCCTACCTCATCTAGTAGAACAATTTTGGCATCAACCATCATTGTTCTCCCAAGTTCTAGTAGTTTTTTTTGTCCACCAGATAAATTTCCAGCCAGTTCATTTGCCAAATGTTTAAGATTTAAAAAATCAATAACTTCGTAAGCTTTGGCTCTAATAATGTTCTCCTCCTTTTTAATTAATGAGGGTTTTATTAAAGCATTTACAAGGTTTTCACCTGACTGATTACTTGGAACCATCATCAAATTTTCTAAAACAGTCAGATTTGTAAACTCATGAGCAATTTGAAAAGTTCTAAGTAAACCTTTTGTAAAAAGCTCATATGATGGTATCTCAGTTATATTTTCGTTATTAAACATAACTTTCCCAGAATTTGGTTTTAAATTTCCAGCGATTAAATTAAATAAAGTAGATTTTCCAGAACCATTAGGTCCAATTATACCTGTTATAGATCCTTGTTTTATGTTTAAAGAACAGTTTGAAACAGCCGCAAGTCCTCCAAAATATTTTGTTAGTTTTTCAACTTTTAAAATATAAGGATTGGCATCCATTATTTATCTTTAAGCCTTCTTAGAATATTATTTGATGTAATTTCTAATTTTTTATACACATTCATTTTTTTTAACTCTTTTAAAGCTTGTTCATTTAATCCTTTTGGAGTTTGTGATTTTTTTACTAATTCATTCAAATTCTTGTATTTATTTTGATAAGCGTTTTTTGATAATCCTAAAAATAAAGAAGTAATATAATTTTCAGCTTTTATTTTATTTAATCCTTTTTTATGTAACCATAAAGAAAGATGATTTAGTATTTCATAATATGGCGCCATCATAGAAGACATGGTCCAGAAATTTAACGATAATTTTTCATTTCTAATTTCTATAGTTTTTCCTATTTTATTAAAAAAATTTTTTACTTTTTTATTAGCTGGAAAAATAGGCACTGGTCCTACACCTAAAGAAATAGGAGGCAAAGGTATTGCACGTACTATAGTACATTTTATTTTAATATATTTCTTTAACTCATTGAGTTTTATCGTTGAAATAAAACTTATGACAATATGAGACTTTTTAAAATTTAACTTTTTGATAATTTTCTTTCCTACCTTGGGTGTTATACCAAGAAAAACTAAATTAGATTTATCAATAATTTCTTGATTATCATTTAAAACGTAAATTTTTTGATTTAAACTACTTAGGTATTTTGAAATTATTTTATTTCTTTTTGATAAAAAAATTTTGTTATATTTAATTTTAGAATTAATTATTCCTTTTACAACTGCCTTTGTTATCTCTCCTGTTCCAATAAATCCTAGGTTCATAGTATAATTATAGTGTTATATGTCTAAAATAATACATAAAAAAAAAGCCCCTTAGAAAGGGGCTTTTTTTAAATTACTTTGAAAATAAATTTTATTTTCTTAGAAAGTTTTTCCTATTGAGATCTTAGCTGTTACTCCGTCTAAATTCTTAATAGATGCTTTGTTATCTGAGTTTGTGGAATTTACTGTAGCTCCATCAAATTCTAAATAACTTGCTTCAGCTCTTACAAAAATTGCATCTAGGTCATGTTGATAACCAAATCCTACTAGAGTTCCATCTAAAGATGTATCTCCATAAGAACCACCTGTTCCTAGATTTTCTTGTGTTAGAACATCAACTTGGATCATTCCAGCTTTCACATAAAAATTGTCAGTCAGGTTAACTGCAACGTACGCTGTAGTTAAATCTTCAAACTCAACTTTCAATGAGTTTTCTGTTATATTAACAGTATTAGAAGTCGTCTTATCATGCTTCACTGACTCTACTGTATCAGATTGTAACCCATCTGGAACATAGTCCACACCAATTGCAATTCTTCCTACGTTTATCTCTGTAAATACAGAACTATAAGCAACACCTGCTATCTCTGTATCTTCATGAGTTGACTGTGTGCTGACTTCTTTACCGGTAGCAGTGAATAAACCTGCTTGGCCTGAAGCACCAAGAGTAAGATTAACACCTTCGATCGCTAAACCGGCAGGTGCATAAGCAAAAAGGGCAACTATTATTGCACAAATTGTTTTTTTCATTTTTAATCCTTCTTTAATTTTAGTATTTATTAATAAAAACTGATATTTTTTAACAATCATTTTAGTTTTTTGCACCCTATAAATTTATAAAAAATGTCGTTTTTTTTTCTATGTGATAATTATACAACAAAAAAATGTTGAAAAATATAGCTTATTTTAGCCTTAAATGTAATCAACCTTAAATTGAATAATTAAATTTTAGCTCAATTTCAAATTTCATTTGATTCTTTAAAGTCTTTTTTCAATTTTACTAAAATTTAAGTTTGGCTATTTATTACAGTCAAAATGATAGCTGAAAAAACAGTTGAGTAAACTAAATTTCTTTTACTTAAAAAATAAATTGATATTGCAATCAAAATAACAATTATTCTAGTTAAATAATTTGTATCCATAAGATCTCCATTAGGAAAAATTAAAACCCTTGATGTTAAAGCAGCAAGTGTTGAGTATGCTAAGCAATTAAACCATCGATAAATTTTTGAGTTTTCATCAATTTTTGTTGATGTTAGCATACCAAGAAGTCTAGACAAATATGTTGCCGCCCAGGTAACTATAACAGCTAAAAATATCTCAGTTGACACTTTTTTCTCCTAATAAAAAAGCTATTGAACCTGCAGCAATACCTCCAAACAAAATACACCATTCTGGAGTAATAAAATAGAATACTGGACTTAGCAAAGCACCCAAAATAATAGCAACTGAAATACTTTTTGACTCCATGACACCAATCATTGCACAAGTAAAATAAATGGGATTAACTATTGCCAATCCTATCAACATATCTTTATTTAAATAATCAGCGGACAAATATCCTATTATTGTTGCAAATATACCAATAAGCCAATTTGCTGTACCTATTCCAATCCAAAAATCAAGTCTGTCCTCTTTATTAATTTTTTTATAATTACTTTTCATTATTAACCATGGAGAAACAGCTACAAAATGACAAGATAAAACATACTTCCAACGAGGATGTTTTTTTGTCATTACTAAAGGCATTAAAGATACTGTTAATGGATATAACCTTGCATTCACAAGCCAAACAGCTAAAAAAATATTTATTAAAGATGCACCAATAAATATTGACTCAGCTAAAACTAAAGAACCAGGTAATGCATAAATTAAAAAACTTGAAAAAATACTTTCTTGTATTGTAAATCCAACATTCTTCAATAGGGCTCCTATTGCTACGAAGCTAGCACCTAATGCAATAGCAGGACTATCGAGTCTTTTGATTGAAAATAAACCTTTTAAAAATATATTTGATTTTATCATTAGCCACCAAGAAATAGTCTACCTACATCTGGATTTTTAAGTAAATCATCTCCAGATCCTGCGATAGCTGTTTGACCTGATACTAAAACATAACCAATATCTGCAAACTCCAAACCCTTTTTGGCATTTTGTTCTACAAGAATAATTGTTTTTTTTTCATTTTGTTGAAGATCTCTTAATATTTCAAAAACCATTTCAATATATCTAGGTTCAAGTCCAATTGATGGTTCGTCTACTAAAAGCACTGATGGTTTCATGACTAAGGCTCTAGATATTTCTAGTAATCTTCTCTCACCTCCAGATAAAACTTTTGCAGGTTGGTTTCTTCTATTTCTTAACCTTTCATACTTTTCAAAGATTCTTTCAGTCTCTTCAAATGACTCGTCTGTTTTTTCCTTTATGTATCCTCCCATTAATAAGTTTTCTTCTACTGTCATGTCTGGAAATACAGAGTTATCCTGTAATATATAAGCTATACCAACTGACTTTAACTTTTCCGCTGGAGTAAGATTTGTAATTTCTTTTCCTTCAAGTTCAATTTGGCCAGAAAAAATATTTGTAAAACCATATATTGAGTGAAGAATTGTAGATTTTCCTGCACCATTAGGTCCAATCAAACATAAAGATTGAGCTTTATTCACAAATAAATCAAAGTTATGTAAAATTTCCATTTTTCCGTAACCTGCATTTAAATTTTTTATAGTTAAATGGACTTCTTTTGGAGATAATTTTTTTAAATCATCTGGTGTTGGAGCTTTCCCTAATACTTCATATTGGTTAGACATTATTGTGCTCCTAAATACGCATCAATGACACGTTTATCATTTTTAATTTCATCTGGAGACCCATTAGCCAACATTTTACC
>CACMDE010000001.1 GCA_902612345.1 uncultured Pelagibacteraceae bacterium | reverse complement strand
CTAAGCTTGCTAAAAATTTCACAGCCTCTCCAAACCTCAGATTTTGAGTTTTCATTACAAAATCAAAAATATTTCCATGCTCACCTGTTGCAAAACAGTGATAAAATTCTTTTTCATCATTAACTGTAAATGATGGAGTTCTCTCATTTTTAAAAGGTGAAAGACCAACAAATTCTTTACCTCTTTTTTTAAGACTTACGCTTCTTGAGACAACATTTGATACTTTTATTCTTACTTTAATTTCATCTAGATAATTTTTTGGGTATTTCATTAATTGTTAAGTAAGTCTTTTAAAATTGAACCAGCTTTTGAAAAATCAATTGTGTCTGCATGTTTTTTTTTTAATTCTCCCATTACTCTACCCATATCTTTCAGAGAGGATGCGCCTGTGGCAGAAATGATATCTAAACAAATTTTTTTGGTTTCTTCATCGTTAAGCTGTTTTGGAAGATATTCGCTCAGGATAGTTACTTCGCCTTGCTCAATTTCAAGCAAGTCAATTCTATTATTTTTTTTATAAACTTCTATTGATTCGGATCTTTGCTTAATCATCTTTTTTAGCAACTTTTTGATGTCTTCATCATCTGTTTCTTTTTTTTCAGGGCCTGATCTATTATTAATATCTAAGTCTTTGATGCCTGCCAAAATTAACCTGTAAGTTGATATTTTATTTTTGTCTTTAGATTTTAAAGCATTTTTATAATCAGTTTCAATTTTTTCTCTTAAGCTCATATTTTTTAACTTACTTTATAGACAAATTTCCTCAAAAGAAAAAATTGTTTTTTAAAAAAATTGTTATACAGGTGTTGTGCAAATATTGGTTTTATTGTATTAACCTTTAACTCATGAGTTGTAATTGAAAGAAAAACAAAAAAATAAAATTGCACTTCAATCCAAATTTCCATTAGCTATTTTAGTTTTAGATAATAAAACCATATTTAAAGGTATAGGCCTTGGTTATAATGGTGAAGCAACAGGAGAGGTGTGTTTTAATACCTCTTTAACAGGATATCAGGAAATTATATCAGACCCATCTTATGCAGGACAGATAATTAACTTCACTTTCCCCCACATTGGAAATGTTGGAACTAATAATGAAGATATAGAGTCGGATAAAATTTGGACAAGAGGGGTAATTTTTAATTCTGAAATAACAAATCCATCCAACTATAGATCTTTAAAACATTTAGATGAATGGCTTAAAAAAAATAAAATTGTGGGTATTACAGGACTTGATACTAGAAGTTTAACTAACTTTATACGAGATAAAGGTGCTCCAAAAGGTACTATTTCAAACAATAAATCAGGTAAATTTAATATTAAAAAACTCATAAAAAAAACAACTATTTGGCCTGGTTTAAAAGGAATGGATCTTGCACAGGAGGTATCAACAAGAAAAAATTATACTTGGAAAGGCCTTAAGACATGGAGCAAAGAAGAAGGTTATAAAAAAAATAAAAAAAAAAAATTTAGAGTTATTGCAATAGATTATGGAATTAAGAAAAATATATTAAGATACTTTTCTAACTTTAATTGTGAAGTAAAGGTTGTATCTTGTAAAGAAAGTGCTGAAAATTTATTAAAACTAAAACCACATGGAATATTTTTATCTAATGGCCCAGGTGATCCAGCAGCTACAGGTAAATATGCAATTTCAACTGTTCAAAAATTAATAAAATCAAATCTTCCAGTTTTTGGAATTTGTTTAGGTCATCAAATTTTAGCATTAGCGTTAAATGCAAAAACAAAAAAAATGAAATTAGGGCATAGAGGTGCCAACCATCCTGTAAAAAATTTAATTTCAAAGAAGGTTGAGATTACAAGTCAAAATCACGGATTTGAAGTTGTTAAAGAGAGTTTACCAAAAAATGTTGAGATTACTCACAGATCTCTTTTTGATAACTGTATCGAGGGAATCAAATTAAAAAACAAACCAGTCTTTTCTGTACAGTATCACCCAGAGTCAAATCCAGGTCCACAGGATAGTCACTACTTATTTAATAATTTTATTAACGACATAAAAAAATATGCCAAAAAGAAAAGACATTAAAAAAATATTAGTCATTGGTGCAGGTCCAATAATTATTGGACAAGCTTGTGAATTTGATTATTCAGGAACACAAGCATGCAAAGCACTAAAAGATGAAGGCTATAAAGTTATATTAGTCAATTCAAACCCAGCAACTATCATGACTGATCCAGGTGTTGCTGATAAAACTTATATTGAGCCAATATCAATTGAGTTCCTAGAGGAAATAATAAAAAAAGAAAAACCAGAAGCAATTCTCCCAACTATGGGAGGACAAACTGCTTTAAATTTAGCAATTAAAGCTGAAAAAATTGGACTTCTTAAAAAATTTAAAATTGAACTAATTGGTGCAAATTCTAATGCAATAGAAAACGCTGAGGATAGAAAAAAATTTAGAAAGAATATGTCTGATATTGGAATTGATCTTCCTAAATCAGAAATTTTAAATAACTTTAAAAAATCAAAACAAACATTAAGAAAAATTGGATTGCCAGCAATAATACGTCCGTCCTTCACCCTAGGAGGTCTAGGAGGTGGGATAGCTAGAACTAAAAAAGATTTTTTTAAAATTGTTAAAGAAGGAATGCACGAGTCACCACAAAACCAGGTTCTTGTGGAAGAGTGTCTTGATGGATGGAAAGAATTTGAAATGGAAGTTGTTAGAGACAAAAATGATAATTGTATAATAATTTGCTCAATTGAAAACGTAGATCCAATGGGAACTCATACAGGAGACTCGGTTACAATAGCTCCAGCTCTAACTTTGACAGATAAAGAATATCAAGTAATGAGAAACGCATCTATTGCATGTTTAAGGAAAATTGGTGTAGAGACTGGCGGTTCAAATGTTCAGTTCGCCATTAATCCAAAAAATGGAAGAATGGTCATAATTGAAATGAACCCAAGAGTTTCAAGATCTTCAGCATTAGCATCTAAGGCAACTGGTTTTCCAATTGCTAAAGTTGCCGCAAAATTGGCGGTCGGGTACACCCTGGATGAGTTAAAAAATGAAATTACAAAAACAACACCAGCCTCGTTTGAACCAACAATTGATTATGTTGTAACAAAAATACCTAGGTTTACTTTTGAAAAATTTTCAGACACAAAAGCTATTTTAGGCACATCTATGAGATCTGTTGGTGAAGCAATGGCAATTGGAAGAAATTTCAAAGAATCATTCCAAAAAGCTCTGATATCTCTTGAAACTGGATTATCTGGATTAGATAACATTTTCAACTATTCTAAAAATCAAATTTTAAAACAATTAAAAATTAATGTACCAAACAAACTACTTTTAATTGCAGAAGCATTTAGGAAAAAGATAAGTTTAGATAAAATATATAAACTATCAAAAGTTGATCCTTGGTTTTTAAACCAAATCAAAGAGCTTGTTGATGAAGAAATAAATATAAGTAAAAAAGGTCTTCCTAAAACTTTTGGGGAATTTAATAGAATTAAATCTATAGGGTTTTCTGATAAAAAATTATCTAAAATTACTGGATTAAAAGAAAAAGTTATCAGGTCAAAAAGAATTGCACTTAAAGTCTTTCCAGTATTTAAAAAAGTTGATACTTGCGCTGCTGAGTTCAAATCTTTCACACCATATATGTATTCGACTTATCAGAGAAATCTCACCTTAATGACAGAATGTGAGGCAGATCCTAGCAATAAGAAAAAGATTATAATTCTTGGTGGCGGACCTAATAGAATCGGTCAAGGTATTGAGTTTGATTACTGTTGTTGCCAAGCAAGTTTTTCACTTAAAGAAGCAGGTTTTGAGACAATAATGGTGAATTGTAATCCTGAAACTGTTTCAACAGATTATGATACGAGTGATAGATTGTATTTTGAACCATTAATTGAGGAATATGTTCACAATATAATTTTAAAAGAACAATCAAAAGGAAATCTCTTTGGAGTAATAGCACAATTTGGAGGACAGACACCTATCAAACTCTCAAAATTTTTACATGAAAATAAATTACCAATCTTAGGAACTCAATATGCTTCTATTGATTTAGCTGAAGATAGAGATCAATTTAGAGATTTATTGATAAAATTAAATTTAAAACAAGCTGAAAGTGGAATTGCTTACAAATTTGATCAGGCAATCAAAATAGCAGAAAATATTGGTCTTCCGGTAGTAGTAAGACCTTCGTATGTGCTGGGTGGAAGAGCTATGGAAATAGTTCATGACAAAAGTCAACTTAGAGAATTCATAAATGGAGCATTTAAAGCCTCTGAGGATAATCCAATATTGATTGATAAATTTATAAATAACGCAATGGAAGTAGATGTTGATGCAATATCTGATGGCAAAGATGTTTATATTGCAGGAATTATGCAACACATAGAAGAGGCCGGAATACATTCTGGAGACTCTGCTTGCTGCCTTCCTCCTGTTTCCATTAAAGCAAGAATATTAAAGGAGTTAAAAATACAAACTAGAAAACTTGCATTAGCTTTAAAAGTTAAGGGATTTTTAAATATTCAATTTGCTATAAAAAAAGATGAAGTTTTTGTTATAGAAGTAAACCCAAGAGCAAGTAGAACAGTGCCATTTGTATCAAAAGCAAATGGAATTTCTTTAGCAAAAATTGCATCAAGAATTATGGCTGGTGAAAATTTATCAAAATATAAACTAAAATATAAAACTAATAAAAGATATGCTGTTAAAGAGGCAGTATTTCCGTTTAATAAATTTCCAGACAGTGATGTTTTGCTTGGTCCTGAAATGAAATCAACTGGTGAAGTAATGGGCTTTGACGATGACTTTGGAATGGCTATTGCAAAAAGCCAAATTGCAGCCTCCAACTCTTTACCAACAAGTGGATTGGCATTTTTGTCGGTTAAAGATACTCACAAACAAGAAATTGTTGGAATAGCACAAAGATTATATAAACTTGGATTTTCTTTATCAGGTACAAAAGGCACTTCTGATACAATCAAAGAAAATGGAATGAAATGTAAAACAATAAATAAATTAAGCTCAGGAGGTTCAAATATAGTTGATGTATTAAATTCGAATAAAATTTCTTTAGTAATTAATACTGGTGGTGGTGACAAAAAACATAGAGTTAGTGATGCAAGAGCTATTAGAAGAGCAACACTTATTAATAAAGTTCCATATTGTACAAATATGTCAACTGCTTATGCTTTTTTAGACGCAATTAAATCTCTTAAAACAAAAAAACTAACAGTAAAATCACTACAGGATAATTAATGTCTGTCGTCTATGAGATTGGAATTACCAAAAAAAATAATCAAGAAATAGAAAAAAAAGAAAGCATCGAAGTAGTTGCCTCTAAAGGTATTGTTGGTGATAGATATTTTCACGATTTCAATGGTGATAGAGAACAAATTACTCTTATAGAGAGTGAAAATATAGATTATTACAACAATACTTTTAATACGAAATTTACCTATTTAGAATTTAGAAGAAATATAGTTACAAAAAATATTAAACTAAATGATTTAGTTGGTAAAACAATTCAAGTGGGCAATATAAAATTAAAAGTAAATGATTTGTGTAGGCCGTGTAAAGATCTACAACAAAGACTTGGCAAAAGTAATATTATAAAAGAGTTTTTAAGAAGAGGTGGTTTAAGATGCGAAATTCTTTCCTCTGGGACAATAAATGTTGGAGACAAAATAAGTGTCAAAGCATAATATTTAGTATGAAACAAAAAAAGAAAAATTTTAAAGAAACTCAAAGTGTGCCAAGAATGTTTGCTAAAAAGTATATATACTACTATTATGGTTTCTTTTGGGTATTGTTGATATTATTTATTTTAATTAAATGAACAAAAAAATAATTTTATTTGTAATAATTATTATAGCGATTGAATTATCTGGTCATGGGATTATTGCATCTTTATTTAGGCTTTTGAATTCAGCTAATTAATCGACTTTCCAATCAGTTTTGAAAGATACATAGTTTACTTGAAGGCATCTTCTTTCCTTCTTAATTTCTTTCTTTTCCATTCCATGCCATGTATTAGGTCCACTAGTGAAAAAGTAACCATAATTATCTTTATAAGGAAGTGTTTTTACTTTTTTTAGGTTACTATCATAAAAATCAGTTCCTAAATCCTCACTTTCGTTGTGCTTATTTACAAATAACAAACATGACATTAATTTTTCTTTAATATCACAGTGTGGTTTTAACCAAAAACCCTGTCGATCACAAATAACCTCTACTCTTACAAAAGAATTTGACAAGTCTTTTCCAGTTAATATTGACACTCTATTAGTAGTTTCTTTGCTTTGCAGTTCTTTTATAAATTTTGTCAGGTGTGGAAAGTTGTTTGTATTTTCTTTTGTTATAAAACATCTAAATTTTAAAGCTTTTCCTCCATCAGCTATTCCTTGTCTAAAATTTCCCTCTCCTCCGTCGATTGCTCTTGTTCCATCATAATTTAAATTGTGCTCTGATGGATTTGCAATGTCTGCATTAACAATTTCATTGATTTGTTCCTCTGTCAAAGGCTTGTTCAACTCCCAATGATCAAAAGGGTCGGTAAATTTTTTCGAGTTTCTATTAACTGAATTAAGAAACGACATTAAAATAATTTTTCCTTTATTTGTTTTGCTATTCTATTTGTTTCATCTAATTTTTCATAGCTCCAAGTATCTAAATCATCTTCTAATTTTCTAATTATATTCATGCTTTCTAGTAGATTTCTAAGTTTTTGGAATCTTTTATCATTCCTCATTGACGGAAGCATTGCGACATAAATAGGTTTTCCAGTAAGAGCAGCCTCAGAAATCATAGAGCTTGAATCACATGTAACAATTATATACTTGGCTAGTGCTAAACTTGATAGATATGCTTGTTTATCGACATTATCTATTATTAAACGATTTTTATTAAAATACTCTTTTGCGAATTGAATGATTTTTTCTGGAGTTCGATTTGAAGGAATTATTATTAATTGCAAATTCTTTTCAATAATTTGTTTATTGATCTTTGAAAATATCTGTATCATACTTTCATTATCGTAATTATAATATTTTGTAGGTCCACCTAAAATCAAAGTTACGACTTCTTTTTGTTTTTCTATTTTACTTACTAAATAATCTTTAGCTTTTTCAATTTCATCTAATGTTAGATAATGAATAGCGCCCTTTGAGATTAGTACATTGGGCCCATCTAAGCTGTCATGATCTGGAGCGACTATAATATCAAAATTTTCAAGGGATACTTTTGGGTTTTGGATATGAATATTTACAATTTTTTTATTTGAATTTTTTTTAAGTACGATAGATGGTATTACACTTTTTCTTCCGCAAGAAATTATAACATCATATTCTTTGTTTATTTGATTCTTAAAAATAAATTTTTTTTTTGGAGTTAGTGAAGGTGGAACTAAATTCCAAGGACTATTTAGTTCAACTTTCTCGTGAAAATAATCCATATCAAGTGCTTTTGCTAAGCCCTCAACCTGACTTATCATTCCATGCAATCCCTCTGTTAATAATAACCCTTTTAATTTATTCATTAATTACTATATAGACATCGTATGACACAAAATCCAACTAAACATACAAAAGTGTTAATAATTGGGTCTGGGCCAGCTGGTTACACAGCTGCGGTCTATGCTGCTAGAGCAATGCTAAAACCTATTCTAGTTCATGGGATTGAACCAGGTGGACAATTGACAACAACAACTGATGTTGAAAATTATCCAGGTTTTGCTCAAGTAATTCAAGGTCCTTGGTTGATGGATCAAATGAAAGAGCAGGCCCAAGCTGTTGGAACAGAAATGATACAAGATCATATTAAGTCAGTTGATTTAAAAAAAACACCATTCCAAGCTATTGGTGATAGTGGCCAGATGTATACAGCTGACTCAATCATTATTTCTACAGGAGCTCAGGCAAGATGGCTAAATATTGAGTCTGAAAAAAAATTTAGAGGATTTGGTGTTTCAGCATGTGCAACATGTGATGGTTTTTTTTTTAAAGATAAAACTGTTGCTGTTGTAGGTGGTGGAAATGCTGCAGTTGAAGAAGCAATGTTTCTTACAAAATTTGCATCAAAAGTTCAATTAATTCACAGAAGAGATTCTTTAAGAGCTGAAAAAATGCTCCAAAGTAAATTAATGGCTAACAAAAAAATTGAAATTATTTGGGATAGTGTTGTTGAAGAAGTTATTGGAGACAATGATCCTAAAAATGTTAAGGGATTAAAAATTAAAAATGTAAAAACCAATAAAATTGATGAATTAAAAATTGATGGTTTATTTATTGCAATTGGACATGATCCGGCAACACAACTATTTAAAGATCAATTAAACATGGATAAAGAGGGTTATTTAACAACAAAACCAGATTCAACAGAAACAAATATCCCTGGTGTTTTTGCTGCAGGCGATGTTAAAGATAAAATATTTAGACAAGCAGTAACTGCAGCAGGAATGGGTTGTATGGCTGCTCTTGAAGCTGAAAAATTTTTATCACACTAAAAAAAATGAAATTAAATTGGATTATTTTTGTAACTGGATGGATGTCATTCAGAGCAGTTGGGTCAGGCTTGTTTTTGTTTTGGATTTTTACTGACAATGAACGTTCTGCACCATCTGAATGGATAGTTCCTTTTGTAGGTGACTTTATTATTGGGATAACTGCTTTATTTTTAGTTTATCACATTATAAAAAAACCAAGTGCTATCTTATGGGGTCTGTTGCTGTCATGGAATGCAGTTGGTCTATTTGATTTAATTGGGGCAATAGATGTCAGTTTTGCTGCTCCTTATGGACCTATTCCGGAAATAGGATTTAATGTTTTAACTGTAAGATCTATTTTAAGTTTAAATACTTTGTTACAGATTTCTTGTATATACTTATTGTTTCAAAAGGACATGAAAGAATATTTTAAGATTAATTAAATTAAGGATTACTTAGTTCGACTATTTCATTAGATTCATAAACGGTTTTTTGTAAATCACTATTTGCAATTTTTATCATTGATCTTGCAACTATTTCTGAATGAATAGGTTTCATTTTTTTTATAGGACCAACAAATAAAGGAGATAATAATTTAAATATAAAAATTCCTATTTTTTCCCCTATTCTTTTTTCTTTTCTAGTTCCTAATAAAAATGAAGGTCTTAAAATTCCAATTTTTTCAAAATCTAAATTTTTAATTTCTTCCTCTACTAAACCCTTAAATTTGAGGTAATCTCCAGAATTATTTGGATCAGCAAATCCTGATGAAACAAATATGAAAGATTTAACATTATTTGATTTACTAATTTGAGCAATTTGTATTGGAAGATCAAGCTCAACTCTTCTATAATCATTTTTATTTGGAGAGTTCTTTTTAGTTGTTCCTATACAAAAGAAACAGTCGTCTCCATTAATTAAATTTTTATATTTTTCTAAATTATTAAAATCTGTATTTATAATCTCAACTTTTGGATTTATTATATCAGGAGAAGACCTAACAAAGATTTTAATTTTAGAATAGTTAGAGTTATTTATAAGTTGATTTAATAAGGTACTACCAACTAGTCCTGATGATCCAAAAATTATCGCTGTTTTCACTTTCTAACTAAGACTTTCACAGAACTCTTTTATTCTTCCCATAGCTTTTTCTAAGTTTTCCATAGATGTTGCGTATGATATTCTAAAAAAACCATCCAGACCAAAAGCTGAGCCTTGTACAACTGCAACATTATTATTTTCTAAAAGAGATTGAACAAAGTCAGTATCGCTTTCTAATTTTTTTCCATTTTTATCTTTTTTTCCAATAAGTTCTTTACAATTTGGAAAAACATAAAAAGCTCCATCAGGTTTTAAGCAATTAATGCCATCAATTGCATTTAAGGAATTAACCACGAAATCTCTTCTTTCTTGAAAAGCTAAAGATCTAATAGGAATAAATTCTTGTTTTCCATTTAAAGCTTCTACTGCAGCTGCCTGACTTATTGAAGATGGATTTGTAGTTGACTGAGATTGAATTTTCGCAATAGCTTTAATTACTTCTTTATCTCCTGCGGCATAACCTATCCTCCAACCAGTCATAGCGTAAGATTTGCTAACTCCGTTCATTGTAACTACTTTATTTTTTAATTCTGGTATTTGTGCAATTGTAAAAAATTTAAATCCTTCATATATAATATGCTCATAAATATCATCGCTTAATACATTCACATGAGGTTTTCTTTTTAATACATGTGCTAAGTTTTTAATTTCTTGTTCTGAGTAACATGCTCCCGTAGGGTTTGAAGGAGAATTTAATATTACCCATTTAGTATTATTGGTAATTGCGGCCTCTAGATCTTTTGCTGTTAATTTAAAACCCTGTTCCTCTGAGCATTCAACAACTATTGGAGTTGCTCCAGCAAGCAAAACTATATCTGGATAAGAAACCCAGTAAGGTGCTGGAATAATGACTTCGTCACCTTTGTTTAAAGTGGCCATCATTAAATTATAAATCACGTGTTTTCCCCCTGCACCAACAGTGATTTGATCAGGAGTATAATTTAAATTATTTTCTCTTTTGAATTTATCTACAATTGCTTGTTTTAAAATTGGAGTTCCATCGACAGCTGTATATTTGGTATCTCCTTTTTTAATTGCTTTAATAGCTGCCTCTTTTATATTATCTGGGGTATCAAAATCTGGCTCTCCTGCACCTAGGCCAATTACATCTTTACCAGCAGCTCTTAATTCTCTCGCTTTTTGTGTAACAGCAATAGTTGGAGATGGTTTAATTCTCTTTAAACTATCTGATATTATGCTCATTGAAATTAATATTTAATTTAATACCTTCTTTACTTTATGGAAAATACTTATCAAGACTTAATTACAGAAATTCAGAGCAGAAATCCACAAGTAGCTGGTAAACTTGAGGGTGGAAAGAAATTTAAACTTATTACTGACTTTAAACCCGCTGGAGATCAGCCAGATGCCATAAAAAAATTAGTAGGTTCTGCAAAAAAAGGTGAATTTAATCAAGTTCTACTTGGAGTTACAGGCTCAGGTAAAACTTTTACTATGGCCAAGGTAATAGAAGAGACAAATAGACCCGCGCTGATTCTTGCTCCAAATAAAACTTTAGCGGCTCAACTTTACGGAGAGATGAAAACATTTTTTCCTGAAAATGCTGTAGAATATTTTGTATCTTACTATGATTACTATACTCCAGAAGCGTACGTTCCTAGGTCAGACACATATATAGAAAAAGAAGCATCTATTAATGAACAAATTGATAGGATGAGGCACTCCGCAACAAGATCTCTATTAGAAAGAGATGATGTTGTTATAGTTGCCAGTGTATCTTGTATTTATGGTTTAGGTTCAGTTGAAGCATACAGCAAGATGACTTTAACTTTAAAAAAGAATTATGAATATGTTAGAGAACAAATAATTAGATCATTGGTGGCATTACAATATAAAAGAAATGATCAAAATTTTTACAGAGGAACATTTAGAGCAAGAGGTGAATATTTAGAAATTTTTCCAAGCCATTTAGAAGATAGAGCCTGGAGACTTTCATTGTTTGGAGAGAAATTAGAAAATATTGAGGAATTTGATCCTTTAACAGGCGATACTGTAAGAACTTTAAATTTAATTAAGATCTACGCAAATAGTCATTACATTACTCCCAAACCAACTATTGAACAGGCAATTCTAAAAATAAGAAAAGAATTGGAAATTACTTTAAAAAAATTCAAAGAAGAAAACAAACTACTTGAAGCTCAAAGATTAGAGGAGAGAACTAAATTTGACTTAGAGATGATAGAAGCAACAGGATCTTGTGCTGGTATCGAAAATTATTCAAGATTTTTATCTGGAAGAAAACCTGGAGAGCCCCCACCCACTCTATTTGAATACTTTCCAGATAACACATTAGTATTTGTTGATGAAAGTCACGTAACAGTTCCACAATTAAATGGTATGTTTAAAGGAGATAGATCAAGAAAGAGTACATTGGCAGAGTATGGATTTAGACTTCCATCATGTATGGATAATCGTCCACTTAAATTTGAAGAATGGGATGCTATGAGAACTCAGACTATATTTGTATCTGCAACTCCAGGACCATGGGAACTGGATCAAACTAAAGGAAAACATATTGATCAAGTTATAAGGCCAACGGGTTTAATTGATCCAAATGTCGAGATTAGACCGGCAAAGAATCAAGTTGATGACTTAATGCATGAGTGTAAAGAAGTGGTCAAAGATAATAATAGGGTATTAGTTACAACTTTAACAAAAAAAATGGCTGAAGATTTAACTGAATATCTTCATGAGAATGGTATTAAAGTTAGATATCTTCATTCAGACATCGACACACTGGAGAGAATAGAAATAATGAGAGATTTAAGAATGGGTGTATTTGATGTTCTGGTTGGTATTAATTTATTAAGAGAGGGATTAGATATCCCCGAATGTGCTTTAGTTGGTATTTTAGATGCGGATAAAGAAGGTTTTCTAAGATCTGAAACATCTCTAATTCAAACAATTGGAAGAGCTGCGAGAAATGTTGATGGTAAAGTAATTCTCTATGCTGATAAAGAAACAAAAAGTATAAAAAAAGCTATTAGTGAAACTAATAGAAGAAGAGAAATTCAATTAGCATATAACAAAAAAAATAATATAGACGCTAAATCGGTTAAAAAAGAAATATCGGATATTTTAGAAAGTGTGTACGAAAAAGATTATGTACAAATAAGCGAGGGTTCCAACATTGGCGGAAATTTAAAAAAACACTTAAAAGGATTAAATAAGAGAATGAAGGAGGCTGCATCAAATCTAGAATTTGAAGAAGCAGCAAAAATTAGAGACGAAATAAGAAAATTAGAAAGTACAGAGTTAGAAATAACTTTAAATCCTAAGGTTAAACAGTATGATTTAAAAAATAAACTTTATCCTAAAGGTAGATCAACAATGGGGATGCCGGGAACAAAAGTAACAAAAAAGAGAGATAAAAAGTGGAAGCGCGGAAGATAATTATTACTGGTGGTGCAACAAGAATTGGTGCTGCAATAGCAAAAAAATTGTCAGGCCACAATAAAGAAATTTTGATTCATTATAATAAGTCAAAATCAAAAGCTGAAAGTTTAAAAAAGGACTTGCAAAAAAATGGCACGAAAATCTATTTAGTTAAAGGTGATTTAAGCAAAGAAACTGATGTTAATAAAATTGTTAAATTTGCAAAATCTAAACTTAAATTTTTTGACTGCCTAATAAATAACGCTTCTTTATTTGAAAATGACAAATTAGAAAATTTTTCTACAAAGAATTGGGGTAAACATTTACGAACTAATTTGCGAACTCCTGCTTTATTATCAAAAGAATTTGCTAAGAATGTAAAAGGAGGAAATAACAATATAATCAATATAATAGATCAAAGAGTTTTTAAACTTACCCCTTTTTTCTTTTCATATACTATCAGCAAAACTGGCCTCTATACTTTAACTAAAACTTCTGCCATGAGCCTATCTCCAAAAATTAGGGTCAATGGTATAGCGCCAGGTCCTACAATTAAAAACAAAAGACAATCTAAAAAACACTTCAAAAAGCAATATTTAGCAACACCATTGAAAAGGCAGGTGGATGTAAGGGAAATATGTAATGCAGTTGACTTTTTTATAAAAAATAGATCTATTACTGGCCAAGTAATTGCTATTGATAGTGGACAGAGTTTAAACTGGCAGACGCCAGATATAATGAGCATAAAAGAATGAAAAAAAATAATTTAAAAATTGTTAAAATAGAAAAGAGTAAAAGCTTATTTAATTACGAAAAAAAAGTTCTAATCAAAGAGCTTATTCTGGATCTAAAGCTTGGATACTTTGATTTTGAAAAACTTAAAACTCAGAAAGTAAAATTTTCTTTAGAAGTTGATTATGAAGATAAAAAACCTTCAAACGACAAAGATCTAAAATCAATTGTAAATTACGCAAAAATTGTAAAATTAATAAAGAAATTAGTCAAAAATAAACACTATAACTTTTTAGAATCATTAGCAGAGGATGTATTCGATGAATTATTTAAAGATAGAAGAATTGGTAAAATCAGTCTTCGAATTGAAAAATTAGAAATTATGAGAGATTGTTCGTCTGTTGGAATCCAAATTTCTAAAAAAAGAAGTTATGGTCAGTTCTGACATAGGAAAAGAAGTAATAAAAAAAGAAATACCCTTGGTACCTAAACTTCCAGGAGTATACAGAATGCTAAATACCAAAAATGAAGTTCTATATGTAGGTAAAGCAAAAAATCTTCCTAATAGATTGAAGAGCTATGTTTCAGAAAAAAATCACATAATTAGAACAGAGAGAATGTTATCTCAAACGACAAGACTTGAAATAACTACCACTTCAAATGAAAGTGAAGCCTTACTTCTAGAGGCAAATTTAATTAAAAAATACAAACCAAGATTCAATATTTTATTAAGAGACGATAAGTCTTTTCCATTTATTTTTATTGGAAATAAGGATAAGTGGCCTCAAATAAAAAGACATAGAGGTAAAAAAAATAGAGAAGGTTTTTTCTTTGGCCCATTTGCATCAGCAGGATCAGCTAATTGGACAATTAAAATGATCCAAAAAATATTTCAATTAAGGGTTTGTGATGACACTGTTTTTAAAAATAGGGAGAGGCCATGTATATTATATCAAATCAAAAGATGTTCAGGTCCATGTGTTGGATATGTAAAAAAAGATGATTATAAAAAATCTGTTGAAGATGCGATAGAATTTGTATCTGGAAAATCTAGAAAAATACAAAAAAACCTTTCTGCTTTAATGGAAAAATCAAGTGAAGAATTAGATTTCGAAAAAGCAGCGATTTTAAGAGATAGAATTAAATCACTTAATATAATTCAATCTTCACAAAGAATTAATGAGGCAAACCTTGTTGAGGCAGATGTTATTGCTGGATATAAGGAATCTGGAAAAACTTGTATTCAAGTTTTTTTCTATAGATCTAAGCAAAATTGGGGCAATCAAGCTTTTTTTCCAAAACATGATCCAGATGAAAATTTAAATGAGATAATAAACTCTTTCATATCTCAATTTTATGAAAATAAAAGTGTTCCAAGTTCAATTATAATCAATGAGGAAATAAAAGAAAAAAGTTTAATTGAAAAAGCCCTTACAAAAAAAGAGAGTAAGCAAATAAATATTTCGGTTGCCAAAAAAGGATCTAAACTAAATGTAATTAACCAAGCAATTAAAAATGCTAAAGATAGTTTAAATAGAAAACTCTACGAAAGTCAAAATAACAAAGAACTTTTTGAAGAGGTAACCAAAAAGTTTGATTTAGAAGGTATTATAAATTTAGTGGAGGTTTACGATAACAGTCATAACCAAGGTAGTAATAGTGTCGGGGCTTTAATTGCTTATGGAGAAGAAGGTTTTATAAAAAAAAGGTATAGAAAATTTAATATTAAATTAGAAAAAAATCAGCAAGATGATTATGGAATGATAAAAGAAGTGCTAAATAGAAGATTTAAAAGAGCTGTTCAAGAAAAAGATAATTATCTGACTATGCCTGATTTAGTTTTAGTTGATGGAGGTAAAGGCCAGTATTCTGTTGCTAGAGAAACTATGAATGAACTAGGTCTTCACGATATTCCTATTATCGCTATTGCTAAAGGCAAATTTAGAAATAGTGGAAATGAAACTTTTTTTCATAATGGTAAAGAATTTAAGTTTGAAAAGAATGACCCTACTCTATTTTTTCTCCAAAGAATAAGAGATGAAGCTCACAGGTTTGCTATTAGTGCACATAGAGCTAAAAGAAAAAAAGGCATAAGCAAGTCACTTTTGGACCAAATAGACGGAATTGGTTCAGTAAGAAAAAGATCACTTTTAAACCATTTTGGATCAGCTAGAGCAGTAGAATCTGCTAGTTTAGACGAGATAAAATCAGTTGAAGGAGTAGAAGAAAAAGTTGCAAAAAAAATATATAATTTTTTTCACGAATGAAAATTAAAATACCAAATTATCTTACAATTGGACGAATTATAATTGTTCCTATTTTTGTTATTGCTTATTATCTTCCAGGTTTCTATGGAGACTTATTGCCCTTTTTTCTTTTTTTAATTGCATCATTTACAGATTTCTTAGATGGGCTACTTGCCAGAATGTTCAAAGAGGAATCAAAACTTGGAGAGCTTTTAGATCCAATCGCAGACAAAATAATTGTAGCCACAGCTTTAATTTTACTTGTAATGGATAATACAATAAAAAATTATGAAGTAATTGCTGCAATAATTATACTAATTAGAGAAATATTAATTTCTGGACTAAGAGAATTTTTAGCAAAAGGAAAAATTAAACTTCCAGTGTCAAGTCTTGCTAAACTTAAAACAGTTTTACAAATGACTGCAATTTCAATTCTTTTAACTGGCGAAACTGGAAATAAAATTATAAATTTTCAAGACTATAATGCTCAAACAATAGGTATTATTTTATTATGGTTATCTGCTTTCCTAACTTTATATACTGGATATGATTATCTAAGAAAGGGTATTGACCATGCTATTTCTCAAGATAACAAATCTTAATTTAAGCTGCTGCTTTTTTCCTGACTAAAGATTGATAGCTCTCAGATAAGTCTATAATCATTTTACAAACTTTAAATTTAAAATCATTTATTTGTGAAACTGGTGTTACTTCTGCGGCAGTACCTGTTAAAAAACATCCCTCAAATTTACTTAATTCATCTGGTGATATCTTTCTCTCATGAACAGTGATTTTTTTTGACTTGGCTATATCAATAACTGTCCTTCTTGTTATACCATCTAAAAAACTATCAGGTATTGGTGTATGAATTTCACCATTCTTGTCTTTGAAGAAAATATTTGCTCCTGTAGCTTCTGCTATGTTGCCCTCAAAATCTAACATTAAAGAATCTGTAAAACCATCTTTTTCAGCTTCATGCTTTGATAATGTACAAATCATATATAGCCCTGAAGCTTTTGTATCCCATGGTATTGTATTTGGAGCTGGCCTTCTCCATTTAGAAATATTAAGTTTAATACCTTTTAGTTTTAAATTTGGATCAAAATATGATCCCCATTCCCAAGTTGCAATGGCAACATGTATTTTAGTATGCTGAGCAGAGATAGCCATCATTTCGCTTCCTCTCCACGCAATAGGCCTTACATATCCGTTTTGAACTTTTTGAGTTTTAACAGTTTCTACGCATGCTTTGTTAATTTCATCTTCACTATATGGAATTTCAAAACCCATTCTTTTTGCAGAATAAAAAAATCTAGCAGTGTGCTCCACTAGTTTAAAGATTTCTCCGTCATAAACTCGAAGACCTTCAAAAACACAGCTAGCATAATGTAATCCGTGATTCAGCACGTGTAGCTTTACATTGCCCCAATCAACTAATTCATTGTTGTACCAGATTTTTCCGTCTCTTTTGTCGTAAGGTATCATTAAAAAATAAAAAAAATATCTTTCTATATATATTATGTCAATATAACTTACCAATATAAATATTTATGAAGGAACTGCTTTATCTTAAGGATGAACAAATTAAAGAGTTTATAGAAAAGCTTTTTTTAAGCTATAGGGACACTTTTTCAGACTCAAAGACAGTATTAAATAAATATTCTCTAGGTATAGCACATAATAAAGTTCTACATATTCTATCAACCTATAGAGGTATAACTATAGGGGAATTATTAAATAAACTCAAAATAACAAAACAAAGTTTAAATAGAATACTGAGGGATCTTATCAAAATTGAAGTCATAACTTTTAAAAAAGACACAAAAGACACTAGAGTTAAACATGTTTATTTAAATGAAAAAGGAGAAAAAATTTTTGAGGAAATATTTTCTAAACAAAAGAAGAGAATATATAACGCTTTACTAAATTCGTCTGCTAAAGAAGTTGTTGATTTCAATAATGTTTTGAAAAAATTAATTAAATCTAATGAGAGAGTTTGAAGCGCACATATTAGTTGTTGATGATGATAAAGGTATTAGAGAATTAGTAAAAGAATATCTTAATCAAAATAGTTTTATAACAACTACTGCTGAAAGTGCAGAGGCGGCTACAGAAAAAACAAAATTAATTAAATTTGATTTAATAATCTTAGATATCATGATGCCAGGAAAATCTGGATTAGATTTTATAAAAGAAAATAAAAAATCTTTAGACACTCCGATTATTTTATTAACTGCAAAAGGTGAAGCATCAGAAAGAATAGAGGGTCTAGAAATTGGTGCAGATGATTATTTGCCAAAACCATTTGAGCCGAAAGAATTAATATTAAGAATAAGGAATATTTTAAATAAAACTAATATTATTAAAGATAGAAAAGAAATTAAATTTGGAAATATAAGAATTAATTTAAATAAAATGATAATTTATAAAAATAATAAACAAATTAAAATTAATAATACCGAAAAAAAAATCTTTGAAAAAATGCTAAATTCACCAGGAAAAGTTTTTTCTAGAGAAAACATTGGTAATCTTATAAAAATTGATAAAGAAAGGTCAGTTGATGTCGTGATTACAAGATTGAGAAAAAAAATAGAAGACGAACCAAAAAATCCAAAGTATTTACAGACTATAAGAGGTGAAGGTTATGTTCTATGGATTGAGTAAATTTTTAAAACAACTACTTCCCAAACAACTTTTTTATAGGAGTCTTTTAATCGTTGCCCTACCTATAATAATTTTACAATTAACGATATCAGTAGTTTTTTTTGACAGTCTATGGATTAAAACCAATATTGGAATGACTAGAGCTTTAGTTGGAGAAATAAAAACATTTATAGACTCTTATAACAAAGATGGTTCAGACAGAAATTTTGTTGAGAATACTTTTGAAGAATACCTTGATATTGATGTTGTATATTTTCAAAAAAAAAATTTCTCGGATTTGATGAATGAAAAATGGTATAGCCCTGTTGATCGTGCACTAAGAAGAGAATTAAAATCAAAAAATTTAGTATATTGGTTTGATACCTCAAAAATTAAAGACACAGTTAATTTAAAAATAAAAAATGGTGATGACTATTTTGAATTTTTTATTCCAAGAGAAAGATTGACCAGTACATCTGTGAGAATTTTTGCTCTTTGGATTACTTTGCCAGCTATTCTTATTATAGCTATAGCTATAATATTTCTGAAAAATCAAACTAGACCTATAAAAAAACTTGCAGAAGTGTCAAAAAAATTTGGAAGAGGAGAAGACATAGAAGAATTCATCCCATCTGGTGCATCAGAAATTAGGCAGGCTGGATACGAATTTGAGAAAATGAGAAAAAGAATATTGAGACATTTAAATCAAAGATCTGAGATGTTATCTGGAATAAGTCATGACTTAAGAACACCTTTAACTAGAATGAAATTACAATTAGCTTTAATAAAAGATAAAAAACTAATTGAACGATTTTCAAATGATATTGATGAAATGGAGAAAATGTTAAATGAATATCTTCAATTTTCTAGCGAAAGAAATAAAGAACAAAATGAAAAATTTGAATTTAATAAGTTAATTGAAGACATAATTTCAAAATTTGACAATGAAATGATAACATTTAATAGAGGGGAAGATTTTAATTTTAATGGTAGAAAACTATCAATACAAAGATGTTTAAGTAATTTAATAGAAAATTCATCAAAATTTGCAAATAAAATAGAGATAAATTTTCAAAAGTTAAAGGGAAATGTTTTAATTATAATTGAGGATAATGGCCCAGGTATTCCAATTCATGAAAGAGAAAATGTTTTCAAACCATTTTATAAAATTGACAAAAGTAGATCGGAAAAAAGTTCAAGCGTTGGACTGGGGCTTTCAATTTCTTCGGACATAATCAGGTCTCATGGAGGCAAAATTGAGCTTGGTGAGTCAAATCTTGGAGGTTTAAAAACAATTATTTCTTTACCTTTTTAATTTTTTTTTTCTTTATTTGATTTTCAAATTTTTTGAATTTTTTTTCTAAATTTTCAATTCTTTTATTTAAAACTTCAGTCTCCTCACTGCCAGTTAATTTTAATTTATAAATTAATTCATCTCTTTTTGTTCTTAAAATTGAAATAAATTCATTTGATAAATCTTTATAGCTATATATTCCTTGCTCTATTAATTTAGTTATTTGGTTTAAAAATAATTTTGATTTTGACATAGATAATTTTATTTTTTTAGTTTAATTTATAGTATTTTTTACTAATGTTTATCAATGATTTTGATCCTGTAGCTTTTAACATTTTTAGCCTAGAAATTAGATGGTACTCTTTATCATATATTTTTGGAATAGTTTTTGGATGGTTTTATTGTAAAAAAAAACTTATTACAGATGATTATTTTCAGAAATTATTTGATGATTATATCTTATACTTAATTTTAGGTATTATTATTGGTGGTCGGCTTGGGTATGTATTAATTTATAATTTTAACTATTATAGTAAAAATCCAATTGAAGTATTAATGATATGGCAAGGAGGAATGTCTTTTCATGGTGCAGTGATTGGTATAATTCTATTAACTTATATTTTTTCCTCAAGAAATAATGTCAGTAGCTTTTATTTTTTAGATCTTGTTGCTCTTACTGCCCCAATTGGCATCTTCTTAGGGAGAATTTCTAATTTTATTAATTCTGAACTTTATGGAAGAGAGACCGATGTATTATGGTCGGTAAAATTTGTTTCTGTTGACAATATTAATCGTCACCCATCTCAAATATACGAGGCAATTTTTGAAGGTATAATATTATTTATAATTTTAAATTATCTGACTTCAAGGATAAATAAAAAAGAGGGGTATGTATCTTCAGTTTTTCTAATTTTTTACTCAATTTTTAGATTTGTAATTGAATTTACTCGAGAACCAGATGCACAAATTGGATTGCTTTATTTAAATTTATCGATTGGACAGATAATAAGTATTTTTGTTTTGTTTTTTGGAATATATTTGTGGCAATCAAAGAAAAATGTTTGATAAAAAAGACCATATAATTCCTTTAGATAGATTTATTGATAACGCTCTTTATCATCCTAGTAAAGGCTACTATATGAAAAAAAAATCATTTGGTAAAAGCGGCGATTTTATAACCTCACCAAATATTTCAATTATTTTTTCTGAAATGATATTTATATGGGTGATTTCTTATTGGAAACATTTTTACACTAATAAAAAAATTAATATTGTAGAGCTAGGAGCTGGCAATGGTGAAATGATGCATCAAATTATAATTTCATCAAAAAAATTTTCTAACTTTTATAAAAACTGTGAATTTATAATTTTTGAAAAAAGCAAAAAATTAATTCAAGTTCAAAAGAAACGATTGAAAGGATTAAAGGTAAAATGGTCAAAAAAATTAAATAAAATTGCAAATAAACCAACAATTTTTTTAGGTAATGAATTCTTAGATGCTTTGCCGGTTAAACATTATCTTAAAATAAATGATAAATGGTACGAAAGATATGTAGAAAAGGTAAAGGGAATTTATAGGTTCAAAAATATAAATTGCGACATAAAAAAATTAGAAAAAAAATTAAATTTTAATGTTTCAAAAAATCAAAAATTTCTGGAAATATCTTTCGATGGAATTAAATTATTAAAAGAATTAAACAATTTCATAACCAAAAATGGTGGTAGTATACTTTTTATAGATTATGCTTATTTAAATCGAAGAATGTTTGATACTCTACAAGGTGTAAAAAATCACAGAAAAATTGATATTTTAAGCGAAGTGGGAAATGCAGATATAAGTCATCTTATAAATATTCCTTTTTTAAAAAAGGTTGCAAAAGAACAAAAATTAGAAATTAGCTATAAGTCTCAGAGAGAATTTTTATTAAATTTAGGTATCTTACAAAGAGCAGATATCTTAGCCTCTAAAAAAAGTTTTTTAGAAAAAGCAAATATATATTATAGGATTAATAGGCTGATTGATAAAAAACAAATGGGTGACCTTTTTAAAGTTATTCATTTTTATAAAAAAAATAATAAATTTAAACTTGGTTTTAAATGATAAAGTCACAAATACTTGATAAAACTAAAATTGTAAACCATGGTTTTTTTAATAAAAAAAATGGCTTTTCAAAAGGAATTTACAAAAGTTTAAATTGTGGCAAAGGGTCTAAAGATAAAAAAACTAATATTAATAGAAATTTAATTTATGTAAAAGATAAAATTTGTTCAAAACTGAATGATATTGTACTTTTATATCAAGTTCACAGTTCAAAATTTTTTTTTATTAAAAAAATTCCTAAAAAAAAAATTGTTGGAGATGCTTTAATAACGAATATCAAAAATTTACCAATCGGAATACTTACTGCAGATTGTGCTCCAATATTAATTTTAGATTATAAAAAGAAAATAATTGGAGCTGTACACGTGGGGTGGAGAGGAGCTTATAAAAATATAATTAATAAAGTTTTGAAGAAATTTGTTAAATCAGGATCAAAAAAAAAAGATATTATTGCAGTAATTGGACCTAGTATAGGCCAGAAAAATTATGAGGTTGGAAAAGAGTTTAAACATAAATTTATAAGAAAAAATAAGAGGAATTCGATTTTTTTTCAGTTTAAGCAAAAAAAGATTTACTTTGATTTAGTAAAATTTATTTACCATCAATTAAATAGTTTTGGAATTTCAAAAATTGATGTTATAAGAAAAGATACCTTTGATAAAAAAAATAATTTTTTTAGTGCGAGAAGATCTCTCAAAAGAAAAGAGCCCGATTATGGTAGAAATATATCGGTAATTATGCTTAAATAGGAATATTAATGAAAATAATCACAGGTAATTCAAATAAAAACCTTAGCCTAAAAATATCTAAATATTTAAAAAATAGACTAGTTCGTTCAAGTATTCGAAAGTTTTCTGATGGGGAGATTTATATTGAAATTAACGAAAATATTAGAGGTAATAGTATATTCGTTATTCAATCAGTTTCGTCTCCAGCAAATGATAATCTTATGGAACTACTGCTTAGTATAGATGCTTTAAAAAGATCCTCTGCAAAAAATATAACCGCTGTTATTCCATATTTTGGTTATGCAAGACAGGATCGAAAGGTTGTTCCTAGAACTTCAATTTCAGCTAAATTAGTTTCAAATTTAATAACAAAAGCTGGTGCTGATAGAGTTGTTACAATAGATCTTCATGCAGGGCAAATTCAGGGTTTTTTTGATATACCAGTTGATAACTTGTTTGCAACTCCTATATTTGCACGCCATATAAGAAAAAAGATAAAAAATAAAAATTTAATTTGTGTTGCGCCAGATGTAGGTGGAACTGAAAGGGCTAGAGCACTTGGAAAATTTTTGCATGCTGGATTAGCAATAATTGATAAAAGAAGACCTACGCCAGGAAAATCTGAAGTAATGAATGTAATTGGAAATGTAAAAGGTAAAATATGTATTATTGTTGATGATATTATTGATTCTGGAGGAACAATTGTTAATGCGGCTCATGCACTAGCAGAGAGAGGAGCAAGAGAAGTTCACGTTTATGTTACTCACGGTGTATTAAGTGGAAAGGCTGTAGAAAAAATAAAAAAATCAAATATCAAAAGATTGGTAATAACAGATACGATTGATAATTCATCTAGAGTAAAAGATGCTAAAAATATCGAAATTTTAACAATTTCTCAATTAGTCGGAGAAGCTATAAAAAGAATATCAAATTCAACTTCTGTATCCGACTTATTCAGGTAATTTTCTTCTTGATAATGCATAACTACTGAGCTAAAAGCTACAACTTTTATGATTAATTTAGAAGCAAATCAAAGAACTGAAACTTCAAGAGGAAAAAATAACATTCTTCGAAAAAAAGGTATGGTGCCAGGTGTATTATACGGAGGAGATGAGAAGAATGAGTTGATAAGTGTTTCAAAAAAACATCTAAAAAATTTGCTAGATCAAGAAAATTTTTTATCAAATGTGTTAAAAATAAAAATTAAAGATAAAGAAATAAATGTTCTTCCAAGGGAGGTTGCTTTTGATGTTGTAAGTGATGAGCCAATTCATGTTGATTTTCTAAGAATGATAGCTGGAAGAAAAATTATTTTAGAGATACCGGTAAAATTTATCAATATGGAACTGTCTCCAGGATTAAAAAGAGGTGGAGTTTTAAATATAGTAAGAAGAAAAGTTGAATTAAAATGCCCTACAGAAAGTATACCTAAAGAACTTGTGGTTGACCTAGAAGGTCTAGATATTGGTGCAAGTATAAAAATATCAGCGATAAAACTCCCAGAGAATGTGTCGCCAACAATTACAGGAAGAGACTTTGTAATTGCTACAGTGGCTGCGCCAACGATTGTTAAAGAGCCAGAGAAACCAGTTGAGGAAACTGCAGAGGGAGCAGAAGCTGGTGCAGAAGGAGAAGCGCCTAAAGAAGGTGAGCAAGCAGCCGCGGCAGGTGATGAAGCTAAAAAACCAGAAGCTGATAAAGATAAAAAAGAAGCTGCTCCAGAAAAAAAATAATTTGTTTTATAATCAAAAATAATCTTTGAAATGATCTTATTTGTAGGTCTAGGAAACCCAACACCAGATAGCCAAAACAACAGACATAATATTGGGTTTAAAATTATTGATGCATTAAATCAGGGTTTTAGTTTATCAAAACAGAAACCAAAATTTAAGGGATTATTAACTATGGGCAATATTGGTGATAAAAAAGTTTATGCCATTAAACCTCTTACTTTTATGAATAATTCGGGCACGTGTATAAGAGAACTTATTGAATATTTCAAAATAGAATCTTCAGATATAATTGTGTTTCATGATGATCTTGATATTGAATTTGGAAAAATAAAAGCAAAATTTGGTGGAACAGATGCTGGTCATAATGGTATTAAATCACTAGATAAATTTATTGGTAAAGAATATTCAAGAGTAAGAATAGGAATTGGAAAGCCAGAAAAATTGAAAGTTAATGATTTTGTGTTAAGCGATTTCAACGAAGATGAAAAAGCCCAGTTAGAGCAAATTTCAAAAAAAATAATTGAATCTGTGAATTTGTTAATAGATAAAAAACTCGATTTGTTTTCAAGTAAAATAAATAATTAGTCATGGGTTTTAAATGCGGGATTGTTGGATTACCAAATGTTGGTAAATCAACTCTTTTTAATGCTCTTACTAACTCCAGCAAAGCACAAGCTGAGAATTTTCCCTTTTGTACAATAGATCCAAATCTTGGTGTCGTACCAGTAGTCGATGAAAGATTAGATAGATTAACAATTATCTCAAATTCTAAAAAAAAAATTTATACAACAATATCATTTGTTGATATTGCAGGATTAGTAAAAGGTGCATCAAAAGGCGAAGGCTTAGGAAATAAATTTTTATCTCATATAAGAGAAGTAGATGCAATTATTCACATGATAAGATGTTTTGACTCCAATGATATTCAAAATGTGAATAAAAATGTAGACCCAGTTAGAGATCTTGAAATTATACAAACTGAAATGAAACTTGCAGATCTTGAATCAATACAAAAAAGATTAGACAAAAAAAATAAAAAAAATATTTCAAATGAACAAATTAAAATTTTAGAAACAGCTTTAGATTATATAAATAATGATAAAAATATTGAGGAAATTCAAAATCTTTATGAAAAAAAAGAAATTGAAGAAAGCTGTTTATTATCATTAAAACCAAATTTATATGTTTGTAATGTAGAAGAGGAAAGTATCAAAAGTGGAAACAAATACACTAAAAATTTTATTGAGAGATATGGAGATAAAAATACAATTATAATTTCGGCAGAAATCGAAAATCAACTTAATTCTTTAAGTGAAAAGGAAAAAATAAATTATATGGATATGCTTGGTATTAAAGAAGCAGGTATTAAAATTCTCACTAAAAAAGGCTTCAATTTATTAAATCTTGAAACATTTTTTACCTCTGGACCTGAAGAATCTAGGGCTTGGACAATAACTAAAAACTGTTTAGCTCCTAAAGCTGCAGCAAAAATACATTCAGATTTTGAGAAAGGATTTATAAAAGTGGAAACTGTTTCTTATAAAGACTTTGTAATTAATAAAGGATGGGTCGATTCTAAAAGTAATGGCAAAATGAGATTGGAAGGTAAAGAATATATTGTTAAAGATGGGGATGTTTTAAACTTTCGTTTCAACACGTGACCAAATTTTTTTCATAGTCAAATACACAAGCACTGAAAGTATTATTAAGTAAACTATTACTCTAAAACCAGTTTTATGCCTTGTCTCTAAATGTGGCTCAGCAGACCACATCAAAAATGTTGTAATATCTTTTGCCATTTGCTCCTCTGAAGCTTCAGTGCCATCATTGTATTCGACTAGACCATCTGATAAAGGGGCGGACATTTTAATTTTATTTCCATACATATATTTATTGAAGTATACCCCATCATCTAACTTGATGCCGGCTGGTGGATCTTCATATCCTAGAAGAAGAGAATAAATATAGTCCGCACCACCTTTTCTAGCTTTTGCCAATACAGACATATCTGGAGGATAGGCTCCTCCATTTGCTGCTTTCGATGCTTCAACATTTTCATATGGCTTAACAAATTTATCTGACAATTTTGCTGGTCTCATAAACATTTCCCCATCGCTATTAGGGCCATCTAATACCTCAAAGCTTGCAGCTATAGCTTTTGCCTGTTCTTCAGTAAACTCAGGCCCTCCAGGCTCAGCAAGATTTCTATAACTCAAGTATTGCATTGAATGACAAGCTGCACAAACTTCTGTGTAAACTTGATATCCTCTTTGCAATGAAGCTCTATCATATTTTCCAAAAAGTCCCTTGAAAGTCCAGTCTGTTTTTAAGAGGTCAACTTTTTCTGCAGAAATTGAATGATTGTGAAAAAATAGTATAGATAGAGATAATACGAGTATGCTTATTGATTTTTTCACCCTAAGCTCTTTAAATTAATTTCAACTTTATCATCATTTACTGCTCTTGTTGCCATTGCTGATCCGGCTAAAACAGGTTCAGATATACTTAATGGAATTGGATTTGTTTTCTCTGTAAATCCTAAAACTGGAAGAATTATTAAAAAATGGGCGAAATAATAAGCTGTTGCGATTCTAGCCACTAATAAATACAAACCCTCTGCAGGCATTGCTCCTACATAACCTAAAATCAAAACATCAATAACTAATATCCAATAAAATTGTTTGTAGAGAGGTCTAAATACAGCTGATCTTATCTTGGAAGTATCTAGCCAAGGAAGAGCAGCCAAAATTAATATAGCTGAAAACATTGCTATAACACCCATTAATTTATCTGGAACCGATCTAAGTATTGCATAAAATGGTAATAAATACCATTCAGGCACTATATGTGCTGGAGTAACAAGTGGATTTGCTTCAATATAATTATCGGCGTGCCCTAAAATATTTGGCGTATAAAATACAAAAAATGCAAAAACTATTAAAAATAATAATAATGCAAATGCATCTTTTATAACTATGTATGGATGAAAAGGTACAGTATCATTCGATGGTTTTTTAATTTCAATTCCTACTGGATTGTTATTTCCTGGTACATGTAATGCCCATATGTGAAGAACAACTAGACCAAGTATTAAAAAAGGTATTAAATAATGTAATGCATAAAATCTGGTTAAGGTTGGATTATCAACTGAATAACCGCCCCACAACCAGGTTGTTATTCCTTCTCCTATTAAAGGAATTGCGCTAAACAAGTTAGTTATCACAGTTGCACCCCAATAACTCATTTGTCCCCAAGGGAGCACATATCCCATGAATGCAGCTGCCATCATTAAAAGGTAAATGATAATACCTAAAATCCAAATTATTTCTCTTGGTGATTTATATGACCCATAAAATAATGATCTAAAAATATGTATATAAACTGCCAAGAAAAACATTGATGCACCGTTAGCATGAACATATCTAATCAACCACCCATAGTTTACATCTCTCATAATATGTTCAACACTTGCAAAAGCTAACTTAGTATCTGCGATATAATGCATTGCCAAAACAAGCCCTGTTACAATTTGTGTTATTAAACAAAAAGTTAGTATTCCACCAAAGGTCCACCAATAATTTAAATTTTTAGGAGTTGGATAATCGGTTAAATGGTTCGCTAATGTTAACAAAGGTAATCTATCGTTAAACCATTTTCCTACTTTTGATTTCGGTGTATAATGACTATCGCTCATATATATTTTTATTATCCAATTTTAATTGTATTCTCATTTAAAAAAACATACTCAGGTATTTCCATATTAATTGGGGCAGGACCTTTCCTTATTCTTCCTGAGGTATCGTAGTGTGATCCATGGCATGGGCAAAACCATCCATCGTATTCACCTTTGTCTGACAATGGAACACATCCTAGGTGTGTACAAATCCCAAGCATAACTAGCCACTCTGGGTTTTTAACTCTATCTTCGTCTTTCTCTGGGTGTTTTAATTCATCTAAAGTTACTGCTCTTGCTTTGTCAATTTCTTCTTGAGTTCTTCTTTTAATAAATACTGGTTTACCTCTCCAAACAACTGTTATTGATTGACCGGGTTTTACAGAACTTATGTCAACTTCAGTACTTGCTAAGGCTTTAACAGAAGCATCTGGATTCATTTGATCAACTAATGGCCATACTGCAGCTCCAACTCCAACAGCCCCTGCGGCAGCTGTTGCTGTGAATATAAAATCTCTTCTATTTTTTGGTTTTTTATCAGACATTTAAATGTTTTATTTTTTGCTATTACATGATTTCATATAATAATAAATATATATTTTTCTATTGCACAAATGACACAGAAAACTACTTATACAGGCCCCAAAATAGCCCTTTATCAACCAGATATACCACAGAATACAGCCGCAATAGTTAGAACTTGCTCATGTCTTGGGGTTAGGCTTGAAATAATTGAACCTTGTGGTTTTTTTTTAACAGACCCTAGATTTAAAAGAGTTGTGATGGATTATATGGACCTATCTTCTATCAAATTTTACAAAAGCTATGAAGATTTTAATAAAGCTAAAAAAAACCAAAGAGTCATTTTGGCAACCACCAAGGCAAAAGATTGTTACATTAACTTTAAATTTAAAAAAAATGATACATTATTGTTTGGTAGAGAAAGCTCGGGTGTTCCTGATAAATTACATAAAAGTATAAAATATAAAATAAAGATACCCATGATAGAAAATAAAAGATCTTTGAATCTTGCTACTTCAGCAGCTATAATTATTTCTGAAAGTTTGAGACAAATACTGTATTAAAAATGAAAATAGATTTAAAACAAGAGCTAGCAAAACAATGGTTTAAAAACCTTCAAGAGATAGTTTGTAAAAATATCGAAGAGATAGAAAATAATAAAGTTTTATTTAAAAGCAAAAAATGGACTAGGAACAAAAAGAAAAATGAGGGAGGTGGAGAGTCTAAAATACTAGAAAGTGGAAAGATATTTGACAAAGTTGGGGTAAATTTTTCTGAAGTTTATGGAAAATTCCCAAATAAAATGAAAGGGAAAATTCCAGGAACAAAAAAAAATACAAAGTTTTGGGCAACAGGTATATCAATTGTTATGCACATGAAGAATCCTCATGTACCTGCTATGCATTTTAATACTCGATATATAAATACTTCACATGGATGGTTTGGAGGAGGTATGGATGTAACACCATGTTTTAAGGATGACAAATTAAAAAAATGGTTACATAAAAGTCTTCAAACTATGTGTAATAGGCACAATAAAAAATATTACAAAATTTATAGTAATTGGTGTAATGAATATTTTTATCTACCACATAGAAAAGAAACGCGGGGTATAGGTGGTATTTTTTTTGATTACAAAAAAAATAATTGGGAAAAAGATTTCTATTTTGTAAAAGATTTAGGTTTAGAATTTATTAAAGTGTTTAATGAAATAATTTCAAAAAAAAATAAAATTAAATGGTCAAAAAAAGATAAAGAAATTCAGTATTTAAAAAGAGGTAGATATATTGAATTTAATCTTTTATATGATAGGGGAACGAAGTTTGGTTTGCAAACTGGTGGCAACATTGATGCGATCTTAATGTCTTTACCTCCTATTGCGAAGTGGAAATAAAATGGAAAAAGAACCAATAACAATTGAAGGTCTCGAAAGTTTAAAACAAGAGTTAAAATTTTTAAAAGAAGAAAAAAGACCAGAAATAGTAAATGCAATTGCAGAGGCACGATCGCACGGAGATTTAAAAGAGAATGCCGAGTATCATGCTGCAAAAGAACAACAATCTCATAATGAAGGAAGAATACAAGAAGTTGAGAACAGTATAGCCACAGCAAATGTAATTGATGTTACAAAGTTAAATAATGATGGCAAAGTTATTTTTGGTTCAACAGTCTATTTACAAAATTTAGATACAAATGAAAAAATTGATTATAAACTTGTTGGAAAAGACGAGGCAGATCTAAAAAAAAAATTAATTTATTTTAAATCTCCTATTGGAAAAGGTTTGATAGGAAAAAATAAAGGTGATTTGGTAGAAATAAAAACGCCAAATGGTACAAAAAATTTTGAGATCTTTGACGTTAAATACGTTTAGATTTAACTATACTCTCAATTTCATTATTCGAAATTTTAAAGTTATTATTTAACCAGTACTCTTCGATATCTCTTAGGATTGACCCTAATAATTTTCCTTCTTTTAAATCAAATTTTTCAATTAAATCTCTTGCTTTGATTGGCATAACTGGAATTTCAAATTCTAGAAAATATTTCTTTAAATCAATTAAAGTATTTTTATTTTTTTTAGTAGTTAGAATTTTAAAGTCTAAAATATCCAAAATGTTTTCTTTTCCATGCTTAAGTATAATTTTTGACAAATTTTCTCTAGTAAAATAATCTTTATTAGGTTCTTCAGAAAATACCGATTTTAAAAAGCTGATTTTATCTTTTTCTTTGTTTGACAAATTATGTTTGTAAATAAAATAATCACAATCTTCGCTTTTATCAATCAGCAGGAGAGATAAAACAAATTCAAATTTTTTAAATTTTAAAACATTTTGACTAAGATTATCCAATTTATCAATTCTATTAATATTTTTGAGTTCTGGAAAAATTAAAAGGAATAGTTCTTTAGCTATTTTATCAGTATTTATTTTATAAAAATTTTCAAGTAAAATTATCTTTTTTAATTCTTGTAATTGTCTATCTTTTGATACTTGCTTTAAACCGCTCAGATTTTGTTTAATAATTTTAACAGTAATTTTATCATGCTGTTTTTTGCTGTATCCTAAAAAAAATCTAATATATCTTAAAATCCTAAGATAATCTTCTTTTATTCTTGTTGCTGGATCTCCTATAAATTTAATTAAACCATCTTGCAAATCTCTTTTTCCGTTAAATGGATCAAACAAATTTCCATCTAAATCGGAGTAAATCGAATTAATTGTAAAATCTCTTCGAGATGCATCCTCTAACCAATTGTCAGTATACTCAACTTGAGCATGTCTACCGTCAGTTTTAACATCTTTTCTAAGAGTAGTTATTTCGAAACTTTTTTTATTAATAATTGCCGTAATTGTTCCATGCTGTATTCCTGTCTCATAGAAATTAATTTTATTTTTTTTTAATATTTCAATTACATTCTGTGGATTTACATTTGTTGATAAGTCTATGTCATCGACCTTTTCACCAGAAATTAACTTTCTTAGACAACCTCCAACAAAACGCAATTCTGCTTTATTTGAATGAACATTAAATGATCTAAATAGTTCTTGGATTTCTTTATTTAAAATTAATTCTTTAAAGTTAACTTTATCCTTAAAAGTATTTTTTCTTGATTTAAATAAATTTTCTAACAATTTAAACATATCTGGCTGGGGCGCTAGGATTCGAACCTAGGAATGGCGGTACCAAAAACCGCTGCCTTACCACTTGGCTACGCCCCAAGTTGTTTGTGATATATCACAAAAGAAAAGCTTTATATAGTTTTTGATAAAATACTCCAATAATTTTTAAAATTTTTTTTCGCTAATTTTAACGCATTTATAGCAGATTTTTTGTTTGAAAAATAAGCGACAATTGTCGATCCTGAACCTGTCATTCTTACAAATTTGACTTGATCAGTATTAGATAAAAAAATCTTCAATTTTCTTAAATTTGGATAAAGGCTGAACGCAGGTTCTTCTAAATCGTTTTTTTCAGTTTTGAGGGAATCAACATTAAAGATTTTGCTAGATATTTTAATTCTCTTTTTTGAGAATTTTTTAACCCTTCTATATATTTCTTTAGTTGAGCAACCAACTTTTGGTTTCATTAAAACTACAAATAAGCCAATTTTAGTTTTATATTTTTTTATTTTTTTGTTACTTGCCAATATTGAGTTTTTTCGATCTAGTCCTAAAAAAACATCTGATCCAATTTGATTGCATATTTTGATTATTTCATTTTTTGAAATGCTTATAATATTCTTTTTTATAAAATAACTTAAAATTGATGCAGCATTCATTGAGCCCCCTCCCAAACCAGACTTTTGGGGAATATTTTTTCTGGTTTCAATTTTATATTTTTTTTTGATTAAATTTTTCTTTTCCAAAATATTCAATAATTTTGAAATAGTGTTATTTTTTAAGTTTTTTGAGAACGGGCCATTGAACTTTATTATATGATTAGGTTTCTTTATCGATCTAATAGAAATTTTATCGTGTAAATTTATATATGAAATAATACTTTGTATTTTATGTAAATTATTTTTATATCGTCCCAAAACATCTAGAGATAAATTTATTTTTGCATAGGATTTTATTAAGTCCCTTTTAATCATTGCGATTTTTTTAATCCAAATAATAACTTATTATTAATATCTTCTATTAACTTTTCTTCAGCTTCATCAGATGATAATGCGGCATTCCAATAATATCTTGCCTGGAGTTTCATATCTAATTGCCACATAACGTCCCCGTAGTGATCGTTAACAATTGGATCCTCTGGCATTATTAGCAACGCATTCTTTAAAAATTTTTCTGCTAAATCATAATCCTCGGTTAAATAATAAGCCCATCCTACAGAATCAATAATATAGGGATCAGATTGTTTTTGCTCATAAGCTTTCAAAAGCATTTGCATGGATTGATCAATATTTATTTTTCTCTCAAGCCAACTGTATGCCAAATAATTAAGAACATATGGCTGATCTGGATTAAGCTTAAGTGCTAACAACAAATCTTCATCAGCTCTTTCAAATTCTTTTAGTCTTTCATAGCTCCCTCCTCTTCTATAAAGTATATCTGCATAAGAGTCAGAATCTTTATTAATTGAATTAAGAGCAATATTATAATTTTCTATCGACTTACGATAATCTTTAAAACCTTTATATATGTTCCCTAAATCAAAATAAATTTTTGGTGACTGAATTTTTAAATTTTTTAACTTTGTATTTAAAAAAGATAACGATTTTTCTTTTCCTTCAGTTTCTTTTAAAATTTCAAATTCTTTTTTAATTCTATACCAGTAATAAATACCATCTTTATTATCAAAACTTTTTAATGTTTTTTTCAGATCTAAGTCTTTATTCATTAAGTAAAAATTTTCTGATGCTAGAGATAAATTAAATTTAAATTTAGGATTTAGATAATTTGAAATATTTAAATAAAAATTCGACATTTCATAATCTTCTTGGGATGAATATAAGTTAGAAATTAGAAAAAATATTTCAGCTAGAATATCATTTTCAGATTTGCAGGTGAAAATTTTGGAAAAGTTATCAAAATTATTATTTTCTACCCAGCTTTTCGTTTGTAACATTAAAAGTGTGCTAGTAATTGGCTCTATTTTTAAAGATACAAGTTTTGCTGTGTCAAATTCATTTTTACTAATTAAATTTGATATATAAAAAAATAAATATCTTGAGTAATCACCACTTTCAAAATTTAAAAGATCAGCAAAATATTTACTAGTTTTTTCATCTTCAAGATAACAATATTGAAAAGCCAAAAGAATTTTACTTAATTTACCATAATTATTTATTTCATGAATTTTTTTATCTAAAAATAGTTGATTATAAGATTTTAAAATTTGGAAAATAATTTGTTCGTAGGTACTTGGTATTAATACTTTTTCCATGTCAAAAAGTAGGTCGTTCACTTTATTAAATTTATTATTTTTTAGAGAGTCAACAGTTAATAATAAATTAGCTTGAAAGTTGTTGATTTTATTTTTTGAATTAAAAAATTTAATTTGGTTAATTGCTTCTTTAACTTTATTTTCAATTACTAAACTATTAACATATTTATCAAAATAGACTGGATAATCTCTAAGAATACTTTTTGTTGAATTAAAATAATTTATAGCTAATTCATTATCTCCATTTTCATGCGAAACTAGTGCTGAAAAGTATTTTGATAAATATCTATGGTTGAAATTTTGATTTTCAGATGTTTTTGAAAAAGCTGATGAATGATATAAAAATGTAATAATTATAAATAAAATTCTTAGGATTTTGAAATACATAGTTTGAATATATGGAAATAGAACAAAAAAATCAAAACAACAATAATTTAGAGGATGCAATGGAATTATTTGAAATAGATTATGTTTATGAAAATAAGCCCATTAAAAGGACTATTGATGAACCAAATGCAAAAGAAAAACAATTTTTGCTAGAAAATTTAAAATCAAAAATTCTAAATATTTCTGACTGTGAATTAAAAAAAAACTCAAACCAAATTGTCTTTAATGACGGCAATCCCTTCAGCCCTATAATGATTATAGGAGAAGGGCCGGGACAAAAAGAAGATGAAATGGGTAAACCTTTTGTGGGCGATGCTGGAGTTCTTTTAAATCGGATGCTTGAAGCAATTAATATTAAAAGACCAGATGTTTATATAACCAATGTTGTAAATTATAGGCCCCCAAATAATAGAAAACCTGAACCTCCTGAAATAAATAAATATTCAGTTTTTTTAAGAGAACACATAAATATTATTGATCCTAAGATACTCATTTTAATGGGAAGTACCGCTATGGAAGCCCTATTCGGACAAACTCTAAAAATATCAAAAGAAAGAGGTAAATGGAAAGAGATAATAGTTAATCAAAAATCCTATCAAACAATTTTAACTTTTCATCCAGCTTATCTATTAAGACAACCCGATCAAAAAAAATATTCTTGGATTGATCTTAAGATGATTAGAAAAAGAATAGACGAATTAAAAATCAGCATTTAATGAAAAAAATAATAGCCGGGGTAGATGAAGTTGGAAGAGGAAGTTTAATTGGACCAGTCTTCGCCGCAGCTGTAATATTTAAAACAAATATAGATAAAAAGAAAATTAAAGACTCGAAAAAACTTTCTAAAGTAAAAAGAAATATTCTAGAAAAGTATATTAAAAAAAACTCCATTTGGAGTATCGGTTCAGCTTCTTTGAGGGAAATAGAAAAATTAAATATTTTAAATGCAAGTTTATTGGCCATGAAGAGATCAATTAAAAAACTTAAACTAAAGCCATCAATAACATTGATCGATGGAAATAAATTACCAAAGTTAAATGGTTACAAAGTAAAGTATGTAATTAAAGGAGATCAAAAAATATCTGAAATTTCAGCAGCATCAATAATTGCGAAAGTTGCGAGAGACAAACTTATAACAAAATTATCAAAAAAATTTAAAAAATATGGTTGGGATAAAAATGCAGGATATGGAACTAAAGAACATTTAAAGGCCATTAAGAAATTTGGGATAACCCAATATCATCGAAAAACCTTTGGACCTATACACAATATATTGAGTCCGAAGTAAATCATACAACAAGTCGAGTCCATTTTTTTCAATCTCTGGTTGACGTTGAATCCATGCTGGAGTCTAATTACTTTTTTAAAAATGGTTAGTATAAATTTACATAATAAACTTATTAATGGCGATAGCTTAAAAGAGTTGAAAAAAATTCCCGATGAAACATTTGATTTAATTTTTGCAGACCCACCATACAATTTACAATTACAAAACAGTTTAATAAGACCAGATAGATCAAAAGTTAATGCAGTAAATGATAAGTGGGATCAATTTGAAAGTTTTAAATCTTATGACAAATTTACCTCTGAATGGTTAGAACAATGTAAAAGAGTATTGAAGAAAAATGGGTCTATTTGGGTTATAGGAAGCTATCACAATATATTTAGAGTTGGTAAAATTATTCAGGATCTGGGTTTTTGGATTTTAAATGATGTAATCTGGAATAAAAAAAACCCCATGCCGAACTTCAGAGGTAGCAGGTTTACAAATGCTCATGAAACATTGATTTGGGCATCTAAAGACAAAAAATCAAAATACACTTTCAATTATCAATCCATGAAGTCTTTTAATGATGATTTACAAATGAGATCTACATGGAATTTTCCAATATGTAATGGAAAAGAAAGATTAAAAGATAATGGAATTAAAGTTCATTCAACTCAAAAACCTGAGGCTTTACTCCATAGAATTTTATTAGCATCCTCAAATAAAAATGACTTTATTCTAGATCCTTTTTCAGGATCAGGTACAACTGCTGTGGTTTCTAAAAAATTAGGACGATCCTATTTTGGAATAGAAAAAGAAAAAAAATATTTTGAGGCTGCAAACAAAAGAATAAAAAATACAAACATAATTAAAGATGAATATTTAGATACAGTCCAAAATAACAAATCAAAACCTAGAATACCTTTTGGTTCATTAATAGAATTAGGAGCTATTAAGCCAGGAACAGAAATATATGACCAAAAAAAGAAGGTTTTTGCAAAAGTTATGGTTGATGGAAGTATCAAGCATAAGCAGAACGAAGGATCTATTCATAAAGTTGCAGCTCAAATATTGGGCGCAGAAAGCTGTAATGGTTGGACCTATTGGCATTATCAGGTTGGAAATAGTTTAAAGCCTATTGATGAGCTTAGAGAGCGTTTAAGAACAAAAGCTTAGCTTTTATAAATTTTGCCTAAATAATTTTCCAAAAAATTTTTGTTTTTAGAAAGATGTTTTAAAAAAAAATTTCTAAAAAAAACATTTATAGGATTTGCAAGATGGAAAGCAAAGTGATTGATCGAAGATCTAGAATTTATTTTTTTAGTTTTTAAAACTCTATTCTTGTAATAATTTGATGAATTGTCATTTAAATCGTTAAAAAGCTCGTTAGCAGCCTCTATTGATTGAGATGCTCCTTGTGCGAATGAAGGTGAAAATGAAAAAAAAGCATCACCAGTTAAAAATACATTTTTAAACTTTGGTATTTTAATTTTCTTGCTTACAAAAATTGGAAAGCATTTAACTTCTTTAACTATTTCAGTTAGATTTAAATTAGTTTTTGAGGAGATCTGATTTATCAAATTATTTGTAAATGTCTTGTCATTAAACATATTTCTATTTAAAATCTCAGCTTCAATTAATTCTTTTCTTATTATAGATATAAAATTAAATTCATTCTTTTGATTAATAGGATATATTACAAAGTGAAAATTAGGTCCTAGATATAAAGAAATATCTTTATTTTCAAAGTTTTGGATGTTTCCTCTCAGTGCAATTGAATTAAAATATTCTGGTAGACCTTCTTTTTTAAATAAAATTTCTTTTGTTCTGGAATAAACTCCATCCGCTGACACTAAATAATCAAATTCTTCTTTATTATTATTTCTAAAAGACAACTTCAATTTCTCTTGTTCTTCAATATTGATTAAATCTGAATTAAATACTATTTTTTCTCCGGGAATATTGCTTAATAAAAATTCAATCAGTTTAGATCTTTTTAATGTAGTATATCTACTATTCTCAAAGTTAAATTGAGCTAGATCAATATCACATATTTTTTTTAACTGTTTTGCATCAAAAAAAATTACTTTTTTTGGAAAATAAATGTCGCTTGCATTCATTTTTTGAAAGCCAATTTTATTTAATAAATTAATACTGTTAACTGATAATTGTATTCCATATCCATCACTTAAATCTAATGATGATTTTTTTTCAAAAATTTTATAATTGAAAGATGTATTTTTTTCTAAAAGATTTGCAAGAAACAAACCTGAAATCCCTGCTCCAATAATCGCAATACTTTTCATTTTAATGTGATACTGAGTTAAATATTTTTTTTGTAAATGATGGTAAAATATATTTATTAATATTAGTTTTATCTAAAAATAAGCTATCTCTTTTTCTTTTAATTTTATTTTTTCTATTAATAATAATTTTCATATTCATATTAGACATTGTAACATTTATTTTTTTATGGACTGAGTATTTAAACGTTTTTTGGTTTATTTCCGTCATTGGGAAAATAACTAAATTTTTTAAAAAATTAAATTTTTTATTTTTAATAAGCAAATACTTATTTTTATACTTGTAAACATTTGCTTCAAAATATTTTATTTTATTAAATTTATTTTTAGATTTAATTAAAAAATCTTTTCTATTAAAAGCCTTGCAGTTTTTGGTCAGCGGACAATGATTACATAAAGGTATTGAAGGTTTACAAATTAATGCCCCTATCTCCATAATTGCCTGAGCATAATCACTTGATCTTTTAGAAAAACCAAAAAAAGATTTTTTTTTATTTAAGTTTTCTTTTGAAATTTCATTATTTGTTTTAAGTAAAAAAACTCTTTTAAGAATTCTCTCAACATTGCCATCCATTGGAATATAGGGCTCATTATGAGCAATGGCTAAAATTGACCTCGATGTATATTCGCCAATTCCTGGCAGAGATTTAAGTATTTCAATATCTCTTGGCAATCGACCTTTAAACTCTTTTAATAATTCAATTGCGGTTTTTTTTAAATTCCTTGCTCTAGAATAATAGCCAAGTCCTTCCCAGTTTTTCAAAATTTTTTGATCACTTGCTTTAGCTAATGATTTTAAATTTGGAAATTTTTTTACAAAATTTTCAAAATAAGGAATAACAGTTTTTACTTGTGTTTGTTGAAGCATAAACTCACTAACCAAAGTAAAATATTCTCTATTTTTAGTTGAGGTTTTTTTTCTCCATGGGAGTTTTCGTTTATTATTATCGTACCATTTTAAAATTTTATTTGGTATGTTTGTCTCTCGCATATGAATTCAAAAAATTATAACAAGAATAACAGAAAATTTATACAAGGTCTTAGATCATTTAAAGACATTTTGCCTTCCAAGTTAAAAAGGTTAATTAACAAAAAAGGTCAAATTTATTCTGAAACGTTAGATAATTGGAGATATTTTGTTGGGAATGATTTATTTGATATTAGTTTTCCAAAATCCTTTAAAAATGAAAATAAGCTAGGATCAAGCTGTTTAACTATTATGGTAAAAAGAGGTAACGAAGTTAATTTTGAATATTCTAAAAATTTAGTTATTGAAAAAATTAATTCTTATTTTGGTTACGATGCAGTGCAAAGTATTAAATTGGTATCTTTCGAGGAAAAAAATGACCAATATACAGAAAAATATAGTACAAATGATGTGACAATAAATAAATATAAAAAACAAATTTCTGACATTAAAAATGAAAAAATCAAAAACTCTTTGATAGCACTAAGTAAAGTTTATAAAAAAAAATGAAAAAAATATTACTTATTATATTTGTATTATTATCCAGCAGCCTTAGTTTAAATGCTGAAAATGATGTAAAAAGGATTTATGAAGGAAGTGCAGATGCAAAAATTACAATTCTAGCTTTTGAATCTTTAACCTGCTCTCATTGTGCTGACTTTCATAAAAATATTTATCCAAATCTTAAGAAAAATTTTATTGATAAAGGTATTGTTAAATTAGAATATAGAAACTTTCCCTTAGATTTAGCAGCTTTTAATGCTGCAAAAGTTGCTCAATGTAAAACAAATAAAGGTGAAGAAATTTTACATTTTCTTTATAAAAATCAAAACGAATGGGTAAAAGGAAACTCTATAGAAGAACTTAATAATAACTTAGAAAAAATCATATTATCTCAAAACTTTGGAATTGATTATAATAGCTGTATAAATGATAAAAAAATTGAGGATTTTGTTTTAGAGGATCGTATAGAAGGAGTAAAAAAATACAACGTGAGCGCTACTCCAACTATAATCATTAATGAAGAAAAGTTTGAAAAACCATTAACCTATAAAAATTTAGAAAAAACTTTAGAAAAACTGTTATAAGTTAGTTCATGGAGTTTAAAAAAATCCAACTAAATGGATTTAAATCGTTTTCAGAAAAAACAACCTTTTTAATTGAGAAGGGATTGACTGGAATAGTAGGTCCTAATGGTTGCGGTAAGTCAAACGTTGTAGAGTCTTTAAGATGGTGCATGGGAGAAACTTCCGCGAAAAGTATGAGAGGCTCTGGAATGGAAGATGTTATTTTTTCCGGTACATCAAATAGACCCTCTAAAAATATTGCCGAGGTAAGTATTAGTATTTCAAATCAAGAACGATCTGGATCATTTCAATTTAAAGAAATGGAGGAGATTGAAATTAGAAGAAAAATTGAAAGAGATAAAGGATCTAGATTTTTTGTTAATGATAAAGAAATTAGAGCAAAAGATGCTCAAATGTTTTTTGCTGATCTGTCAACAGGTGCACATTCTCCTTCAATTATTAGTCAAGGTAGGATTGGATCTCTAGTTACAGCTAAACCACAAGATAGAAGAGCAATATTAGAAGAGGCTGCTGGAATTTCAGGATTACATGCAAGAAGGCATGAAGCCGAACTGAGATTAAATTCTGCAGAAAATAATTTAAAAAGGGCAGATGAATTAAGAAGACAACTTGAAAAACAACTTACAAACTTAGAAAAACAAGCTGAAGAGGCAACAAAATATAAAAATATATCTGATGAGATAAAAAAAATAGAAGCAGGCTTATATTTTTTAAAAATTAGAGAAATTGAAAATGAAATAAAAGTTGAAAATGAAATTAATGAGGATGCAGAAAAAGAATTTTCTTTGTTTAATGATAAAATATTAGATTTAGACAATTTAATTAAAAAGTTAGAAAGTGAAATTAATCCTATTAGAGATAATAATTTAGAAACTATTTCAAGAATTCAAAGACTGAACCTAGAACTACAAAATCTTGATGAAGAGACAAAAAGAATGGGTAATGAAATAGAAACAACCAAATTATCTTTAAAAACTATTAATGAAGACGAAGATAGGGAAAAAAGTATAATAATCGACGCAAATTCAAATCAAAAAAGACTAAATGATGAGAAAAGTAATTTAGTTGACATTGATTCAAAATATTATGAAACAGAAAAACAGTCAGACCAAGATTTAGAAGTTGCCAAAATTAATTTGACTAATGAACAGAAAAAAATTGATACGTTATTGAACTCATTGAGCACTGGCAAAATTCTTGAACATAAAAGTTCTCTTGAAGAAATGAGAAAACTTTTAAATAGAACTATTGAATGTTTAGACAATAACCAACTTCAACAAGCTAAGGAAAATTTGAACAATATTAATATAAGTTTATCCTATATAATTCAAAATTTATCTGAAAATAATGATGATGAAGGAATTTCTAAAATAAATTCAAGGAATGAAACAATTAAAAAATTACAATACGAATACACTGTAACATATAGCAAGAATCAAAGTATTAAAGATGAATCTACAAAAAGAAAGGAGAGAATTCACAATATTGATACAGAAATCGAAAGTTGGAAAAATTTATTGGTAAATTCTGAAAAAATGATAGTTCAATTAGCAAATAGAAAAGAAAAACTTAATCAAAGATTGTTGGAATTAGAAAAGCAGCCAAATTTAAATGCAGAAAAAAAAGGGCAAATTTCTGAAAATTTAAGAATTTCAGAAAAAGATAAAGAAATAAACGACTCTAAAATTAATTTATTGGAGCAACAGCTTGAAGAAAATAAAATTAAATTAAATGAAATTAAAGAAAGCTCGATAAGTGTGAGAGAAAAAAGAGCAAGCGCAAATGCAACTATCGTTGGACTTAATAAAAGGAAAAATGATTTAATTGAACGTGTTGAAAGTGAACTTAATATTAAAGAAGAAAATCTTTTAAATTACTCCAATTTAGAAAAAGAAGAAGAATTCCCTGATACGGTTACTCAAGAAGAACTCTTGGACAAAAAAAAAAGAGACAGAGAAAATTTGGGATCGGTGAATTTAAGAGCAGATGAAGAAACAGGACAATATAAAGATGAAATCACAAAAATGGAAAAAGACAGAGAGGATATTGTTACGGCAATAGTCAAACTTAAAGATAGTATCAATGAGTTAAATCAAAAAGGAAGGGAAAGATTAATTGATGCATTTGATAAAGTGAACCGTAAATTTAACGAAGTTTATACCAAACTATTCAACGGTGGTAACGCGAAATTAGAACTTGTAGATTCTGATGATCCCTTGGATGCTGGACTAGATCTATTAGTAAGCCCTCCTGGTAAAAGACTCCAATCAATAACGCTCCTTTCCGGAGGTGAACAGGCATTAACTGCCTTGTCTCTCATATTTGCTGTTTTTTTAACTAATCCTGCACCAATATGTGTTCTGGACGAGGTGGATGCTCCTTTAGATGATGCAAACGTTACAAGATTTTGTAATTTACTAGAAGAACTAACAAGAATAACTACCACAAAATTCATTATTGTAACCCACCATGCGCTAACGATGTCTAAGATGGATAGACTTTATGGGGTTACAATGCCAGAAAAAGGTATTAGTCAGCTTGTTTCAGTAGATTTACAAAAAGCTGAAAGTCTAGTTGCTTGAGATGCCTGATGACTTAAAAACTCGCTTAAAGATTGCAAAATCAAAATTTAAAAAAAAAAACCCTTCTGACGAAGATGATAAAAAATCTAGCTTTGGCAAGGCTTTTCAACTAAGTACAGAGCTTGTATCTGCGGTATTAGTAGCCACAATTATAGGGTTTATTTTAGACAATTGGTTTGATACTAAACCGTGGTTAATAATATTATTTTTTTTTATTGGTGTGGCAGCGGGTATTATAAATGTTATCAGATCAGCAAAAAAAATGCAGAAAGACTAAATAAACATGGCAGCAAATCCAATGACTCAATTCAACGTATACAGAATTGGGCCAGAAATAAAAGTTGGTGAAATAGACATTTCTTTTACAAACGCAAGCTTGTTCATGATTATAAGTACAATTACAATTCTTTTAATCTTTAACTTTGGTGCAAAAAAAAATTCAATAATTCCCTCAAAATTACAGTTGCTGGGAGAACTAAGTTATTCATTTATTGCTAAAATGATTAGTGATACCGCTGGTTCAAAAGCAAAACCATATTTCTCTTTTATTTTTTCACTATTTATGTTTGTACTATTCTGCAATATGTTAGGAATGATACCCTACACATTTACGGTAACTAGTCATATAATTGTAACATTTGTATTGGCGGCATTTATATTTATTGGAGTAACAATAATTGGCTTCATTAAGCACGGGTTAGGTTATTTAAAATTATTTGTACCAAGTGGTGTGCCTATGGTTTTATTACCATTAATTGTAGTTATAGAAATTATTTCGTATTTAAGTAGACCGATAAGTTTATCGGTTAGATTATTTGCCAATATGATGGCAGGACACACAATGATGAAAGTATTCGGAGGCTTTGTTGTAAGCCTAGGAATAGTGGGAGGATGGCTTCCTCTTGGCTTTTCAGTAGCACTTACTGGTTTGGAAATTTTAGTAGCATTTCTTCAAGCTTATGTATTTGCAATTTTAACATGTATCTATTTAAATGATGCATTAAATTTACACCATTAAATTTATAGGAGGTTATAATGGAACTAGAAGCAGCAAAAATGATTGGAGCAGGTTTAGCAGCTATCGCTCTAGCAGGTGCAGGAGTTGGAATAGGAATTATTTTTGGTAATTACCTATCTGGAGCAATGAGAAATCCTTCAGCAGCTCAAAAACAATTTCCAAACTTATTGTTAGGTTTCGCATTAGCGGAAGCTACTGGTTTATTTGGATTAGTTGTTGCGTTAATAATTTTATTTGCATTTTAATTAATGTTAAAAAAAATTTTATTAAAGACTTTTATTGTATATTTTTTTTTAATAAATTTTATACATGCAGCCGAAAGTGGAGGTATGCCTCAACTTGATCCAGAGTTTTGGTTTTCTCAAATATTTTGGTTAGTCATAACTTTTGGAATTTTATTTTTAGTTTTATCAAAATTAATTTTACCTAAAATTAGTGATAATCTTGAAACAAGAAAATTACAGATTTTAGATAATTTAGAATTAGCTGAAAAACAAAGAAATGATAGTGAAGATAAAATAAAAGAGTTTGAAAATATTATTTTGAAATCAAAAATAGAAGCAAAAAATATTTTTAATGAATCAAGAAAAAAATTGTTAAATGATATTAATAAAAAAAGGGAAAAACTTGAGCAAGAATTAGATAAAGAAGTAAAAATTGTAGAAGCTGAAATTGAAGAACTAAAAAAGAAATCTCCTGAAAAAATAAATAAGATTGCAGTTGAGATGTCTGGAGATATGGTTAATCAACTAATTGGTGCCAATGTTAACAATAGTAGTATTACAGCGATTGTTAATGATGTCGCCAACAAAAATAAAACTCTATGACTTTTGATGCAACATTTTGGGTAGCTATATCATTCTTTATTTTTTTTGGAGTTTTAATTTATTTAAAAGTTCCAGGAAAAGTAAATGAAATACTAGCCAACATGATTACAGATATTAAAAAAGAAATTGATGAGAGTGAAAAACTTAGAGCAGAAACAAAAAGGATGTTAGATGATGCTCAAAAGAAGTTAAATACGGCAGATAAAGAGGTAAATAAAATTTTAAAAAAAGCTAAAGATGATAGCGAAAAACTTGTATTAGAAATGAATGAAAAGTTTCATAATTCATCTGAAATTAGAAAAAATACTGTTCAACAAAAAATTAATCAAATGAAAGAAAATGCTATAAAAGATATTAAAAACACGTCTATAAAAATATCCATTGCATCAGTTAAAAAAATCATCTCTACCTCTGTCGATAAGTCTAAACTCGACAATCTTTTCAATAAAAATCTAGAAGAAACTAAGACTGAGTTAAAAAAAATTAATTCTTAAAATTTAGCTTATATAGGTTAAATTTAAATATTATGGATTCGATAATTATAGGTTCTGGTTTTGGAGGTATCGCTGCCGCACTTCGCCTCAAAGCAAAAGGTCACAATGTTACTTTAATTGAAAAACATAATGATCTCGGTGGTAGAGCTAGGGTATTCAAAAGAAATGGATTTATTTACGATGGTGGACCAACAGTTATAACGGCACCATATCTTATTAATGAATTATTCGAATTATTTAATAAAGATTCAAAAGATTATATAAAATTACAACCACTTAAGACTTGGTACCAATTTGTATTTGAAGATAAATCAAGGTTTAATTATTCTGGAAATGAGACTGAAATGAAAAATCAAATTAATAAAATTAATACCGATGATGTAGAAGGATACTCGAAACTAGTAAATTTTACAAAAAAAATTTTTGACAAAGGATTTACTGAGTTATCTGATGTACCGTTTGATAAACCATTTGTAATGATGCAACAATTGCCAGCTTTATTAAAATTAAAAAGTTACAAATCAGTTTATTCTTTGGTTTCTTCGTTTATTAAAAATGAAAAATTAAGAAGGATGTTAAGCATGCACCCACTATTAGTAGGAGGTAATCCTTTTACAACGACTTCGATTTATGGACTAATTTTATACTTAGAAAAAAAATGGGGTATTCATTATTCCATGGGTGGAACAGGTAAAATTATAAGTGGACTAGAAAAATTAATGAAAGAAGTTGGAATAGAAATTATCAAAGGTCATGAAGTTAAAAAGATAATGTTAGATCATAAAAAGATTATTGGCGTTACATTAGACAATAAGGAAAATATAAATGCAAATTATATTATATGTAATGCTGATCCGCCTGCAGTTTATGACAACTTGCTAAATCTAAATAAGAATAATCCTTTCCTATTTAATTGGAAAAAAAATAGAATGGAATATTCAATGGGACTATTTGTTTATTATTTTGGTACTAAAAAAATTTATAATGATGTTGAACATCATACAATTAAGTTTGGAAATAAATATAAAGAACATTTGGAAGACATTTTTGATAATAAGAAGTTGAACAATGATATTAGTTATTATCTGCACAGACCTTCCGCTACTGACAAATCAATGGCTCCAGAAGGTCACGATTGTTTTTATGTTCTTGTTCCGGTTCCAAACAATCAATCAAATATCGATTGGAAGGTTGAGGGAGAAAAAATGAAAAATTTAGTGATCGAGAAAATGGAGAATGACCTAATGCCAAATTTGAAAGAAAATATTGTTGAAGATTTTTATTTAACACCTGATTATTTTGAAAATGATCTAAATACTAAATATGGTTCTGGTTTTTCAATTCAACCAAAATTTACTCAATCTGCTTATTTTAGATTTCATAATAAATCAGAAATTTATGACGGACTTTACTTTGTAGGTGCGGGAACTCATCCAGGCGCAGGAGTTCCTGGAGTTCTTTCATCAGCTAAAGTTTTAGATAAAATAATTCAATGAAAAAAAAAAACTATCTAGCTCTTTTTGCAAAATCCTTTAATTGGGCTGGTTTTTTTTTACCTAAGAATATTTATCACGACTGCTCGAAACTATACGCTTTCTGCAGGATTTTGGATGATATAGTAGACGAAAAAATAAGTTTGGAATTAAGAATAGAAAGATTTAACAACATAAGAGATATGTTTAAAACAATTTATGAACAAACAAATTTTGATAATAAATTAATTGATCAAGATGAACATAGCACAATACTAAGTGATATGATTATAATTGCAGATAATAACAATATTAAAAGAATCATTTTAGATGACCTCATAGAGGGAGTTGGTTCAGATTTAAAACCAAAAGTTTATTTAAGGTCTGTAAAAGATTTATTGGTTTACTCATATAGAGTTGCTGGAACTGTTGGATTAATGATGGCTAAAATATTGAATGTAAATGATACAAGGTCATTGAGAGGCGCCATAGACCTTGGAATAGCAATGCAATTAACAAATATAGCAAGAGATGTGATTGAAGATAAAAAAATGAGTAGGCAATATATTAAACCCGATTTTGAAAATATTGAAGCAACCTTAAAGCTTGCAGATATGTTTTATGAAAGTTCTTTCAGTTCAATAAAAAAAATTCCATTTAAATATAGATTTTCAATAATTGTGGCTAGAAGAGTTTATAGGCAGATTGGAAGAAAAATATTAAATAAACGAAATATGAAAAATTATGAAAAATCTGGCAAAATATATGTAAATAATTTTGGTAAAATGTACCAAACAATTTTATCTGTATTTGATTTAATATTACTTTTTCTAAAAGGTACAGAGCCTCATCAAAGAAAGAGAGAGCATGAAATAATAAGTGAGGATGTAAGACTTGATGAAAGAATATGATTATGTAATTTTAGGAGGTGGTTGTGCAGGGCTATCTTTAGCCTATGAACTAGATATTAATAATAAAATAAAAAATAAATCATTAGCCATTGTTGAAATTAGAGAAAAATATAAGAGAGATAAAACATGGTCATTTTGGAAAGTTACTGAACATAATTTTGATGATTGCATAATCAAAAATTGGAACAATTTTTCAATTAATTCAAAATCAGAGTCACATGAAATTATAAACGAAGAATACCCTTATCAGACAATAGATAGTGGTTTATTTTATAAAAAAATCTTAAATCAATTAAAACAAAATAAAAATATTAAATTTTTTAAAAATACAGATCAATTAAATTTAGATAATTCAATTATATTTAATAGTATACCTGCGGAGCAAAAAAATGAAGAAAATCTCTGGCAACATTTTAAAGGTGTAGAAATCGAAACTTCAAAAAATATTTTCGATGATCAAATTTTTAATTTAATGGATTTTGATTGCGATCAAAGAGATAGTATACATTTTTTTTATACTCTACCATTTGCAAAAAATAAGGCATTGATTGAAACTACTTGGTTATCTAGAATGAATGATAAATCACTTCAAGATTATGATGAGCAATTACAAAAATATATAAAACAAACTCTTAAAATAAATAACTATAAAATTAATTATCAAGAAGAGGGTGCTATTCCACTTTTTTATCCACAAAATATTATTGAAAAAAATATAATAAATATTGGGTCTGCTGGAGGTATGACTCGTCTAAGCACTGGTTATACTTTCCTAAATATTCAAGATCATTGCAAATATATATGTAACAATATTGAAAACATTAAAAATTTAAAACCTTATCATATTGGAAAAAAATATCATTTTCTTGATAGTATATTTTTAAATGTTTTAAAAAGATATCCAGAAAAAATGCCAAATATATTCTTAAATATGTTTAAAGCACCCTCTAAAACAGTTATAAAATTTTTATCAAATAAAAGTAATTTTTTTGAGGATTTTGTTATAGTTTTAAAAATGCCAAAATGGATTTTTATTAAAAATATTCTTTAATTTATATGAATAAAATCAATTTCTATCATTCACTAATTTTTTTTAATGTATGTATATTTTTATCTGCCTTTCAATATTTAAGGGATAAAAACTTACTAATTTTATCTTTATTTTTGATATTAAGCTTAGGAATATCTCACGGAGCGTTGGATCATATAAAAGGTAAAAAATTATTAAGAATACTTAATTATAAATCGAGTATGATTTTTTATATTTTTTATATTTTAATCGGCTTATTAGTAATCTTGTTATGGCTACTGTTTCCCAAAATTTTGCTATTTGTTTTTTTGATAGTTGCTTCTTTTCATTTTGGAAAGGAAGACTCCGAATTTATTAATTATAAAACAAATTATGATATAATCTATTTGTTTAAAGGCTCTCTCGTAATTATAGCTCCACTGTTATTTCATAAAAACGAAACTTTAGAAATTTTTAAAAACTTAAACTTTGATATCTCACAAAGCCTATTGATTTCGAATGAGTTTTTATATTTGTTAATAATAATTAGTTTTTTTGCAAATATTTTGATCTCTTTAAATAAACAGATTGATGTCAAATCTCTTCTTATAATGGATTTTACATCTATTTTACTATTAAACTATTTTTTAAGTCCAATACTGGCATTTACAATTTATTTCTGTTTTTTACATTCTATTAGACATTCGTTTAAACTTTCAAATGAACTAAATAGAAATAATTTTATAAATGGATTTAAAGAATTTGTAATAAAAGCAATGCCTTTAACAATTTTAACAGGTATTTTATTCTTAATGTCTTTATTGTATTTGAAGAATTATTATCTTTTAGATAGTGCTATATCAAAAGTAATATTTATTGGTTTGGCGTCACTAACCTTTCCACATATATTATTGGAATATTTAATTGAGAAAAATGAACAAGCATAAAATAAAAATATTATTAGCTGCCCCAAGAGGATTTTGTGCAGGAGTAGATAGAGCTATTGAGATTGTTAAAAAAAGTATAGATAAATTTGGTGCCCCAGTTTATGTAAGACATGAAATAGTTCATAATAAACACGTTGTTGAAAGTTTAAAAAAAATTGGAGCTATATTTATTGAGGAGCTAAGTGAAATTAATGACAAATCCAGACCAGTAATATTTTCTGCACACGGAGTTCCAAAGTCTGTTCCAGTAGAAGCAGAGGGTTTAAAAATGACTTATATTGATGCTACTTGTCCATTGGTATCGAAAGTTCATAGAGAAGCTGAAAACTTACATAAAGCAGGAAATCATATTTTGTTAATTGGCCATAAAAATCATCCAGAAGTTATTGGAACAATAGGTCAATTACCCGAAGGGTCGATTGATTTAATTGAATCTATTGAGGATGTAGAAAAATATATGAATACAAAAAAAAATATAGCTTATGTAACTCAAACAACTTTATCGGTGGACGATACGAAGGAAATTATAGAAAAATTACGAATTAAATTTCCTGAAATTAAAGAACCAAAAAAAGAAGATATTTGTTATGCAACAACAAATAGGCAAAGTGCAGTTAAAAATATTGCAAAATTGTGTGAAATGTTTTTTGTAATAGGTAGTAGAAATTCATCAAACTCTGTAAGATTGGTTGAAGTTGCAAAAAATTCTGGCTGTAAAAAATCGATGCTGATACACTCTGAAAGTTCAGCGCCCTTTGATGAAATAAACAAATGTAGTACCATTGGTATATCATCAGGAGCCTCTGCTCCTGAAATTTTAGTAAATAATTTTATTAATAGTCTTAAAAATAAATATGAAGTTGAAATTAAGGAAGTAGAAATTATAAAAGAAAATATAACTTTCAAAATTCCAAATAAATTAAACTAATGGCTGTTTATACAAAAATTAATCAAAAAGAAATTCAAATAATTGAAAAAAAATTCAATATAGGAAAAATCTTAAGTTTTTCAGGTATTAAAAAAGGAATTGAGAATACAAATTACCTTATAAAGACTAAAAGTAAAAAATATATTCTAACTATTTTTGAAAAAAGAGTTAATTCAAAAGATTTGCCTTTTTTTATGAAGTTGATGTATGGACTTTCAAAACTAAAGATCAAATGTCCTGAACCAGTTAGATCAATAAATGGAAAACATCTTATAAAACTAAAAAAAAAAAATGCATGCATTGTTAGCTTTCTTAATGGCAAAGATAAAAAAGCTTTGTCACCAAGAGATTGCTATATTGTAGGAAAAAATATTGCTAGATTACATAATGCATCAAAAAAACTTAGGCTTTATAGAAATAATACATTAGCGGTACCAAAATTAAATAAATTACTTGCTACAATAAACAAAAGAATAAATAAAGTTCAAAAAAATATTTTAGACGATATGAGAAATGAATATAAATATTTAAAAAAATCTTGGCCTAAGAAACTAAATTCTGGAATTATTCACTGTGATTTATTTATTGATAATATTTTTTTCTATAAAAGAAAATATTATGGATTTATAGATTTTTATTTTTCAGCAAACGACTTTTTGGCTTATGAACTTTCAATTTGTATTAACGCCTTATGTTTTAATAAAAGAGGAAGAAAATATTTCTTAAACAAAAGTAAATCTACAAACCTTATTAAAGGATATGAAAGTATTCGAAAGCTAAATAATAACGAGAAGAAATATTTTAATATACTTTGCCGAGGTTCAGCACTAAGATATTTGCTAACAAGAGCATATGATTATTTAAATACTCCAAAAGATGCTTATATAAAAATTAAAGATCCAAGAGAGTATATTCAAAAACTAAAGTATCATCAGAATATAAATGCATTTAAGGATTACTTAAAATAATGATTAAAGTATACACTGATGGTTCATGTATAGGAAATCCAGGTAAAGGTGGTTGGGCAGCAATAATAATAAATGATGGAAAAAAAACTGAAATTAAAGGAAGTAAAAAAGATACAACAAATAATCAGATGGAATTGTTGGCACCAATTAAAGCTCTAAAAAAAATCCCTAAAGGTAGTAAGGTTCAAATTTTTACAGATTCTAAATATGTAAAATCTGGAATAACTGAATGGATTTATAATTGGAAAAAAAATGGATGGAAAACTGCTAGTAAACAAAAAGTTAAAAATAAAGATCTTTGGATAGAGTTAGATCTACTTGTAAATGAATTTGATATTAAATGGAGTTGGGTAAAAGCACACTCAACTGATAAATTAAATAATGAAGTAGATTTAATTGCTAGGGGAGCGGCATACTTATAATTGGGGCACCTGGCAACAGAACGCCCCTTAGCATCTTATATTTATCAACAATTATATAGATAAATTTAATTTTATCCGCTCTGTGTCCGCACTAGTAAATTTAATCTAAATCAATTTGTATAGGTGAATGGTCACTTAATTTTTTTTCTCTATATGAGTGCAGGTATCCAATTTGATTTACAGATAAATCATCTGATGTAAAAAAATGATCAAACCGTCTTTTAGCTGCTACTTTACCTTTTCTTATAATTGCAAATGAATATTCATAGGTTTTGTAAGAATGCTTCTTTCTATAACTATCTTGCATACCTACTGGCTTTAAGTTTTCAAATAAATTTCTTTCAGCTTGATCCCATCTTTTTCCACTTCCGCCCCTGAAGCTTTTCTTAAGTCTGGGTTTGCCCTTTAGTTTCATTTTTTGTGCAAAAGTAATAATGTTATGTCTATGATTTTCTGATTGCGGTATATTAAAATCTCCACATAAAATCCTTGGATCTGAACTTGTTGTATTTAAACCTTCAAATATACCTTCTAAAGTTTCAATTTTAATCCAACCATTAGAAGAACCTGGAGGTATGTATGCATTATAGAATCTAATCTTTTTCTTACCTGTATAAATATTATGATTAAGTATTCTTTCTCTCCACGGAATATTAAACTCATTTAAATCTCTCATTTCTAATTTATAATTTGATGCAGTTAAAACTCCTAATTTTCTAGGACCAACTGACAATTTATTATCTTTAATTAAATCTAGACTAAAATGTATATGCTTAAACTTTGGTCTCAAAATTTCATTTATTATTTTGTAACTTTTACTGGTTACTTCCTGTAAAGCTAATATGTCAGGTTTTTCTTCATCAACAATTTTTAATTGTTGTTCTATTATTTTAAAATTTTTCCCTAAGTTCCATGATATTACACGCATGGACCACCTACAATCTTATCTCATAAGCTGAGATATTTACTTCAATTTTCTTTTGTTGTGCATGCTTTGCAGGATTTTTAATTCTTCCAGCTATTTTAATTTTATTATTAAGTGCATTTTCAACTAAATATATAAAATATTTATCTCCTTGTTTCTTTGCCGCTTCCCACTCTGGTGCAGTTATATTAAAAACTGTTTTACTCTTTCTTGATGATTTAACCTCAATATAGATCTCATTTCCTTTTTCATCATAAGAAGTTATATCCCAACCTGGAAATTCATTATTATCATCGTGATTGTAAACTTTTTTTGCCAAATCTTCTCTATTAATTTTTTTAAGTTTTTTTCTTTCAAATTCACAAACATAGTTTTCACCTTTTTTTCCAATTAATTTTGAGTCTTGAGTTTTTCTTTTATTTTTTGCCTGGTTAGCGACTGTAGTTTTAGTTTTTACCTTTTTTTTATTTTTAGGTTGAAAATCCTTTATTTTATAATCGTATTCTATTTTACTATTGTCTTGATTTTTTTTAATTTCATCTTTGCTTATTAAAGTTTCAGCTAGAATATTTAAGTTCTCTGACTTAGGATCATTAATAATATTTGCATAAATATTAATATAATCTTTTAAATCTTGAACCAATATTTCGTCATTAATATTGCTTAGATCATATTCTTTTGAAAAACTAACACCTTTTTCATATAATATATTCAAGTTTCTTGAACTTCCTTTTAGAGGTGGTTCAAAGTTTAATTTATCCTCTAATATGTCTATCTTTTTAATAGTGTTTTTCGGTTTATATTTATCAAATAAGTTTCTGAATTCTTTTGCAGCCAAATCTAATTTCTCAACACACAAATTTGTCATTCCATAAATTTCTTGAAATTGAGTTGCACCTATACCTATAGATAAATAGAGTTTTTGTGCTGACCTTGAAAACAAATATACAACATAAAACTCCTCTGTAGCAGTTTCAGTCAAACTTCTATCCATTATTGCTAGCCACGGACCAGCTGATAGCTGTCCATCGCCAAGCTTTGACTCAACTTTGTATTTTTTGAGGTTTACATTTTCTGATATTTTATCTGACCATTGATTAATTACTAAATCATACATGGGATGATTTTGATTAACTCTTTTAATTTTGGAGCCAACTTTATTAACTCCTTCTGATGCTTTTCTGTAGTTAATCCAATCTTTTGATATTTTTTTTATAATATCGCTTAAACTAACACTACTCTTATAATTTTTTATATTTTCTGACATTTCCCTCAGACCCCATATGCCCTTTCTTTTCCCTTCGACCATATAAAAAATATCATCTCCACTTCCATATTTTCCTCTTCCATAAATTGAGTCTGAAGAATGTCTTTGTAGATTTTCTTGAATAGAATATTTCCAGGTTTTCTTAAGCTTTCCTTTTCTTAACCTGGCTACTTCTTTATGAATTTGTTTAAGATGAGCTGAACCACCTAAATTTTTAAGCGCCTGTATTATATCAGCTTTATAGGTTGCCATTTTTTTAGCTTAACACAAAAAACCTGTCCGCACTACGATCGCACTTCTATTGAAATTCCTCACTTTTCAATTCAAATTATTCGCGAATAATGTTACAAAGTTCGGGGCACCTGGCAACAGAACGCCCCTTTAAAATTTATGATACGGATTGTTGTATTACTTTTTTTATTAATTCACACTTCAGCATTTGCTGGAGATTATGTTAGGTCTGCTTCATGGAGCGGTAAAGATGCTGCATATAATGATTGTGGATTTACAGGAATTTTTTGTACGATGAGTACAAAAAATGTTAAAACTAATCGTAATTCTGTTTCATTGGGTCAATATTTAAAAGTATATGCTAATGGAAAAGAAATTGATTCATTTGAAGTTAAAAGAATATATTATGATTCTAGTAAAGGACAATGTTGGATATCAAAAGAAAGAAAGAAACAATTTAAAACGTACTTTACCACTTACGGGTGTCGAGGAAGATAAAAACTTTAAGGAGAAAATATGCACTACATAGTAATGCTAGGGTTAGCAATATTAATTTTATATGTTCTGGTGACATTTGGTGGTGGTTAATTGTAAGGCACCTGGCAACAGAACGTCCTAATGAGAACCAGTTAACATTGAAAGAATTCGATTAAGTTGATCAGAACCACCTGATAATTTTGTGACTTCCTGCCACCTCTTAATATTTAACTGAACATCAGTAAATTTCTTCTTGGTAACAAAACCCTCGGTTATAACTTGAAATGTAATTTGAGTTGTTGGGGTCGTATTATCAAATTCTTCAATTATTGGCACAAGATGCTGCAATGAAGAAAGTATTAGTTTTGTATTATTTTCAAAATCTTCCTTTTTTATATTTCCGCTGTCAAAATTCAAAATTTTATAATCTTTGTATAATTTAGAAAATTTTTCTAATGATTTTAAATCTTTAACCTTTTGCATAAAGTAAATTTAATCAAATTTTGCTATGTACCTCAAACATAAATTTATTACAAAAAAAACGTAAATTACTATGTACCTAACTATGTACCTTTTCAAAAATTCATATTTTATGGTACTATCTGACCGAGGGCGGGATACAGAACGCCCCTTTAAGTTTAGACTAAAGTTTATTAAGATATCTTTATGAAATTTAAAAATACTAGAAATAATTATACCGAAACAGTATCTACACCCATAAGTTGGTTATGGGTTTTCCTGTTTGGTCCAATCTATTGGGCAGTTAAGGGTATTTGGACTCACGCAGTGGTTCATTTAATTCTAGCAATAATTACTTTTGGAATTGCTCATTTAGTTTATCCATTTTTAACTTATTTTATATTGAGAAAACATTATTTAAAGCAAGGATGGAAAGAGGTAAAAAAATAATTCTTTTGCCGGGCAACAGAATACCCTCCCCTAATAATTTATTTTATCTTTTGTATTACAAGACAATAACCATTTTTCATATTTATAAGTGACGATTTAAAATTTTCAGATTTATTATAAATTTTTTCGATAATTTGAAATATATCAACAAAACTAGGTTCTATATCTTCAATCACAAGGATACCGTTTGAATTTAAATGATCTAATAAATTTAAAATAACATTTAAATTAGCATCAGGTTGATGAAGGCCATCATCAATAATTAGATCTACTTTTGGAATTAATGATTTGATATTTTTGATTGTTTCAATATTTAATTGATCAACAAAAAATGTTTGTATATGTTTTTCTTCAAATAATATCGATTTATCGACATCAGCACCATATACATTAATTCCCAAATAGTCTCTAAACGCTCTTAATGATGCCCCTGGTTTTCCATCTAAACCCATATTTGATCTAACACTAATATTATTTGTGCCTAAACCAATTTCAAATAAAGAATTTATATTAAAATTATTAAATATTTCAAAATAAACATAAACTAATAATGATTTTGTTTTATCACTCCCATATTGATTAAACAAATTTTTTAATTTTTCACAATTGTCATTATTTAAATATTTTTTTTCTAAGTCATCTATTTTTGTTTCTTTGATTAAAAAATTATTTTTATTTAAATTTATATCTGAAATTAAACTAATTTTTTCAAAAGTTTTGAATAATGTAGTTATTTGATAATCCTTTTTAAGATCTTTAAAGGAAACTTGTATATTAGATAGACTCTTTAATGCTTTTAAAATTTTTTTAATATTAAAGATTTTAAATAAAAGTAATGGATTTCTTAAAACTGGAATTATTAATCTTTTTAATCTAAATAAAAAACTTTGAAAATTCATATATTGTCAAAATAATTTATAACAGATCCACTCAACCGATTAAAGGATATCTAAAATGCTTTTTGCTGAAGTCAGACCACATTGTTTAGTCTCTTTTTCAACATAAATATATACTACTTCTAAGTTTTCAATAACCATTGTATAACGATTTGATCTGGTACCCATTCCTTTAGAATTTCTATCAACTTCTGCGCCAATTGCTTTTGTAAATAATAAATATGGATCAGATAACATTTTAATTTTATCTCCAGTATTATTTACCTTTCCCCACGCATCCATTACATAAGGGTCATTTACTGATAAACAAAATATATTTTCTATTCCTTTTTCTTTAATTTTATCTGCATTTGCTACGAAACCTGGAAGATGAAGTTTTGAGCAGGTTGAGGTAAATGCTCCTGGTAAGCCAAACAAAATAATTTTACCATTACCTAAGATCTTTCTTAATTTGCTTTGTTGCGGTTCTCCATCAATTAACTGGAAAATTTCAGTGTCTGGTATTTGATCTTTTATTTTGAGTTTCATATTGAATTCAATACATAGTTTTTTACTTTTTCTATATCGTTTGAAAGAACTTCAAATTTTTCTTCTCTATTATTAACAAATTTTAGACTATCTGGTAAATTCTCGGTTTTTGAAATTGCATCTTCTATTGCTTTTGGAAATTTACAAGGATGTGCAGTTGATAATACAACACAATTTTTTTCTAATCCTAGCTTTCTTAAGGCACCGATACCAACTGCAGTATGAGGATCGACTACTATTTTGTTTTGCTCATAAATTATTTTTATCATTTCAATAGTTTCATTTTCATCAAGCATCTCAGAGGTAAAATTCTTTTTAATCTCTTCTAAATCACTTTTATCTATTTTATATTTATTTTTTTTAATTTTACTCATTACGTCTTTGGTAACTTCTGAGTTGCAATTTTTTACGTCGTATAAAAGCCTTTCAAAGTTACTTGCTATCTGAATATCCATGCTTGGTGTATTTGTCTCTTCAACTTTCTTTTGAGTGTAATCACCTCCAGATATTGCTCTGTGAAGAATGTCATTTTTATTTGTAGCCACAATTAATTTATCAATTGGAAGACCTAGTTTTTTTGCTAAGTAGCCTGCATAAATGTCTCCAAAATTTCCTGTTGGAACAGAAAAAGAAAGAGGTTGGTCGGTTCCTACTTTAAAATAAGCATAAAAATAATAAACTGCCTGAGCAATAATTCTTGCCCAGTTGATTGAGTTTACTCCTGACATATTAATTTTTTTAGAAAAATTTTCGTCATTAAACATTTCTTTTACTAAATTTTGACAATCATCAAAGTTACCCTCTATTGCAATATTATATACATTGCTATCGTCATGTATCGTCATTAGTTTCCTTTGTACTGGTGAAATTCTATTATTTGGATGCAACACAAATACGTTTAAATTTTCTTTTCCTTTTAATGCATCAATAGCGGCTGCACCAGTATCACCTGAAGTTGCCACTATTATATTAATTTTTTTTTGATCACACCCTAAATAGTATTGATAAAAATTGCCTATTAATTGCATTGCAATATCTTTAAATGCGAGTGTAGGTCCATGGAATAATTCTAAAACTTTTAAATTTCCTAAATTAGAGATTTTTACGACATCGTTAGATCTAAAATTTGAATAAGATTTTGATATAGTGGAGATTAATTCATCTTTAGACATGAAATCTCCAATAAAAGGATAAATTATTTCTACCGCTAAATCATTATATTCAAGACTTTTGAGATTATTTAATTCTTGTTTATTTAGTGGTTTAAACGATTTTGGTACAAAAAGACCTCCGTCATCTGCCAAACCTTTGAGGAAAACATCCTTAAATGTAAAGCATTTCTGATTATTTCTTGTACTTATATATTCCATTAGTAATTTTTTTTTCTAAAATATAAATATATTAAAAAAATTGAAATCGCTAATGAAAACCATGTTAGAGCGTATTTTAAATGATTATTTGATAAATTTGCTGAAATATTTTTTGGTTTAGGAATTTTTGTTGGATCTGAGTCGTATAGATAAATAATATATTTTGAAAATGTTAAACCTGTATATTTTTTCAAATCATTATCTTCTAATTTAAACCAATAATTATTAAGTAAATCGTTTTCAGGCTTAAAATAGCTTGATTTAGATTTTTCTCTTAAAATTCCTACAAAATTTTCATTATTGGTAATAAAAGATTTGCTTTTATGATCCATTTTTACCCATCCTCTATTTATGAGAAAATTTTTATTTTCTATGTTGATTGGATTGATAATTTCAAATCCAGGCTCACCTTCTTCGTTTAAATTATATAAATATATTATTTTTTCATTATTAATTTTCCCATTGAAACTAACCTTTTGAAAGTTTTTTATATTATTTGATTTAAACTCAATGGGGTCGCTTGATATTGCATTATTTATTTCTGAAATTAAATTGAGCTTCCACTCTAGTCTGTATAATTGCCAAACTCCTAGCGCAATAAATATTAGAATAAACGAATAAACAAAAATTGAAAAGGAAAGTTTATGTTTCAAATTAGTATGTTTTAACTACCCCAAACATATATAGCTGCAAATAAAAACAACCAAACCACATCAACAAAATGCCAGTACCACGCTGCAGCCTCAAATCCAAAGTGATGATCTTTATTGAAATGACCTAATTTTCCTCTCCATAAGCAAACAGCTAAGAAGATAGTGCCTATGATCACATGGAAACCGTGAAATCCGGTTGCCATATAAAAAGTAGCACCATAAATATGATCAGAAAATTCAAACGTTGCGTGATCGTATTCGTAAGCTTGAAGTGCAGTGAAACACACTCCTAAGAAGACAGTCCATGACAAGCCTTGAATAAACCCCTTTCTATCATCCTCTAAAAGAGCATGATGGGCCCAAGTTACTGTAGTTCCTGATAATAATAATACTAACGTATTGATTAACGGAATATCCCAAGGATCAAAAACTTCTATATCTTTTGGAGGCCAAACATTTCCAACGAATTCACTTGGAAACAAACTTGCATCAAAGTACGCCCAGAACCAAGCAACAAAAAACATTACCTCGGACGCAATGAATAGAGTCATTCCATATCTATGATGAATTTGAACAACAGGCGTATGATGACCCTGATGTTCAGCCTCTATAACAACATCCCTAAACCACATGAATGCTCCATAACAAACGAGAGCCAGACCAAGGATCATTGCCCACATTACTTTTGAATGAAAATAATAAATTGAGCCAATTGCTAATACTAAAGTTGCAAATGAAGTATAAATTGGCCAAGGGCTTGGATCTACTAGATGATAATCATGTTTTTTTTCACCAGCCGACATTAGTATACCTTCTTACTTTGCTTATAATATTCTGATGAGAAAAATGTATAGGACATAGTTACATCCTCTACTTTCGCAGTTTTAGGATCTTTTACTAGCTCTGGGTCTAAATAGAAAACTAAATCATAGCTAGCTTTTTCTCCTGGATTTAAAGTTTGTTTTTCGAAACAAAAACAGCCGATTTTATTAAAATATGCTCCAAAGGAAGAAGGAGAAACATTGTAGCTTGCAACACCTGATGATGGTTCGCTTCCTAAATTTTCAACATTAAATTTAATTTTATAAACTTTACCCGGCTTAACCTCCATCGTATTTGCCTCGGACTCAAATTTCCAATCCAATTGTGAATTAACATTTGTATCAAGCCTAACATTAATTGTTTCATTTAATACTATTTTTGGTGCTTCTTTTGATATTTGTGTTGTTCCACCAAACCCAGTTACTCTACAAAATAGATCATACAGCGGAACTGCTGCAAAAGATAAACCAAGCATAAAAACAAATATTCCTGATAATATTATTGGTGTTAATATTTTTTTTTTAATCATAAAGGTCGATCGAATACTCCTATGTTATAAAGTGTAAATATAAATAAAAAAACTATAAAAATAATTAATCCCAAGGCTGTCTTTAAATTTCTTTTTTTCATTTTATTATCTTTAATCATCATTATATTAATTTATCTACTAAGAATAATACAAATACTAAAAATAAATAAAAAATTGAGTATCCAAATATTTGCTGAGCCTTTTTAATTTCAAATTTATTCTTTTTAAAACTGTAAAGCTGATAACAAAGATAATTATAATAAAATGTTAAGGCTAAACCGCATAATAAAAATACTTCTCCAACAAAATCAACATAGTATGGCAGAGCAATAGCTGGCAACATTAGTAATGAATATATAAATATATTTTTCTTAGTGGTTTCAATGCCGTTTGTAATTGGCATCATTGGAATATTTGCCTTTTTATAATCTTGGACTTTATATAAGCTTAAAGACCAGAAATGAGATGGTGTCCAAAGAAATATAATTATAAAAAAAGTAATTGGCTCTATAGAAATGTTATTTGTTGCTATTGTCCAACCTATGACTGGTGGTAAGGCACCTGCCGCTCCACCTATTACAATATTTTGTGGAGTTTTTCTTTTTAACCAAATTGTATAAACAAATAAATAAAATAATATCGTGAATAACAACAATGATGCTGAAAGTAAATTTGTAAAATAATATAGTGTTATTACTGATAAAAAAGATAGAACTGTTCCAAAATATAAAGCTTGGTTTTTTTTTAAACTTCCCCTTGGTATTGGTCTTAAGCATGTTCTGGTCATCAATTTATCAACATCAGCCTCGTACCACATGTTTAATGCACCAGCTGCTCCTGCACCAACCGCAACTATTAGAATACCTAATACTGAAGTAGTAAATGAAACTGAATCTGGTGCAGTTAATAATCCAACTGCACATGTAAATATCACTAAAGACATTACTCTTGGCTTCATTAACTTTAGTAGTTCAGGAATGACTCCTAAATCAAAATATGTTTTTTTTGATTTTGTAAATACAATAGACATCAGATCAATTTATCTTTTTAAAAGAACTAACTACCAGATTTTTCTGCAGTTTCATACTCCTCTTCAAACTTAGGCAACTCTTCGAATGTATGAAAATTTGGCGGAGATGGTACAGTCCATTCAAGTGTAGTGGCGCCTTCTCCCCAAGGATTCTGAGCTGCTTTTTCTTTTTTAATAAATGCATAAATTATATTTACAAAGAAGACTCCTAATCCGACAACAGAAATATATGAGCCGATTGATGATATATAATTCCAATCAGCAAACGCATCTGGATAGTCTGCATATCTCCTTGGCATTCCTGCTAATCCTAAAAAGTGCTGAGGAAAGAATACCAGGTTCACTCCAACAAAAGTTAACCAGAAATGTAGTTGTCCAAGCCACTCTGAATACTCATATCCAGACATTTTACTAAACCAGTAATAGAATCCTGCAAATATCGCAAATACTGCTCCAAGTGAAAGAACATAATGGAAATGAGCGACCACGTAATATGTGTCGTGCAATGCAGTGTCAACACCAGCGTTTGCTAGAACAATTCCGGTAACTCCACCAACTGTAAATAAAAATATAAAACCTAAAGCCCAAACCATCGGCGTTTTAAATGAAATTGATCCACCCCACATGGTAGCAATCCAAGAAAATATTTTAATTCCTGTTGGAACTGCAATAATCATAGTTGCTGCAAGAAAATAAGCTTTAGTATCTGTGTCGAGACCAACCGTATACATGTGGTGGGCCCATACTACAAATCCTACAACACCAATTGCAACCATAGCATAAGCCATTCCAAGATAACCAAATACTGGTTTTTTTGAAAAAGTTGAAACAATGTGGCTTATCATTCCGAAGCCTGGCAAAATTAATATATAAACTTCTGGATGACCAAAGAACCAGAACAAATGTTGAAATAAAGTTGGATCTCCACCTGTTTGTGCTTCAAAGAAAGCTGTTCCAAAATTTCTATCAGTCAATAACATTGTAATGGCTCCAGCTAATACTGGTAAAGATAATAATAATAAAAATGCAGTAACTAAAATAGACCAAGCAAACAATGGCATTTTATGTAAAGTCATACCTGGTGTTCTCATGTTTAATATTGTTGTTATAAAGTTTACTGCTCCTAATATTGAGGAAGCACCCGCAATGTGTAAACTAAGAATTGCAAAATCCATAGCTGGTCCAGGTTGGCCTGCTTTTGATGATAAAGGTGGGTAAATAGTCCAGCCACCCCCTACTCCTTTAGCACCTGGAGGTCCATCCATAAATATAGACGCAATTAACAAAATAAATGAAACAGGTAATAGCCAAAAAGAAATATTATTCATTCTTGGAAAAGCCATATCAGGAGCTCCAATCATTATTGGAACAAACCAATTTCCAAAACCACCAATCATTGCTGGCATAACCATGAAAAAGATCATAATTAATCCATGACCAGTAACTAAGACATTATAAAGATGATAATTTCCGTTTAAAATTCCATCACCAGGATGCATTAATTCCATTCTCATGACAACTGAAAAAGCTGTACCTATAACTCCTGCTATAATTGCAAAAATTAGATACATTGTTCCTATATCTTTATGATTTGTAGAATAAGCCCATCTCTTCCAGCCCGTAGGAGTATGGTGATCGTGTGCGTGTGTTGTTTCTGCTGTACTCATTATTATTTACTCGCTATTAATTTAGTGTTTTCAAATATATCATCTTTAGCAAATTTGATTTTTGCTTCCTCAAGCCATAATTGGTAATCTTCCTCAGAGACAACCCTAACTTCAATTGGCATAAATGCATGTTTAATTCCACAAAGCTCCGAACATTGACCATAAAAAGTTCCCACTCTTTCTGCTTTAAACCATGTTTCATTTATACGACCTGGCATTGCATCTCTTTTTACTCCAAATGCTGGTAATGCCCAAGCATGTAAAACGTCATTTGCTGTAATTAGTACTTTAACAACTTTATTTACTGGAACAACTACAACGTTATCTACTGCTAGTAATCTCGGCTGACCAGCTTGTAAGTCTTTTTCTTCAATCATATATGAGTCAAAAATAATATTTTCATCTGGATACTCATATCCCCAGTACCATTGATATCCTATTGCTTTGATTGTTACGTCTGCCTTAGGAATGGTGTCTTGAGAATATAAAACTTTAAATGATGGAACTGCCATTACTATTAAAATTAAACATGGTACTAGTGTCCATATAATTTCTACTAAAACGTTATGTGTTCTTTTTGATGGATTTGGATTTTTTGATGCTCTAAATCTTACCATAGCGTAAAGCATCAAAAATAAAACGAATGCACTTATAGCTACTATGATTGGCATCAACATATAATCGTGGAACCAAACAATATCTCTCATTGATTGAGACGCAGCTTCTTGAAAACCTAGTTGCCAATTTTTAGGCTGATTAGCAAAAACTAAAGAAGGCTGAATAATAGTTAGAGCTATAGTTGTTAGTATTTTTTTCATCTGTAAAACTTATATATGACCAATTTATAAAAAATACACTTTAATATTCGCGACAATTTATCAATTAATTAGATAATTGAGAACAGATAACGACGATATTACAGCAGTTTCTGACCTTAAAATATTATCATTCAACTTAATTGATTGAACGCCATCAAATTCAAGAATCTTTGCTCTTTCAGCCTCAGAAAAATCTCCTTCAGGACCAATTAATACAGCAATTGGTTTTGAAGAGTCTTTTAATTCAATTTTTTTATTTGCGGAATTTAGATCTCCAAATACCAAATTTATATTTTTATTTCCATTTAAAAATTGCTCTAGCTTTTGAATTTTTTCAATTGATGGAACTGTTAGCCTGTTACTTTGCTCTGTGGCCTCAATTAAAATTTTATTTAATCTATCTTCGTTTATCTTTCTTATAATTGTTCTTTCGGTAGTTATTGGGCAAAGTTTTGTTACTCCAATTTCAGTTGCCTTCTGTATCATAAAATTAAAATAATTTGATTTAATAGGCGCAAACACTAGCCAAATTTCTCTCTCTTGAATTGATTCTCTCAATTGATTTTGAACTTCAAATTCTACAATTCCTTTATTTATAGATAATATTTTTGTATTCCACTCACCTGACTTGTTAAAAAGAGAAAATTCTTGATTAGTTTTTAGTCGCATTACTGAAGTTAAATATCTAGACTGATCTTTATTTAATTTTCCACTTAAATTATTGGATAAACTTTCTGGGTAAAATAATCTAATATTAGACATATAATTAAATTAAAAGTTTTATGGAAAATATCAAAGCAATTATTTTTGATGCATATGGAACACTTTTTGATGTGAATTCTGCTGCAGAAAAATGTAAAAATAAAATTGGAGATAAATGGGAGCTATTTGCGAATTATTGGAGAACAACTCAGCTTGAATACACATGGCTAAGAAGTCTAATGGATAGACATCAAGATTTTTGGAAAATTACTGAAGAAAGTTTGGATAAATCAATGAAAGTTTTTAATATTGATACATCTATGAAAGGTGAGTTATTAGATCTTTACAAAGTTCTGTCAACATTTCCTGAAGTAAAAGAAACTTTAAAAAAACTTAAAGAAAAAAAATATAAACTTGCAATTCTTTCAAATGGAACACCATCCTTGCTAGATGAACTAGTCAATAGCAATGATTTAGAAAGTATTTTTGACGATGTTTTGTCTATTGAAGAAGTAAGAATTTATAAACCTCATCCGAATGTTTATAACATTCCAATTAAAAAGTATCAGATTAAAAAAAATCAATTTGCTTATTTAAGCTCAAACACATGGGATGTGTCTGCAGCAGGTAACTTTGGATTTAATGCAGTTTGGGTAAATAGAAATAAAAATATATTCGATAATTTAGATTATAAACCATTAACAGAAATTAATAAATTAAGTGATCTAAATAATTTACTTTAATTACCAAGAAGAGTTTGGCCCACTTAAAAACTTAATCTCTTCATCAGTTGATTGTCTTCCTAAGATTTTATTTCTGTGTGGATACCTTCTAAATTTTTCAATTACTCGCGTATGATCAATCCAAAATTTTTTGATGTTTTGTATATCAGGATGATTTTTTAAATATTTATCTAATAAAGCATATGCCCTCTCATGATCAATTAATTCTTCACTGTGAATTAGTGGTAAGAGAAAAAATAATCTTTCTGTTTCATTAAGCGCTTGTAAGTGACCTAAATATATTCCTTGATTCACAGCTAATCTAGCTTTGTGGTCCTGATCAAATGCCTCTTTTTTGTCCCTAAATAAATTTCTAGAAAATTGATCAAGGAGAATAATTAAAGCCAGACATTCTTTTGCTGTATTAAGCCAGTCTTCACATTCGCCTGATTTAGCTAACTTATGATCTTCCATAAAATTGTTTTTTATTTCAAGATCAAAAGCTTCATCCTTTTTAAATCTTTTTTCAGAAGAAGTTTTTATAAACCAAAAATCTATAATAGTTTTTGCTCTAGAATTCATAGTCAAAGTCTTGATTAAATAATATAAAGAATTATATAAAGGCCATGTCTGATATTCAAGTAAATCAAATAATTGATCCTATCCCAGCAACAGATGGCGCGGGTGTAAAATTAAAAAGAAGCATCGGTGTAGAGCCAAATTATTTTGATCCATTTTTAATGTTAGATGAATTCGGATCTGAAAATATAGAGGATTATATTGCAGGTTTCCCTGCTCATCCTCACAGAGGAATTGAAACAGTTACATATATGCTGGCTGGAGATTTTGAACATAAAGATAGCACCGGAGGGAAAGGCAGAATGACCGCAGGAGATGTACAGTGGATGAAAACTGGTAGTGGAATTATTCACTCTGAAATGCCAGCTATGAAAGAAGGGAAGCTTCATGGTTTCCAATTGTGGATTAACATGCCGGCAAAAATGAAAATGAGCAAGCCAGAGTACCATTATATTGATGCTGATCAAATGGCATTACACAAAGATGCTGATAAACAAATTAAAGTAATCGCTGGTAAGTTTGAAAAAGCAGAAGGCCCTATTAAAGGACATAATGTAGAGCCAGTATATTTTGATATTGAATTAAAAAAAGGAAAAGAATTTATTTTTGATATTACGTCAACACATAACTCATTTATTTACCTAATAAATGGTGAAATAGGTATTGGAGATAAAAATCACGATAAAGTAAAAAACTCAACATTAATTTTATTAACAAGGGGAAAAAATCTTAAAGTTTCAGCTTTATCAAATTCAAAATTTCTATTAATCTCTGGAAAACCAATTGGAGAACAAATAGCTAGAGGTGGACCATTTGTAATGAATACAAAGCAAGAAATACTTCAAGCTATTGAAGAATATCATAGTGGTACATTTGTAAAATAGATGAAAGCAATTCAAATTTCGAAAAATGGTGGGCCAGAAGTATTAGAATTAAAAGATATTTCACTCGAAAAACCAAAGCCAGATGAAGTAACAATTGAGCATAAAGCAATAGGTTTAAATTACATTGATACTTACCATAGATCAGGATTATATCCTTTAAAACTTCCTACAGGAATTGGTGCTGAGGGTGCGGGTATAATTATTGAAGTTGGTTCAGAAATAAGAGATTTTAAAATTGGCGATAAAGTGTCTTATGCTGGGGCACCTTTGGGCTCCTATTCAACTCATAGAAATTATCCTATTAAAAATTTAGTAAAAATTCCTGATAGTGTTGATTTTAAAGTAGCCGCAACATTAATGACAAAAGGTTTGACTACTTTTTATTTATTACACAAAACATACCCGATAAAAAAAGGTGAAACAGTATTATTTCATGCGGCCGCAGGTGGTGTTGGGCAAATCTTTGGTCAATGGGCTAAAAGTTTGGGATGCAAGGTTATAGGAACAGTTGGTTCGGATAATAAAATAGAAAATGCTAAAAAAAATGGATACGATTATGTAATAAATTATAATAAAGAAAATTTTGCAAAAAAAGTTTTAGAAATCACAAATAATAAAGGAGTTCCAGTTGTCTATGATGGAGTTGGTAAAAATACACTTGAAGGCTCTTTAGAATGTTTAAGTATTCGAGGTATGTTGGTTTCTTTTGGAAATGCATCAGGACCACTATCAGATATAAATGTTCCAAAATTAATACAACCAAAAGGTCTTTACTTGACTAGACCATCTATGCAGCAATATTTGAGTACCAAAGAAGAGCTTGAGGAAGCGTCTGAAGTATTATTTTATAAAGTAACTTCTGGCAAAGTTAAAATCGAAATATTTAAAGAGTATAAACTAGAAAATATAGTTGATGCACACAGAGATTTAGAAGGAAGGAAAATTTTAGGACCGGCTGTAATTATTCCTTAAACTGCTCATCCATATCAGATATATGAAGTCTTAGAGCTTTTGTAGAAATTTGAATTTCTCTTATAAAAAAGATAATTGATATCATAACAGATAGACAGCAGGATCCAAATATTATTCTAGCTATGAATAATTCATCTAAATATAAAGCAAAGACTGTAACCATGTTAAATAAAAAGCCAAAAGCTCCAAACATTATTGAATATTTTAAGACACCTATCCTGTCATTTAAGTTATTAAGCTGATCTTTCCACTCAGGTGGAGTATGTTTTTCAAAAACATATTCGTCATGTATTTTTCTGATTAATGCACTTAATGTATGAAATCTTGTAGAATATACATTCATAATTAATGGAATAGCTGGAAACATTAGTGCAACTACTGTGTAATCAATATTCATGTAGATTAAATTTGCTTAATAAAAAATCTTTGTTATTTAATTATTTATATGTCTCATATAAGTATCTTCTTCGAATTAACAAGATTAAAAAAACCTATTGGTTTTATGTTGTTATTTTGGCCATGCACATGGGGCTTAACTATTGCTTATGATTTCCAAAATGGAATTGACCAATTCATATATTATATGATTTTATTTTTTTGTGGATCAGTTTTAATGAGGTCTGCGGGATGTATTGTAAATGATATTATTGATAAAGACTTTGATAGAAATGTTGAGAGAACAAAAAATAGACCTATAGCTTCAGGCAAAATAACTACTAAACTAGCAATAATTTATTCAATTATATTATGTTTGTTGGCATTTTTTGTTTTATTAAATTTTAATTTTTTAACAGTTTTATTAGCAATTGCCTCTATGCCATTTGCTTTTACTTATCCATTAATGAAGCGGTATACATACTGGCCCCAGTTATTTTTAGGATTTACATTTAATTATGGATTATTACTTGGCTGGACAGCAATAAATGAAAGCATAAGCTTAATACCAATAGTATTTTATTTTGGCGCCATATTTTGGACATTGGGTTACGACACTATATATGGATTTCAAGATATAGAAGATGATGAGATAATAGGAGTAAAATCAACATCTATAAAATTTAAAGAGAGTCCAAAAATATTTTTGTCAATATGTTATTCTTTATTTATTTTTTGTTATCTAATTATGGGTTTGAAGCTGAGTTTAAATAATTATTTTTTTGCTGGCGTTATATTGGCAATTATACACTTATTTTTTTTTCAAATATTAAATTTTGATAAAAAAGATAAAAAAAAAAATTTAAATATTTTTAAAAGTAATAATTTACTGGGTTTAATAGTTTTAATAAGTATTTTAATTGGAAAAATTTAAGCAATGACAAATTTAGATATTCTAAAAAAACTTTATAGTAATTATACTAAAAAATATCTTGGAAAAATTTTTCTTTCTGTGTTTTTTTCTACTTTAGTTGCAGGTAGCACCGCCTTAATTGCTTATTTGCTTGATCCAGCTATTGAAAAAATATTTATTGATAAAAACGAGCAATTAATGCTTTTAATTCCATTTGCAATATTATTTGCTTTCACAGTAAAAGGAACATCGCTCTATATTGCTAAAATATTATTAATTCAAGTAGGGGGTGAAGTTCAAAGAATTTTGCAATCTCAAATTATGCAATCAATATTAACTTCTAGTGTTGAAAAAGTAGATAAGAAACACTCAGGAAAGTTTTTATCACATATTAACTACGATGCAGGAATGGTAAAGAAACTTGTTACTGATACAATTTTATTATTTACTAAAGACACTTTGACTCTATTTGCATTAGTTGGAGTTATGTTTTATCAAAATTGGAAGTTAGCGATATTTGCTATAATAATGATTCCGCTTGCCTCTTTTGCTGCTAAATCCTTAGGCAAAAGAATAGGTAAAGTTACAACACAATCTCAAGAAATTTCTGGATTTTTAAATTCTTTTTTTCTCGAAATAATTAGAAATCATAAAATCATAAAAATATTTCAAAATGAAAATTATGAAAACAGCAGATTAGCAAAACTTATAAACAGTTTTAAAGAAAAAGTAGTAAAGATAGAAACTGTAATGAATCGGGCAACTCCAATAATGGAGACTCTTACAGGTTTAATGATCGGCGGATTGATTTATTATTCTGGGAATTTAATTATTAAAGGAGAACTTGAATTAAATAATTTCTTTTCATTTTTAGCAGCAATGATGTTAGCCTATCAACCTGTCAGATCATTAGCAACTTTAAATATGGGTATCTATCAAGGAATATCAGCTGCAAAACGTTTATTGCCAATAATCGAAGATGAAAACAAAGATACTTATATCGATAAACATTTAGTTATAAATGAGGGAAATATAAAATTTGAAGATATTACCTTTAGGTATTCGGAAAGTATGGAACATGTATTGGACAAAATAAATTTAAATATAGGAAGCGCAGAAATGACAGCCTTGGTAGGACATAGTGGTGCTGGAAAATCAACAATATTAAATTTAATTCCTAGATTTTATGATCCAATAAAGGGAAAAATTTATATTGACAATCAAGCCATTGATGAATTTTCAATTAAATCTTTAAGAAAAGATATTTCACTTGTTAGTCAAGATATAACTTTATTTGATGACACAATAAAAAATAACATAAAATACTCTAAGTTAGATGCATCCGATGGTGAGATATTTGAAGCTGCAAAACAATCAAATTGTGATGAATTTATTGGGAAAATGGCAAATGGCTATGATACTTTAATTGGAGAAAATGGTGTTAAATTATCTGGTGGAGAAAAACAGAGGTTATCAATAGCAAGAGCCATGCTTAAAAAAAGCAAAATAATCCTGTTAGATGAGGCAACTTCATCATTAGACTCAGAAACAGAGGAAAAAATACAAAAAGCAATTAATCATTTAATTAAAGGCAGGACTACAATAGTAATTGCTCATAGGTTATCTACAGTAATAAATTCTAATAAGATTTATGTTATAGAAAATGGTAAAGTAATAGGTGAAGGTAAACATGAGGAATTATTAACTTCATCTGATATTTATAAAAAATTCTATCAAAAACAACTCTCAAAAGTTTAATGAAGTTTATATACAAGATTATTAGTGAGATATTCCTAATATTATCTCCAATTATAATTTTATACAGAATTTTAAAAAAAAAAGAAAATCCAAAAAGATTTTTTGAGAGATATGCGATAACCTCAAAAATAAGAAAAAAAGGTAAATTAATTTGGTTTCATTGCTCTAGTGTAGGTGAACTTTTAAGTATCATACCAATTGTAGAAAAGTTTGAAAATAACAAGAAAATTAAACAAATTTTAATTACAACAACTACACTTAGCTCCTCAAAAATATTTGAGACCATTAAATTTAAAAAAACTCAACATCAATTTTTTCCTATTGATAATGATTTAATTATAAATAAATTTTTAAATTATTGGAAGCCAAGCATATTTTTTTTGTGTGAATCAGAGATTTGGCCAAATTTGATTTACAATATTAAACAAAAAAAAATTAAATTAATTTTGCTTAATGGAAGAATGACATTAAAATCTTTTAAAAGATGGAGATTAATCCAATTATTTTCTAGAGAAATCTTTAAAAAATTTAATATTTGTTTTGCTCAAAACCAAGAAACATATAAACGACTATTTTTATTGGGAGCAAAAAAAGTAAAATATATTGGTAATCTTAAATTCACAACAAGAAAGAAAGCAAAATTTGATACTTTGAATAAACAAAAATTAAATTTCTTTAAAAATAAAAAAATTCTTATAACTGCTGCAAGCACACATTATAATGAAGAAAATTTTGTTTTTCAAAATCATTTATATTTTAAAAATAAAAAATCTATCAACAAGTTGATCTCAATAATCGTTCCTCGCCACACTGAAAGATCAAGCCAAATAAAAAAGGAGGCTGAGAATTATTCCTTGAAAACACACATGCATAGTTCCAAAAAAAAAATTAATAGCGATTCAGAGGTATATATAGTTGATACTTATGGTGAGCTTAATAAATTTTACAAAATATCAAATCTAGTATTTATGGGCGGATCATTGATAAATCACGGAGGTCAAAATCCTCTTGAACCAGCAAAATTAGGTTGTAAAATTATACACGGTCCGAATATATCCAATTTTAAAGAGATCTATAATAAATTAGGTAGAATGGAGGTTTCAACATTATTTAAAAAATATTTAGACGGATCAAAAATAATCGAAAGGAATTTTAGTAGCAAAAATTCTTTTTTATTAAGAAAAAGGTTAGCAAAATATGGAAATCAAATTTTAAACTCTACCTATTTTGAGTTAACTAAATTTATATAAAGTGAAAATAATAAAGCCAAATTTCTGGAGTGAAAATAATATTATAGTTTATATTTTATTACCCCTTACACTTATAACAAAAGTAATTAATTACTTTAAGAAAAAAAATAAAAAGAAATTTAAACCAAAAATTCCTACTATTTGTGTAGGAAATATTTATATCGGTGGCACTGGTAAAACTCAGCTGGTTCTTAAACTAAATCAATTTTTAAAAAAAAAATTTAAAACTTATGTGATAAAAAAAAATTATGAAAATCAAATTGACGAACAAATGTTAATTAAAAAAAGTTCAAGATTATTACTTTCATACGATAGAATTGATGCTGTTAAAAAAATTAATAAATACAAAAATACTTTAGCAATTTTAGATGACGGATTACAGGATAAGTCTCTTAAATATAAAATATCAATTGCTTGTTTTAATAGTTTTACTGGAGTGGGAAATGGCAGATTGCTACCAGCTGGTCCCTTAAGGGAAGATTTATCCGAACTAAAAAATTACAATGCAGTATTTATAAATGGTAGTAAAAATAATAAGCTAATAAAAGAAATTAAAAAACATAATAAACAAATTAAATTCTTTGTTGGTAAATATGTTTTAAGAAATAAAAAAGATTTTAATAAAAAAACAAAATACCTTGCATTTTGTGGAATTGGAACGCCAGAAAGTTTTTTTGATCTTCTAAGAGTAAATAAAATAAATATTAAAAAAAAATTATTTTATCCTGATCATTATAATTATAAAATTTCAGATATCGAAGAAATAAAAAATATTTCAAAAAAATATAATTATCAAATTGTAACTACTGAAAAAGATTTTATGAAAACAAAAAAATTTAAGTTTCTATACACTAAACATACAAAAGTTGATTTATATATTAAAGAATATTCAAAATTTAAAAAATTTATATTTGAAAATTTATGAAAATAATAAAATATTTTTTACAGTTCGTTTTAATTGTTATCTTATTTTTTATATTTAAATTAATTGGATATAAAAATGCTTCAAATTTAGGATCTCAAATAGGAAAGATATTTGGTAAATTTATTCGATCTGATAGAATTATTAAAAAAAATTTATCAATTATTGAAAATAATTCAGACTTTAAAACAGATAATAAAGATAAATTAGTTAAAAAAGTATTTTCTAATTATGGAAGAATACTTGCTGAGTATGTTCATCTAAGTAAGTTTAAAGGACCACTAAAAAAATATGTAACTTTAAATGGAGAAAACTTCTTAAGAGATATAAAACAAAATAAAAAGAATGTAGTTTTTATATCCGGTCATTTTAATAATTTTGAGCTAATGGCTATGTTTATTGATGCATACGGCATAAATGTTTCAGCGATATATAGACCTTTAAATAATATCTTTTTAAATAAAATTATGGAAAAAATTAGAACTGATCACATTTGCAAAAATCAGATTAAAAAAGGTATTAGTGGTACCAGAGAACTTATAACTTTTTTAAAAAATAATTTCTCTGTAGCTTTAATGATTGATCAAAGAGTATCTGAAGGTATTAGGTCAGTTTTTTTTGGTAAACCGGCTTTTACAACCACAATTCCAGCTCAGATAATTAAAAAATTTAATTGTGAAATAGTTCCAGTTCATATTGAAAGATACGATGATATAAAATTTAATTTGACTTTTGATAAACCAATAAAATTTGATGAAAATACTAGCACAGAAGAAATAACTCTAAAATTAAACAAAATATTAGAAAAAATGGTACTAAAAGACCCTTCCCAGTGGATACTTACTCACAATAGATGGAAGTAATTATTTTGTTTTATCTCTTTTCAAATTAGCTTCAACATAAGAAAAATAAGGTTCTTGTAATTCAACATTCCAATAGTTTAGTTTATCTAGATCAATTTTTTTTCCTGAAACTGCACAAACTACATGTGTGCCATTTTCAATTATTTCAAAAGAATTATTGAAATATTTTAATATAGCTATTTTATCTTCCATTATATAAGTAAGTATACATGAGAATTGCAATTATTGGTAGTGGTGGAAGAGAACATTCAATTTGTCAAAAAATATATGAATCTAAAAATGTAGAAAAAATTTTTTGTATACCTGGAAATGGTGGAACATATAAAATTGCTAATAATATTGAAATTAAATTGAATGATTTTGATAAAATTAAATCCTTTTTAATTACTGAAAAAATAGATTTAACTATAGTAGGTCCTGAGGAACCTTTAGTAAATGGGATTGTTGATTATTTGAGTCAAAATGACTTAAAAGTATTTGGTCCTGATAAATTTTGTTCAAGATTAGAAGGATCAAAAATATTTACAAAAAAAATTTGCGAAATAGAAAATATTCCAACTGCAAAATTTAAGATTTTTAGTGATCAAACTAAATGCTTGAAGTATTTAGAAAGTTGTAATTTCCCGATAGTAGTAAAGGCTGATGGTTTAGCTGCTGGAAAAGGTGTTTACATCTGCGAAAATTTATCTGATTCAGAAAACGCTGTTAGAGAAGTTTTTAATGGAAAGTTTGGGAAGGCTAGGGAAATACTAATTGAAGAATTTCTTACAGGTGAAGAGATGAGTTTTTTTATTTTATATGATAACGAAACATTTAAAGTTTTTAATACTGCTCAAGATCATAAAAGAGTATTTGAGGGAGATAAAGGTAAAAACACTGGTGGGATGGGTGCGTATTGCCCTTCAAGATTATCAACCTCTAAATTGGAAAAAAAAATAATAGATAAAATTATTAAACCAACTCTTAATTTTTTAAAAAGGAAGAAAGGAAAATATATTGGTTTTTTGTATGCAGGATTAATGATTAAAAATGAAGAACCTTTTTTAATAGAATACAATGTAAGAATGGGTGATCCTGAATGCCAAACAATTTTACCTTTGTTACAAAATGATTTTGTTGATGTAGTTAAAAATTGTGTAGATGGAAATTTAGCTAACATAGAACTAAGTTGGAAAAAAGGGAAAAGTATATGTATAGTACTTACTTCTAAAGGATATCCTGAAAAATTTGAAAAAAATGTTTTAATTAATAACTTAGAAAACCTAAAAATAAATAATCAACAATTTATCTTTCATGCAGGTACAAAATTTAATGATAACAAATTCTACTCCAATGGAGGAAGGGTGTTAAATTTTGTATCAATAGATGAAAATCTTGAAATTGCTAGAGATGATTCAATAAATTTAATTAAAAAATTAAACTGGAAAAATGGACATCATAGAAACGATATAGGTTATAGAGTAATCGGTAAAAAATGAGAATAATTTCAGGTAAGGCTAAAGGTAAAAAAATTCAAATACCAATTGATAAAAAAACAAGACCACTAAAGGATATGGTAAGAGAGTCTATATTTAATATAATTCAACATTCTAATTTACTAAGTTCAGGTTTTGATGAACTAATTATCTTGGACCTTTTTTCTGGAGTTGGTTCTTTTGGTCTAGAGGCAATTTCTAGAGGTGCCAAAAAAGTAATATTTTTTGAGGATTATAATCCTGCACTTAAAATGTTATACCAAAATATTGATAATTTAGGTTTTAGCGGAAAAGCTGAAATTTATAAGAAAAATATTTATAACGAAAAAGCTTTTAAACAATTAAAATATAAATTCGATATTATATTTCTTGATCCTCCATTCAAAGATGAAAAGATTAACGATATTTTAAATTATATTAATCAAGAAAAGATTTATCATGAAAATTCGTTGATAATATTTCATTCTCATAAAAGAAGTAATATAAAACTTTTTAAAAGATTCAATATTATTAGGGAAGAAATTTATGGATCATCAAAAATAATTTTTGGGTTTTTTATTTTTTAAGAATTTTAAAAGTCTCATTTTTTACTAATTCTACTTCTGGCTGATTTAAAGGATTAATCTTTAATAAATGAGATAGTAAAATTACCTCCAAAGTAAAAAAACAGAATAATTCTCCAAGTGTTTCCTCAGTTCTTTTTTTAATATAAAAAGATCTAAAAGGTATTCTTTTAGATTTAAAAATATTTTCTGTTGCAGTTTTCTGAGAATTTAAAATACTAAATATACTTTTCTTTTTTAAATAATTAAATTCATCAAATAAAAATTTTGGATTTAAATAAATACCTTTTTTTTCTTCTACAATAAAAAAAGTATAGAAGTTTGGTTTAAAACCACTCAAATATAGCTGTAGTATACTGTGATTATCTTTTGGCATCGTAGATATAAACGGAAGAATTCCTTTTGAATTTTTTCCTAAACTTTCAGAAATAAGTTGCTGATACCATTTAAATAAATCTTCAGATCTGGGATCATAATTTAGAATAATAGAATTAAATCTTTTTTCTTTTAGTAACTTGAAGGTACAAAGAGTATTATGTATTAAATTATTTAAAAAACTTTTTTGTATAATTAATTTATTATATTGTTTAAATTTATTTTCCTTTAATCCAATTAATTCTGATGGAAGCATACCAACTTCTGATAATACCGAAAATCTACCTCCAATAAAATTTTTATGCTCTATTACATCTGACTTAAGTTTGTCTGCTAACTTTTTCAAATAACTATTATTCTTTTCTGTTATAAAAATATTTTTATTATTTTTATTTAATAATTTATTTGTATTTAAAATTGTCTCAAGCGTATTACCAGATTTTGATACAATAATATTTAATCCCTTAGATATTTTTTCATTTTTGATTTTTAAATTCTCAAAAAATTTAATTTTTTTTTTTATTTTATTTGATAGAAAACTATAAATTGCTTTAGTGCCTAGACTTGAACCACCCATTCCAATAACATTAATATTTTTAATTCTTTTATATTTTTTAATTATTTTATCATCATAGCTATATTTATAGTTTTTTTTAAAACATTTTAAAAATTCTGGCTCTTCCTTAAAATCAATTTTTTTAATATATTTAAGAAGTTTTTTTTTATCACTTGATTTGGTTTGGAATTGAAAATTATTAATAATTATATTTGAAGCCATTTTAATCTATCTTCTTAATTATTAATTCCTCTAGTGTACCGATATTTTCTGAATTTAAATTTTCATTTTCACTACTTTTTGATTTTAAGGTCTCTTTAAAGTTATTTTCATTTTTTTCTATTTCATCTTTACTTTTAGGTTTTGGCAACTCATTGATATCAGGAGGCATTACTAAAGGATTCTTTTTTTCAATTAAAAATTCATCAGACTTTTCAGATCTTTTTCCACCAAGACCAGAGCATGAAGTGACTACAAACAGTAACAAAAAAATTAATAATAGTTTATGCTTCATTTTTTTTTTTAAAAATTTCTGAAAATATTAATGCAAATATTCCAATAGTTATAAATATATCAGCAACATTAAAAACAAACCAGTGATAACCGTTATAATTTAAGTCAATAAAATCAGGTACTGCAGAATAGTAAACTCTATCATATAAGTTACCAAGCGAGCCACCAAGAATCATTGCAAAAAATATTTTATGCAATTTTTCTGCATTAAATAAAAGATATATTATTAATAGATTAATTAAAAATATCAAAATCGTAATTAAATTATATACAAAAGTCTGATCGAATTGAAGAAGACCAAATCCGATACCTGCATTCCAAACTAGAATAATGTTTAAAAAAGAATTTATAGTAATATTAACTGTTCCCTCGTTTTCAGCAATATTAAGAATATAAAATTTTGATAGTCTATCTAAAAAAAAAATCAAAAAAATGATTAATGAATTTAAAATAAATTGTTTTTTCAACATAATTTTAATTTAAAAAACATTCATGTCTCTCACATTTGTTTTTTCTTATTTTCCAACAAACATTACATTTGTTTCCCTCTGCCTTAGAAGTCTCTACAATTATTTCTTGATCTAGATCATCATCAGATAAAACTTCTGCTGCAGACGTAATACAAAGTTCAGCAAAATCAAAATCTTTAGCAATATTGTATAAATCTTTCTTAAGTTTGATTTTAATATTTGATTCGAGGCTTGATCCTATTAATTTGTTAGCTCTTTTTTCCTCAATACTTATATTTGCTACATCTCTAATTTTTTTTAATTTCTCCCACTTTTCATTTAAATTTTTATTTTGCCAATTTTGAGGAGTTTTAATAAATTTTTTTAAATGAATGCTATCATTGCTATTTTTAGTTACTAATGAATATATTTCCTCAGTTGTAAATGAAAGTATCGGCGCAAACCATTTGAGCAGACAATCTAAAAGTATATTTAATATTGTAATACAACTTTTTCTTTTTTCAGATTTTAAATTATCACAATAAAGAGTATCTTTTCTTATATCAAAATAGAATGCCGACAGATCTACCGTACAAAAATTTAACAGTTCTTTGTATAAATTATGAAAGGTATAATTATCAAAATTTTTATGAAAATTTTCGTTTAAAATAGATATTTTATGTAGCATATATTGTTCTAATTCTGGGAGTTTATTTACCTCAATTTTAGAAAAATTTTCCTCTGAAAATTTGTCATTTAGATTTCCCAATATATATCTAAAAGTGTTTCTAATTTTTCTATATGCCTCAGCATGTTGTTCGAGAATTGAATAATCAATTCTAAGATCTTCTGCGTAATTTGAGGCTGCAACCCAAACTCTTAAAATATCAGCTCCATATTTTTTTAAAATTTCCTCTGGCGCAATTACATTGCCTAAGGATTTTGACATTTTAAGACCTTTTCCGTCTACTACAAATCCGTGTGATAAAATAGACTCAAAGGGTGCTTTTCCCCTAGTTCCACAAGATTCTAATAAAGAGGAATGAAACCATCCTCTGTGTTGATCAGATCCCTCTAAATACATTGATGCTGGCCATTTTAAATCATCTCTTTTTTCTAATACAAATGAGTGTGTTGATCCACTATCAAACCAAACCTCTACAATATCTTTAGATTGAACATAATCTTCAGCTTTATATTTTTTTCCTAAAAATCTCTGAAAGTCACCTGAAAACCAACAGTCTGATCCTTCTTTTTCATAAATTTTTGCAATAGTATCGAATACTTCGTCATCTATTAGAACTTTATTATCTTTTTTTGAAACAAAAATTGGAAGCGGTACACCCCAAACTCTTTGTCTAGAAACACACCAATCAGGTCTTGTTTCAATCATAGATTTTATTCTTTCTTTACCTTTGTTAGGATAGAACTTTGTTTCATCAAGTGCTTTAAGTGCTAATTTTCTTAAACCATGGCTTTCCATAGAAATAAACCATTGTTGAGTTGCTCTATGTACTAACGGAGCTTTTGATCTCCATGAGTGTGGATAGGAATGTCTTAATTTTCCATTTGCTAGTAATCTCTTTAATTCTTTCAACTTTTCTATTACTAATGGATTTGCTTTAAAAATATGAGTTCCTTCAAATTTTTGAATATGTTTTGTATATCTACCATCATCATCAACGGTTTCTAATGCTTTAATCCCATTATTAATACATAAATTAAAATCATCAGGACCATGACTCGGTGCACAATGAACAAATCCTGTTCCTTGTTCTGTAGTAACAAATCTTGCTTCAAGCATCGGCACATCATAATCATAACCAATATCGAAAAAAGGATGCTTGCAGATAACTCCTTTAAAAGTTTTACCAGGTAATTCTTTTATTATCTTATATTTTTCGATGTTACATTCTTTCGTAAAAGACTCTAAAAGTTCTTTTGCAACAACAACTTTGCTTTGCTTGAATTCATTATCATCTTCTATCTCTAATATTAAATATTTTAAGCTTTCATTATACGCCAAGGCTTTGTTTGCAGGAATTGTCCAAGGTGTTGTAGTCCAAATTATAATTTGACAACCTTCTAAATCTTTTACTTCTGTTTTATTAATTAAAAAAGATACATAAATTGTATCAGAGGTATGATCCATATATTCAACTTCCGCATCTGAAAGTGCAGTTTTCTCCACGGTAGACCATAAAACAGGTTTGTAACCTTTATAAAGACTTCCTTCTTTTAAAAATTTCCCTAGCTCTCTAACTATCTGAGCCTCTGCATCAAAACTCATTGTAGAATAATAGTTTTCCCAATCACCAATTACCCCTAATCTTTTAAATTGGTCTTTGTGGACCTTTATCCATTTATTTGCAAAGTCTCTACATTCTTTTCTAAATTCAACAATCGGTACCTCATTTTTATTTTTTTTATTTTTTTTATACAGCTCCTCTATTTTCCATTCGATAGGTAATCCATGGCAGTCCCAACCTGGCACATAAACTGAATCTTTATCATCCATTTGGTGAAATTTTGTTATAATGTCCTTTAATATTTTATTTAAAGCAGTACCCATGTGGATGTTGCCATTTGCATAAGGCGGACCGTCATGCAAAATAAATTTCTCTTTGCCTTTGCTTTCTTCTCTCAAGTTTTGGTATAAATTGATTTTATCCCAAAAATCAATCAGACCAGGCTCTTTCTGGGGTAAATTTGCTTTCATTGAAAATGAAGTTTTTGGAAGATTTAGGTTTTCTTTGCTCATTATTATTTCAAACTTGTTTTTGCAACTCTGATATCTTTTTTAATTTGGTTTGTCAGTTGTTTAACACTTTTAAACTTTTTTTCTCTTCTAATAAACTTAATAAATTCAACTGCTATTTTTTTATTATATATATTTCTATTAAAATTAAATAAATTTACTTCTAATAATATTTTATTTTGATTGAAAGTAGGCCTAAAACCTAAGTTTGCTATTCCATTGATTTTTGTTTTTAAATTATCCAGCTTTACTTTTACTGAATAAACTCCAGGTTTAGCTATAATATAATTTCCAATATCAATATTGCACGTAGCAAATCCTATCTTGCCACCAACTCTTCTTCCCTTCTGTACCCTACCTTCAATTTCCCAATATCTGGACAAATATTTATTGGCTTTAGATAAATTGCCTCTAGATAAGAGTTTTCTTATTTCAGTTGAAGATATTATTTTGTTATATTTTTTTAAAGGTGATGGGATAATCAATTTATAATTACATTTCTTCTCGTAGGATCTTAACAAATTAGTGTCTCCCTCTCTTTTATTTCCAAACCTAAAATTATTACTTACAAATAAATATTTAGTTTTAATTTTTTTATTTAAGTATTTTATTATAAACATTTCAGCTTTTATTTTTGAAAAATTTTTTGTAAATTTTTGATTAATTAAGAAGTCAACTTTTTGTTTTTTGAATTGATATATTTTTTGAGGTAAATTCATTAACTTAAAATGTTTAATTTTTTTATTAAAAAACATTTTTGGCATAGGATTAAATGTTACAACACCAATTTTACATTTATACCTTCTTTTAAATTCTCTTGCTCTTTTAAATAATTTTTGATGCCCCAAATGCACCCCATCAAAATTTCCAATAAGAATAATTGAATTGCAATAACTTTGGGGAATGTTGAATCCACTAAATATTTTCATTTTTACCATTTTAATTTTTCTTGAATATAATTTACATCAACTTGATATTTTTCAAAAAGTTTATTTAGTTCATTTTGATTTTCTTTCTTGTGAATTCCATTGAGAATAAATAAAGAATTAAAATTCTGAAGATTGGCTCCTCGAATGTCAGTATTTAAATTGTCCCCTATACATAAAACCGACTTATTTTGATTATTAGTTGATTTTTCATATACTAGTGGATACGGCTTTCCAAAGTATTTGACCTTCCCCCCTATATCTTCGAAGATTTTTGCTAATGATCCTGCGCAATATTCTGTGATATTTCCTCTATCAACAATTAAATCTGGATTTGTACAAACCATTTCTTTGTTTTTTAAGTCTAATAAAAAATTTTTATAAAAATCAAGATTTTCATAATCGTCAAATAAACCTGTACAAATTATATAATCAGCATCTTCAGCTTTAATTTGTTTTAGTGATTTAAAATTTTTAAATAAGTTAAAGTCTCTTTCTGGACCCAAATGAAAAAATTTTAAATCCTTTTTTTCATTACTTAAGTAATCTAAAGAACCTTGGCCTGAAGTATAGACTTTAGAACTTTTCTCATAATCTAATCCAAGTTTTTCTAAAAATTTTATTACATCAGAATTTGGTCTAGGAGCATTTGTAAGTAATATATATTCTTTTCTTAAATTATCTAATTCGTGAAGGACATTTACAGCATCCTGGTTTAATTTGATCCCATTGTGAAGGACGCCCCATATATCAATATAAAAAAGATCAAAGTTATTTGCTATTTCTCTGAGACCTATATTGCTTAAATTTACAGTCATAATTAATAAACTATTGAAAAAAGCTATATATTCTTTGATTTTTTAAAGCAATAACCTTCTTGAAAATAGTCCGGAGTATATCTATATGTCCTCACATATTTATAGGAGAATTTATGAAGTTTAAACCTTTACATGATAGAGTATTAATAGAAGTTCTAGATAATCTAGAAAAAACTTCTGGTGGTATAATTATTCCAGACTCAGCTCAAGAAAAACCACAAGAAGGCAAAGTTGTTGCTGTAGGTGGTGGAGCTAAAACTGAAGATGGCAAACTAATTCCAATGGACGTTAAAGTTGGAGACAAAGTTCTTTTTGGCAAATGGTCAGGAACTGAAATCAAAATCGATGGTAAAGAATATAGCATAATGAAAGAGTCAGACATTATGGGTATTTCAACAGGAAAATAATTTAAAGTAAGGAGAATAATATGGCAAAAATAGTAAAGTTCGATACTGAGGCTAGAACAGCAATGCTTAAAGGTGTTGATATTCTTGCTAATACTGTAAAAGTAACTCTTGGTCCTAAGGGAAGAAATGTTGTAATTGACAAATCTTATGGTGCACCAAGAACTACAAAAGACGGTGTATCTGTAGCAAAAGAAATTGAGCTTGATGATAAGTTTGAAAATATGGGAGCTCAAATGGTAAAGGAAGTTGCAAGTAAAACAAATGATGAAGCTGGAGATGGTACAACTACCGCAACAATTCTAGCTCAAGCGATTGTTAAAGAAGGTTGCAAATACGTAACTGCGGGCATGAATCCAATGGATGTTAAGAGAGGAATTGATGCAGCAGTAGAAACTGTAAAAGAAAAATTAATTTCATCAGCAAAAAAAGTAAAGGACAGTGATGAAATTGCTCAAGTTGGTACAATATCAGCTAACGGTGATAAAGAAATAGGTAACATGATCGCTAAAGCAATGCAAAAGGTTGGTAACGAAGGAGTAATTACTGTTGAAGAGGCAAAAGGAATTGAAACTGAGCTTGATGTAGTTGAAGGTATGCAATTTGATAGAGGATACTTGTCACCTTACTTCATTACAAACGCAGAGAAAATGACAACAGAATTAGAAAATCCTTTAATTCTTTTGCACGAGAAAAAATTAACTAACTTACAACCAATGGTTCCTCTTTTAGAAGCTGTTGTACAGTCTGGAAGACCATTAATGATAATTTCAGAAGATGTAGAAGGCGAAGCTTTAGCTACACTTGTGGTAAATAAATTAAGAGGTGGTTTAAAAGTTGTAGCTGTTAAAGCTCCAGGATTTGGTGATAGAAGAAAAGCAATGCTAGAGGATATTGCTATTTTAACTGGAGGAACAGTAATATCTGAAGATCTAGGTATTAAACTTGAAAACGTAAAACTAACTGATTTAGGTTCTGCGAAAAAAGCAAAAGTGGACAAAGAAAATAGTACGATTGTAAGTGGAACTGGAAAAAAATCTGATATCGAAGCGAGATGTACACAAATTAAACAACAAATCGATGAAACAACATCTGACTATGATAGAGAAAAACTACAAGAAAGATTAGCTAAACTTGCTGGTGGTGTTGCTGTGATTAAAGTTGGTGGAGCTACTGAAGTAGAAGTTAAAGAGAGAAAAGATAGAGTTGAAGATGCACTTAATGCAACAAGAGCAGCTGTCGAAGAAGGTATAGTTGTTGGCGGCGGATGTGCACTTCTATATGCATCACATGAGCTTGACAAAGTTAAAGTTAAAGGCGACGATCAAAAAGCTGGTGTAGAAATTGTTAAAAGCGCTCTTGAAGCACCTATTAGACAAATTGCGACTAATGCAGGTGTTGATGGTTCAGTAGTAGTTGGCAAATTAACAGAGGGTAATAAGCCATCGCAAGGTTATGATGCTCAAACTGAACAATATGTTGATATGTTTAAAGAAGGTATCATCGATCCAGTAAAAGTTGTGAGAACCGCTTTACAAGATGCAGCTTCAATCTCTGGGTTATTAGTTACTACAGAAGCAATGGTTGCAGATAAACCAGAGCCAAAAGATGCAGGTCCAGCCGGTGGAATGCCTCCGGGAGGAATGGGCGGCATGGGCGGCATGGGCGGCATGATGTAATCCCAAATTTACTCGAAACAAATTATAAAAACCCCCACATGTTGGGGGTTTTTTTTTACTCTAATTAATTGTTAAAAATTTTATCTACTAAATAAAGACCTAAAGCTACAGCAGGTCCTATTCCAAATGCGAATAGCAATGTTCCAATTCCAACTGTCCCCCCTAAATACCATCCAACGGAGACAACACTAATTTCAATAAATGCTCTTACAGTTGCAATTGGTAAATTTGTTACTTTTTGTAACCCAATCATTAGGCCATCTCTCGCACCTGGTCCTAAATTTGCAACTAAATATATTCCACCACCTAAACCAACTGTTAGAACAGCAACTATTGCTAAACTTATCTGAGAAATAAAATTTTCAGGGGAAGGTACAAAATTGATACATAAATCAATCATTACGGCAATGATAAATGCATTTAAAATAGTACCTATGCCTGGTTTTTGTTTCAATGGAACCCACATAATTAAAACAACTACACTAATAATAAAAGTTATAACTCCAATTGAATAGTTTACATTTAAAGAAATACCCTGGGCAAGAACGCTCCATGGGGAAGCTCCACTTAAGGAAACAATAAGTAAACCCTCACCTAATCCAAAAAGTATTAAGCCAAAGCACAAAAATAAAAAGGTCGAAATCTTCGGCTTAAAATTAAATGGATATTTTGAACTCCAACTAGTTTTAGGAATTTTTTTTATAGATAAAAACATAAAATAATAATTTCTTATATATCTTAAAATAAATAATTAATATAAAATTTAGGAATGAAAATTAAATTTTTCTCTATTCTATCAGGATTAATTATTTCAATTTGTACTTTTTCAAATTTATATTCACACACAGGCCATTATAAAAACATAGCATTGATAGAAATGGATATTTATAGAAATGGTGAGATTATTGGATACAGTAATTATTATTTTAAAAGTTATGAAGATATTTTTGAAGTTATTAACGAAACTAAATTTGAGGTAAAAATAGCAGGAGTAAAAATATTTTCAATAGAAAGCATGAGTAAAGAGAAGTACCAAGATGATCAATTGATAGAATTTAAATCTGAAACAATGCAAAATGATAAGAGAAAATTTGTAAATTTGATTTATGATAAATCAAACGAATTTTTTATAATTGATGGCTCCTCATATAAAGGTAAAGGTGATAAAGAAAATATCATAGGAAATTGGTGGAATCATAAAATACTAACAAGTAATAGTCAAATTAGCCCACTTTCTGGAAGTATTAAACAACAAGAGGTAAATTTTATTTCAAAAGAAATTCTAACAATTAATGGAAATAATATTTCGGTTGATCACTTTAAATTAAAATCTACGGATAAAAATTTAGAGTCAGATAAAAAATTAGATTTCGATATTTGGTACGATAGTAAAAATAATATTATTGTTAAAGTTGAGTACAATAGACTTGGAAAATGGCAATATATTTTAAAAAAAATTGAATAATTTTTTAATTATTTTCCAGCTACTGTCATATTTTCAATCAAGACAGAGGGAGAATTCGTTGAATAATTAAACTGTAAATCATTTGCTAACACCATTTTAATAAACATTTCATTTAAATTACCTGCGATTGTTACTTCACTTATTGGATAAACAAATTCACCATTTTCTATCATCATACCACTAGCTCCAAGTGAGTAATCTCCAGTGACGATATTTGTGCCATGTCCTATTGTTTCAGTAACATAAAAAATTTTTTTGCTTGAGTTCATTAAGTCTTTGAGATCTTTTTTTCCATTTTCAAAGTATAAATTTGTTGTACCTCCACTTCTTCCATTAGAGGCTATATTAAGTTTTTTTCCATAATATGTGTCTATTAAGAAATCATTTAATATACCTTTATTAACTAGTGAAAGGTTTTTTATTTTAACTCCTTCATTGTCAAAATATTTTGATCCATTTCCTCTTTTTATATCAGCCCTATCAACTATATTTATATTTTCTGAAAATATTTTTTTGTTTAATTTTTCTTTAAGAAAAGATGTCCCTTTGTAAATTGATGAACCTGTAATTGCGCTACTTAAATAATTGAGGAAATTTTTTGAAATTCTTTTATCAAAAATTATATCAAATTTTCCACTATTAATTTTTTGAGGTTTTAATTTTCTAATTGCAAACTCCGCTGCATTTGATCCTAGTTCTGAAGGTTTTAGCAAATCTTCGAAATGACGTTTTGAAGTATATTCATAATCTCTTTCCATGCTTCCATTTTTTTTTGAAACTACCTCACAATAGGCACTAAAATTTGAGGTTTTATATCCATTTTTGAAACCTTTGCTATTACAAAGAACTACCTCAGTTTTACTTTCGCTGAATGATGAACCATTGGTATTTACAATCTCTTTATTTTTAAAAGCTACTTCCTCTGCTTCTTTAAGGTAATCAATTTTTCGATTGTTTTCTAAATGAGTTTCATCAAATAAATCTAATTCATCTGATTTTTTAAAAAATAATTCTTCATCAGGAAGTGAATTGAATTCATCTTCAGGTGTTATTTTTGCTGCCTCTACACATCGCTCAATTAACTTTTCTAAGTTATCAGTATTTAAATTGGACGATAAAACTGAATTTTTTTTTTTATTAACATATGCAGTTAATGACAACCCAATATTTTCAGATCTATCTGATTCATCTAATTTTTTATTTCTAAAACTAACTGTTTCGGAAGTGCTTTTTAAAATCCCGACTTCAACGTCGGTTGCACCTTTTTTTTTGGCATTAGAAATGCAATGATCAACGATTTCACTTAATTTATTATTATATTCCAACATTTTAAAGTTGAGTACCACCAACAGTCATTTTATTTATCAATATTGATGGTTGGCCAACTCCGACAGGTACGCCTTGTCCGGCTTTCCCACATGTTCCAATGCCAGGGTCCAGCATCATATCATTGCCTACCATTGAAACTTCTTTGAGAGCTGATGGACCATCACCAATTAAAGTTGCACCTTTAATTGGTGAACATACTTTTCCATTTATAATTTCATAAGCTTCTGTACAATTAAAAACAAATTTACCTGAAGTGATATCTACTTGTCCTCCACCGAAACTGACAGCAAATATTCCTTTTTTAACTGATTTAATCATTTCCTCTTGTGAGTGATTTCCATCTAACATTATTGTATTTCTCATTCTTGGCATAACAACATGCTTGTAGCTTTCTCTTCTTCCATTTCCTGTTGATCTCGTATTCATTAACCTTGCATTTAACCTGTCTTGCATAAAGTTTTTTAATATTCCATTTTCTATTAAAACAGTTTTTTCAGTAGGAGTTCCTTCATCATCAATTGTTAGGCTGCCTCTTTTGTTTTCTAATGTACCGTCATCTATTATTGTAACACCTTCGCTTGCAACTTTTCGACCAACTAAATCATGGAAGGCTGAAGTTTTTTTTCGATTGAAATCTCCTTCTAATCCATGTCCAATTGCTTCATGAATTAAAATTGCTGGCCAACCAGGTCCTAAAACTACTTGCATCTCACCTGCTGGTGCTGGTTTACTATTAAGGTTTACATCCGCGATTCTTAACGCTTCATCACAAACACCTTTCCAATTTTTTTCATCTAAATAAGCATCATAATTTTGTCTACCACCTATGCCATAAACTGCGGATTCTTTTCTACCATTTTTTTCAAGCAGTACAGAAACATTAAATCTTACAAGAGGTCTATCGTCTGACAAAAGTTCTCCGCCACTTCTAAGTATTTCTATTGATCTATGTTCACCCAACAAAGTTGCTGTTACTTGTCTAACAGAGCTATTTTTATTTCTTACGTAATCGTTTACTTGATTTAATATTCTTATTTTTGACTCAAAATTTTTTGCTTCAATTGGATCTTTTTCTGAATAGTATTTTTTATTTGTTTTTTTTATTTCAAAATTATATGTGCCATTTGAAGATGATAGAGTAGAACTTAAATTCTTACTCGATTCATTTAAAGATTTTTTTGATAAATCACTAGAATGAGAGTAAGCAACTACATCTCCTGTAATTGCTCTCAGTCCATATCCTAAATCAGATTTATAAGAAGATGATTTAATTTTATTGTCGTCTAGGATTATTGACTCTGATTTTGAATCTTCTAAATATAATTCGCCATCATCACACTTATTAAGTGTATTCGATACAATGCTACTTGCTGTAGAAATATCTAATTCAGAATTTTTTAATATTTTTGACATAGTGTTAATTTAGAAGACTGTGAAAATTTTTCAATTAGGCGTTTTTGCTTGTTTAAATTTATAACTAAAATGACTATATGACTAATCTATGAAGATATTTTTCAATAATTCTTGCTCGATTTGTAGATCTGAAATTAATGTCTATAAAAAACAGGGTATAGAACAGCTAGAGTGGGTAGATATAACGAATAATAAAGATGCTGAACGAGATACCAAAAAAACAGATAAAGATCTATTGAGAAGATTGCATGTAAAATCTGATGGTAAAGTTTACTCTGGCGCGAAAGCTTTCATTATCCTTTGGAATAAAATGCCAAAATTTAAGTTTCTTGGTAAAATTTTATCTATTCCAATTATCTTTCATATTTTTTCATTAATTTATGAAATTGTTGCTTTTTTTTTATATCTTAAGAATAGAAAACAGCTTAACAATTAATTTTGAATAATTAAGAGAATTTGGCTAACTAAAGACATTAAAACTAAAAATCCCAAGAAAACAACTAAATACATATAAGTAATAATTTTATTTTTTTTTCTTCTTAGAACTATAAATTTTTTATCATCTAGCATTGAAATATCTCTTTTTCCAGGCACTGGATAATCATAACTCCATCTCCATACTGAACTACCTAATCTATTATCTAGTTTGTTATAATAGTTTATCCAAGAAATAATCCACAAATAGATTATAAAGATTAAAGTTAATGTTAAAAAAGTTGTTATCATTTAATATATTAATTATATTAAAAAATTAAAGTATGTCTATCTGGGGAAGTTTAATTGGAGGAATGATTGGTTTTTCACTAGGAGGACCTTTTGGAATGCTATTAGGTTCACTTTTAGGTGGTAAAATCTCAAGAGCAAGAACTACGGCTGGGTTTTCTTCTGCAGCTCAAGGTCAGCAGATTTTTGCATTATCATTGATTGTTCTTTCAGCAAAACTAAGTAAAGCTGACGGCCAAGTGAGTAAAGAAGAGTTAATTGCCGTAAAAGATAAATTAAAAATTCCAGATAATGAACTAGATCAAGTTGGAAAAATATTTAATCAAGCAAAAAAAGAAAGTACTGGATATGAACCATATGCTAAACAAATTGCACAATTTTATAGCGGAAACATAAATGTATTAGAAGAAGTAATAAATATATTATTTTATATAGCTGAATCTGATGGCCAAGTTAGTTCAACGGAACTTGAAATGATCGAAAATATTTCTAAAATTTTTGGTTTATCGAACGCACAATATTTAAGTATTAAAGAAAGCAGAAAAGGATCGGATAAATTAAATCCTTATGTTGTTTTAGAATGTAAACCTGACGATGATTTACAAACAATAAGAAAAAAGTATCTTAATTTAAGCAAACAACATCATCCAGATTTATTAATAAGTAAAGGTGTACCGCAAGAGGTTATAGAAGAAAGTAAAAATAAAATGAGAGCAATAAATAGTGCCTGGGATCAAGTGCAAAAACTAAAAAAGACTAATTGATGAAAAGAATTTTTAAAATAATTGTATTAATAAATATAATTTTACATTTTTTTTTGATTAATATTAATGCATCAGAAATTTATCATAACAATGAATTAAAAAAATACTTTATAGATTTAAAAAATTCAAAAAACGTAGATGAAGCAATTGTAATAGAGAAAAATATTTGGGATTTATGGAACTTACATCCTAATAATCAATTTTTAACAAATAAATTGGAATTAGGAACTGAGCTCATGGAAAATGGTCAGCATAAATACGCTTATAAAATATTTTCTAATATAATATTTGAGGATCCCAATTGGTCTGAGGCATGGAATAAAAGAGCAACTGTGCTTTTTTTAATGAAAGAGTACGATTTATCTTTAATTGATATTGAAAAAACTTTAGATCTAGAGCCTAGACATTTTGGCGCCTTATCAGGAAGGGCGCAAATTTATATTAATAAAGCAGAATATCAAAAAGCGTTAGATAATCTAATTCAAAATAAAGAGATTTATCCTTTATCAAAAGGTAACAAGGTAATCCCAAAACTTGAGAAAATTTTAAATATTGAACAAATTTAATTTTCTTTGTTTGATCTAATTCTAGATATTAGCTGTGTAAGAGAGTCCACCATCAAATCAGATGCTTTAAAAATTTCATTTGGTTGAAATTCATTAGAAATATTTTTTTCTGGATTAGTTTTATCTTCTATTACAATGCCTTTATTTGGTGAGTTATCTTTTATATATATTAATATTAACCATTCCTCATCTTGCGACTCATCCCATTTTATAAAAATTTCTCCACTTTCGAATCTTCTATCAATACATCTAAAAATTGACATTTTTCTTGTAAGGTATCTCTTATTTAATTGAAAAACTAGACTGTTTGCACTTCTATAAAAACTTTCCAATGCTAATTCTATTTTTTGTCTATCAAGATTATATTTTTTTTCTTTTTCTAATAATATTTCACGACTATCTCCATCTTGAATTTCTACACCAAGTGCCTCTACTCTTTCTCTTATTTTTTGATCTCTTATTTGCTGATATTTCTCTTTAAGTTTTTCAATTCTATCTTGCAAACCTTCATAATCTTCCCTCTGCTCCTGTAATGAAATTTTTTCAAGTTTTTCTAGTTCTTTGATTTCTCTAATTCTGAATTTCTCAATTTGTTTTTCTAATTTTATTTCTTGTAGAAATCTTTTTTGTCTTTCTGCTTGTTCTTTTCTTATCAGAGCTTGTTCTTTTCTTAAAAATAATTTTAAATCTCTCGCTCTTTCCTTTTCTAATCTTTGCTCATCTTTAAGCTGTTTTTCTTTTAATTTTAAAGCTCTTAAGTTTTCTTCTTCTTGTTCTCTAATTTTTGATTGTTTTTGCTTCTCCTCTTTTTCTAATTTTTGGATAATATATTTTTGTTTTTCCTCATCTCTTAAAACTTTATAAAAGTTAATTTTTTTTTCTATTCCTGTGAAAAAACTTTCAATTTTTTTATCAAGAGTTGAAAAAAAAGAAAATTTAATTTTAGGAAGAATTGTAAGTCTGTTCTGAATTCTAACTATTTTAAGAATTAAAGATTCCTTCGTATTTTTTATTTTTTTGATTGGGATGAATTTTTTTTTATTATTTGTTTTTTTTAAATTTTTTCTTTTTTTTTTTACTTTTGGTCTTCTATTTAATATTTTTTTTTTCTTATTAGAATTTCGGGGTTTTTTAATTATTTTTTTTTTATTATTTCTTTTTGAAAAATTTTTTTTTGTTTTTTTCTTTTTTTTCATCGGATATTTGTTTTACTACCAACAAATTATGAATAAATATAGTCTCTAGTATTAGGAGCTGCCGAATGTTTTTTTATTAGTTGAATTTGAAATACAACCTGATCACCCCATTTGAATGCCATTTCACAACCAGCGAGATAAAATTCCCACATTCTTAAGAATTTTTCGTCAAACATTTCTAATACTTTTTCTCTTTTGCCTAAAAATCTTTCCTTCCAATGTCTTAATGTATGAGAATAATGCATTCTCCAAACTTCAAGATCTGACATCATTAAACCTGATTTTTCAATAGGTTTTGTAACCTCGCTTAGACTTGGTGTGTATCCACCTGGAAAGATATATTTAGTTATCCAAGGATGTGGATCCCTCGGTGGATTTACCGAACCTATAGTATGTATTAAAGCCACTCCATCCTCGTTTAATAATTTCGAAACTGAATTAAAGTATGTCTTATAAAATTTTCTACCAACGTGCTCAAACATTCCAACGCTTACAATTCTATCGAACTTTTCATTTAAATCTCTATAGTCTGTTAGACTAAAACGGACTTGGTTTTCAAGTCCACTCGCCTTTGCTTTTTCAACACTATGCTTATATTGGTTTTCAGATAAAGTAACTCCAAGTACTTCACATCGAGATTTTTTAGCTATCTCTATTGCAAGAGATCCCCAACCAGAACCTATGTCTAAAACTTTTTGATTTGGTTTTAAATTTAATTTTTTTATTATATGGTCTATTTTATTTTTTTGAGCTTCTTCTAAGCTATCAGTTTCATTTTTAAAGTATGCACAAGAGTACTGTCTTTTTTCATCTAAAAATAAATCATATAATTTTTCTGAAATATCATAATGATGAGCTACGTTAGATTTAGATTTTTTTTTCAAATTAAAGTTTGTTAAAAATCTATAAGTTCCTCTTAGTTTATTAATAGCTGCATTAAAGGAATTAGTTTCATTTCTACCAATATTTCTTAGGGCTATATCTAAAAATTCTGTAAGTGTTCCATTTTCTATTATTATAGATCCATTTGTATAAGCTTCACCAAAATATAAATCTGGTAAAAGTAGGAGTTTTGTGTGCAAACTTTTATCTAAAATTTTCAGAGTTATAGGATTTTCTTTAACAGGTTTGCCAATCAAATGTTTGTTCTTGTTGGCATCAATCAACAAGAAACCATCATCTTTAATAAGATTATTTAAAAATTCAATTAATTTCATAAAACTAAATTTTAAAATTTAATGAGTTTAATTCAAGAATAAGTTTTTCTTTTTTTTCTTTATTTAAAATGCTTATAGGGGGTAAAATGTTATTGTATTCACTTTCTTTTGTTCCCATTAGAGTGTGGAGAGCCGATACTAAATTAAATTGATCAAATACTGCTCTTACCTTACATAGTTTTTCATTTTCAGTTTGCTCTTTGTTATTATTAAAATCATCAAAAACTTTTCTAGCAAGTTTACTGGTAACATTACAGGTGGCCGTTATAATACCTGAGCAGCCCAATTTTAAACCTTTTAATAATTTAGATTCAGAACCGGGCAACATTGAAAAATTATCAATTTTTAATTTTTCAAATAAATTGTAAGAGCTATCTTTAACACCAACTATTTGTTTTGGAAATTTTCCAACAAGTTTTTGTACACATTCAACACTAAATTTATATCCACACAACTTTTCAAAGTTATATAAAACAATTTGAATATCTTGATGAGTATTTATTATTCTTGAATAAAAATTGAATGCTTCATCATCACCATATTTGTAATAAGCTGGTGGCATAATTAAAAAATTTTTAAAACCTAAAGACTTAGAAATTGAAATTAAATTAATTGTTTCATTAAGAGAATTTAAACCTGTCCCAATCAAATAAGCATCTTTGTATTTACTCTTTGATAGTTCATTCAATAAACTAATTTTTTCTGAGACAGATAAGAGTTGAGCTTGGCCGGTACTACCAAAAATAGCTACCCCATGACAACCATTGTCTATTAAGTTTTCAGCGTGTTTAATTGTTTTTTTTACATCTAGAGCCAAATTCTCATCTAATAATGATAGCCCCGCCGCATAAATACCATTAATTTTACTCATAAATAAAATTTATATTAAAATTAGTTTTAGTAAAGATTATAAAATTAGAATGAAAATTTTAGCTGTTCAAAATAGAATGGGAATTGGTGATATGGTAATTTTTTTACCATTCATAGAAGCTATATCTAAAAAATATAAATCACCTGTAAGTTTATTAGTTAAAGAAAGTTCTAAAGCAAATGAATATCTTCAAAATACAAAATATATTGACCAGATAATTCCATTATTGCGAAACAATAAAAATTTAGAGCATGACGGGATTATTGGTTTTTTTAAGTTAGCTAACAAATTAAGAAAATATAAATTTGATAGTATTTTCATTTTTAATTCATCAGCTAGATTTAATTTAATTGCTAAAATTGCAGGTATTCAAAATGTTTATCAATATCCTGTTTTCAATAAGAAAAATCAGCATATTATCAAAACTGCACAAAAATTTATAAAAAAAGAATTAAATATTTTAGTAAAACCAAATCCTAAAATAAATATTGGAAAAAGACAGATTTTTTTAGCTAGAAAAAAATTTAAAATTAAACCAAAAGAAAAAAATATCCTTTTAGGAATTGGTGGATCTGGTCCAACTAAACGAGTTCCAGCAAAAAAGTTTATTGAGTTTATTGAGCTGGTTTCAAAAAAATATAAATCTAAGTTTTTTTTAGCTACTGGTAAAAGCTCAGAAGAACAAAAGATATTAAAAGAAATTTTAAAATCAAAACACAAAAAAAAATGTCAAAGATTAAATAATTTATCAATTAACAGTATATTACCGCTTATAAGTAATTGTGACATTGCGGTTTGTAACGACTCTAGTTTTAGTCATTTGTCTTCTGCTCTAGGAATTAAGACAATTGTGTTAATGACAGACACTCCATTAATATATGGAAGTTACAGTAAATTTATGCACCCTATTATACCTGATGGTGAAAAAAATGTTACTCACAACACTCTCGGCAAAAATAAAATTAGTTCAAAAAAAATTTTTATTAAATTTAAAAAGTTGATTAAGTAATATCTTTTAAAACAATCTCTTTTGCTTCATTAACCAAACTAGATAATCTAGTAGTTTCTGGTGAAATATCTGGATGGATTTTTTTTTGAATTTTGGCATGAGCTTTTTTAACATCATCTTTGGTAATTTTTTTACTTCTATCTAAATTTAATATCTTATAAGCTTCATCAATATTAAGAGTTGAATTATTCATACTTGAAGTTTGATTAAAAGAAAATCTATTTGATGATCTTAAATACTGAATAAGTCTAAATAAGCCAATTAATTGATAAAGAGTAAGTCCTTTTAATTTTATTATTCCAAGGCTTAATAAAATTAAGGGTAGTGAAAATAAAAATCTCCCACCAAAAGCCAGTAAAATTGCAAGAAGTAGTGATCCTAAAAAAATTAGAACTCTAAATGCTTTGGATATTTTTTTTGCTGGAGCCCTTGCAATAAGTCTTAATAATAAATAAATAATTACGAAAGCAATTAAAGTAAAAATTATAACGTTCATCTATTATGAAAATACCACAGTTAACCAAAAAACCTGAATTAAAATCTTGTCACAATGTTAATTGGGAAGATAATTATAGCTGGATTCATCAAAATAACATTTTAGAAGTCTTGAGGGATAGCTCAAAACTTTTACCAGATGTAAAAAAATACCTCGAAGAGGAAAACGCTTATACAGAACACCATTTAAAAGACACAAAAGATATTCAAAAAAAATTATTTGACGAGATCAAAGGTAGAATAAAGCTAGATGATGAGTCTTTGCCATATAAGGACAAGACCTATGAATATTGGACTAAAACTACCACAAAAGGAAATTACTCTATAAAACTTAGAAAAAAAATTGGATCAGATAAAGTAGAAGAAATCTGGAATGGTGACAATGAGAAAGAAAAATTAAAAACTGAGTATTTCGGTGTTGGTGACTTAGAGGTAAGTTATAATGATAAATATCTTGGTTACTCTTTAGATTTAAAAGGATCTGAATATTATACTATTTATATAAGAAATATTGAAACCAATGAACTAATTACAGAAAAAATTGAAGAAACGAGTGGTAGTATTACCTTTAGCTTAGACGATAAATTTATTTTTTACTCAAAATTAGATGATCTTCATAGACCTAGAAAAATATTTAGGCATAAATTAGGAACTTCAGTTAAAGATGATCAATTAATATTTGAAGAAAAGAGTGAAGCTTTTACCTGTGGGATCGGTGTAAGTTCTGATGAGAAATATTATTTTATATCAACCTCAGATCATAATACATCTGAACAATATTATTTTTCAAAAGAAGAAGAAAATCCAAAACCTAAACTTATTAAAGAAAGAAAAAGGGGTGTGATTTATTCTGTAAATTCTTGGGATGGAAAATTTTATTTACATACAAATGAACAAGCTGAGGACTTTAAAATTGATTATTGTGAAGATCTCAAAAATCAAAATTGGAAATCTTTTATTCCAGCTAAAGATGAGGTTTTAATTGGTGGACTTGTTTTTTTAAAAAATTGGATAATAAGATCTGAAACTTCAAATGCATTAGGTAAATTAATTATCAGAAATCCTAAAACTGGTGAAGAAAATGATTTAAACTTTGTAGATGAAAAAGTTATAGTTCCTGGCATATCATTAAAACAAAGGGATAAAAATACTGATGAAGTGTATTTATCCTATTCATCTCCCAAAACCCCAGGCAAAACGTATTTATATAATTTAAAAACAAACGATAAAAAACTAGTTAAAGAACAAGAAATTCCATCAGGTCATAATCCAGATAATTACATTGTTGAAAGATTAGAATGTCAATCCCATGATGGAAGATTGGTTCCTATAACTATTACAAGGCACAAAAAAACAAAAATTGATGGAAGTGCAAATATTCTTTTATATGGTTATGGATCTTATGGTAGCTCAATGTCACCTGGGTTTTCATCAACAAGACTAAGTTTAATTGATAGAGATATAATTTGGGTAACAGCTCATATCAGGGGTGGAATGGAAAGAGGTATGAGGTGGTGGAAAGAAGGTAAATTATTAAACAAAAAAAATACCTTTAAAGACTACATTGCAACTGCAAAATTTTTAATTGACAAAAATTATACTTCAGAAGGAAAAATTATTGGAATGGGTGGATCTGCTGGTGGATTATTAATGGGCGCCGTGGTGAATGAGGCTCCAGAATTATTTTTAGGAATGATAATGGCTGTTCCTTTTGTTGATTCATTAACTACAAACCTTGATCATTCATTACCATTAACAGTTGGTGAATTTGATGAATTTGGAAATGCAAAAGAAAACAAAGAACACTTTGATTATATTTATTCTTATGCACCATATAACAATATTAAAAAAATGGATTATCCCCACATTTTTATTACAACTAGTTTAAGTGATAACAGAGTTTTATTTGATGAGCCTGCTAAGTTCACTGCAAAATTAAGAGATTATAAAACTGATAATAATTTACTTTTATTAAAAACAGAAATGAATGCTGGTCATGGTGGTAAAACTGGAAGAGATAGTGCTATCGAAGAAGTTGCACTTGATTATGCTTTTGCATTAAAAGTTTCTAATAAAATCTAATCACAACTACTTGAAAATCTAAAATTCATTACTACATAAAATTATTAAGTCGCCTTATGGGGCTTAAATAAATAAACTTGCTTAAAAAGGAGGATATATATGACAAGTAAGGATTTATCTATATTCAACTCATTAAGACCCTTTTCAATTGGTTTCGACGATATGTTTGACCAGTTTGAAAGTATGTTGGGCAATGGAGGTTTGACTATGCAGTCGAATTATCCACCATACAACATAAGAAAAACAGGTAAGGACAACTATGCAATAGAAGTTGCTCTTGCTGGTTTTAGTAAAGATGATGTTGAAGTTGAGTTTGAGGACAATTTATTAACGGTAAGAACTAAACAGGTTAATAAGTCTCAAGACAAAAATGAAGACGGTGAGGTAATTCATAGAGGTATTTCGCAAAGACAATTTGCTAGATCATTCACAATTGCAGATGATGTAAAAGTAAATGGTGCAGAGTTAAAAGATGGTCTTTTGACAGTAGCTTGCGAAAGGATTTTGCCAGATCATAAGAAAAAAAGACTTATTGAAATAAAATAAGTAATAAACCTTACTTGTGGGGATTTTCCCCACAAGTTTAAATACAGCCACTTGAGGAAAATTTCACAATTGTACCATTAGAGTTAACTTCAAATTTTCTTTCACAAGGAATTCCATATTTTTTTGTTTTATAAACTAAAATTTCATTTCCATTTTCACTAACATAATCTGAAGATGGTGCTCCAATTTCCATTCTAAGCTCGCTTACTGGTTTTCCAACAAACATTCCAAATTTTTCATTTTCTTTTTCAACTACTTCGTCAGATTTTTTTTTAATTGTTTGGCAACCTGATACTAAAATAAAAATAATCAGTAATGAATTTATAAACTTCTTTTTCATTATCATTTAATAACAATAAATTGTGTCATAAATAAAATTAAATTGTTGGTTGTAAATATATCATTATTAACCACAATTTAATCATAAATTGACGTATTTGTTGGGATTTTTTAAAACGAATCAATTACTGTTTCATCAAAGTAAGGGAGGTCTAATGTTAGATAACTACTTTAAATATAAACAACATAAGACGGACTTTAAAACAGAAGTTGTTGCAGGTGTGTCAACTTTTTTGACCATGGCATATATAATGTTTTTAAACCCGCTTATATTGTCAGAGGGAGGCTTTGATAGGGGCGGTGTATTTACTGCTACGGCTTGTGCGACGGCACTTGCTTGTTTCATCTGTGCTTTCTACGCAAAAACTTGGCCTGTTGGACTAGCGCCTGGAATGGGAATAAATGCATTTATTGCCTACGGTGTATGTCTTGGAATGCAATACACACCTGAAGAAGCTTTAGGTGCTGTGTTGGTTGCTGGTGTAGTGTTCTTAATAATATCACTAACACCAATCAGAGCTTGGTTGATTAACTCAATTCCAAAAAGTTTAAAACTTGGAATAGGTGCGGGAATTGGATTATTCTTGGCTATAATAGGATTCCAAATCATGGGATTAACTTCTGATAATCCTGCGACTTTGGTTGGCCTTGGAGATCTTTCCAATCCACTTCTATTGCTTGGTGCTGGAGCTTTTGTTTCAATGATTGTAATGGAACAAAAAGGCATTAAAGGAAATATAATTATTGGAATTGTAGGATTTAGTGCAATCGCTTGGATAACAGGCTTAGGAGATTTTTACGGTGTTGTTTCACCACCACCGTCAATGACTTATCTCTTCAAGTTTGATTTAGGTGCCGCATTATCAGCTTCAATGGTTACAGTAATATTTACTTTATTCTTTATCGACTTTTTTGATACAGCTGGAACACTAACTAGTGTTGCAAATGTTTCTGGAAAAATAGGTAAAGATGGTAAAATACAAGACATTGATAAAGCAATGCTTTCGGACAGTGTATCTACAGTTGCTGGTGCCATGATGGGTACTTCTACTGTAACTACTTATGTTGAGTCAGCTGCGGGAGTTAAAGCAGGTGGTAGAACAGGAATGACATCATTAGTAATAGGTATTCTATTCCTATTGTGTCTATTCTTCAGTCCACTAGCTACTAGCTTACCTAAAGAAATAGATGGAGCTGCGCTTATATATATTGCAACACTATTTGTCAGAAATATAACTGACATAGAGTGGGATGATATATCTGAATCAGGTCCTGCTGTTCTTGCTATGATAGCAATGCCATTTACATATTCTATATCACATGGAATTGCTCTAGCATTTATTTCTTATGCTGCAGTAAAACTTGTTACAGGTAAATTTGATACAAGTCCTGCAATATGGGTAATTGCTATAGCAAGCGTAATAAGTTTTGCTATATAAATTAAAGAGATAAATTAATTATAAAAAGGCGGTCTTTTTAGATCGCCTTTTTTATTTTTGATGTTTTTTTTTAATATCTTCAATTCTAATTTCTTCATAGATTTCAAAAGGCTGCACAATCCAAGGATTTGCATCTAATTTTACTGCACAAAAATCAGGCTCAAAAGTTGATTTTTGTTTTTTCCATAATGTTGCGGTTTTAATATTATCAATTTTTCCTTTGATTGGACCATATTGCTTTAACCAATCGATACTTTTGTTAAATGTAATTCCTGTATCAGATAAATCATCACATAATAAAATTCTTCCACCCATATTAGGAGCTATTGAGCTCATTTCTCTTGAGAAAACAATATCTCCTTGTTCATCTTCAATTCCTTTTCCACTGTAAGACTCGACTGCAAGATATGCGCACTTTAATTTAAATATTCTGCTCAAAACGTCTATCATAGGAGCTGCTCCCCGCATTATACCTATTAATATTGTAGGCTTATATCCACTCTCATCAATTTGAACAGCTAGTTTCTCAACAGTACTGTTGTATTCCTCCCAGCTTACAATTAATTTTTCTGACATTTAAAAAAGACTAATTTTTGAAAATAAAAATTATAGCTGCTAGAATTATCAAAGCAACTATTGATGCTACTAAATAATGCAACCTGTGAATGTTTCTGCCTCTAAGGTTAAAATAATGTCTTGCTAAAACTGAAATTATTCCAATTAATACAAATATTGCCCAATTATATTTATGATAAACTAAAAAACTAGAGTGGCCTGACAACATTATGAATAATACTAAAAAAGTAGAATAATTATTATGTATTGACCTTTGTTTTGCTGCTAAAGAGAGACTCATATCAAATTTTTTGGATCTTTTGCTACTGTTTATAATATTCATTTGGTTAGGAATTATAACTGTGAAAACGTTTGCAAACATATTTGAGCCAATTATTAATCCTACGCTTAAGATTGCAAACTTTGGTCCAAATATTTTTGTTAAGCCAAAAGTTAAAACTGTTAACAATATTAACATGGTAGCAAGAAATAAGAACTCATTTTTAATTAATTCGGATTTACATAAAAAATCATATATAAACCACGAAATTACCAAGGAAAGAACTGAATAAAAAATAGCTGAGGTTGGTGAAATAATTAGTACCCTTTTATCAACCATCAAAACGCCTGCATTATAGTAATAAATTACAAAGAGGAGTAAAATTCCGGTTACAAATGTTAAGTAACTTTGCCACTTAAATATCACTAGTTGTTTAAGATAAATACTATCAGGAGATGTTTTAAGTCTTGAGAGTTTATAAAAAAAACCTGAATGCATCAAATAACCTTCGCCATCGATATCTTTACTAGTGATTTTTTTATTTAGTTTATTGTCTAAATAATTAAATAAAAAACTATTACCTACCCACAAAATAGCAAACAGAACGTGCGCCCATCTTAAAATAACCTCAGACCATTTTATTGTATAAGTAAGAATATCCATTTAATATTTAATTTTATCTTCTTTCTTTTCCCAAATTTTAAATGCTTCCAAAGCTTCATCTCGATGCATTTGATACATTTTTATTTTTCTAGAATTAATTTTTTTATTTATTTCTGAGTAAATGAAAGAATCATCAAAATCAATATTCTTTGCATCCAATCTTGTGTTCGCGTAATAAATATTTTCAATATGTGCCCAGTAAATTGCAGAAAGACACATTGGACATGGTTCACATGTAGAATAAAGATCGCATTTTTCTAGAAAGAAATTATTTTGATTTTGACATGCATTTCTTATAGCAACAATCTCTGCATGAGCAGTTGGATCATTATTAGATGTTACTTGATTAAAACCTTCGGCAATAATTTTATTATTTTTGACAATTACGCAACCAAAAGGTCCTCCACTCGCTTTGGCGCTTTGAATTGATAGCTCTATCGCTCTTAACATAAATTTTGATTTATTTTCCATTAAATTTAGTTTTTCTTTTTAATTTGTTTATACTCATTAATATTTTTTCAGGAGTTGCAGGTGCGTCAAGCTCAGGTATTTTTTTGTAGTTTGAAATAGATGCTATTGCATCTTTAATTGCAAAGAAAACACTCATAGCAAGCATCAATGGAGGTTCTCCTGTAGTTTTTTGTTTATTAACAACATTTTCAACATTGGAACCTTTTTTAAAAATTTCTACATTAAATTTATCTGGAGTATCTGTTACAGCTGGAATTTTATAAGTAGATGGTGAATAAGTTCTTAATTTTCCAGATTTGTCCCAAACTACTTCTTCCATAGTAAGCCATCCTTGTCCTTGAACAAATCCACCCTCTATCTGTCCAAGTTCAAGAGCTGGATTAATGGCATTGCCTGCATCATGAATTATATCAACTCTGTCTACTTTATTTTCTCCAGTAAGTGTATCAATTGTTACCTCGGTTACAGCTGCACCATAACAAAAGTAATAAAATGGCCTCCCTTTAAATTTCTGCTTATCAAAGTTTATTTTTGGGGTTGAGTAAAAACCAGATGAGGATAATGAAATTCTATTTAAATAGGCTTCTTGAATAATTTTTTTAAAATTGAAATTTCTATTACCAATATAAATATTTTCATTTCTATATACAGGATCAATTTTAGATAAAATATTATATTTTTTTTTAATAAAATTATTTAGATTTGTTTTAATTTTTTCTGTTGCGTTTAATGTTGCTGCTCCATTTAAATCTGTTGTAGATGACGCTGCACTTGCTGATGTGTTAGGAACTTTTGAGGTATTTGTTGAGGATATTTGTACTTTTTCAAATGGTAATCCAAATGTATTTGCAACAAGCTGGGCTATTTTTGTGTGTGTACCCTGCCCCATTTCGATACCTCCATGATTGAGGTGTACACTTCCATCAGTGTATATGTGTACTAATGCACCAGCTTGATTTAAATGGATTGTTGTAAAAGAAATTCCAAATTTGACTGGAGTTAGGGCTATACCCTTTTTTTTAAATTTATTTTTTAAATTAAAATTTTTAATCTGATTGTATCTTTTTTTATAATTAGATTTATCTAACAGACTTTTAAAAATATCATGTATTACGTTATCATTAATTTTCATTCCATAATGAGTAATATTATTATCGTTTTGACCATAAAAATTTTCTTTTCTTACATCACTTGGATCTTTTTTTAAAAATCGTGAAATATTATCTATAATATTTTCTATTGCCATCATGCCTTGATTGCCCCCAAAACCTCTAAATGCTGTTGAGGATGATGTGTTTGTTTTACATAAATAATTTTTAACTTCTAAATCCGATAAATAATATGCATTATCTAAATGTAATAAAGCTCTTTCATTAATTGCATATGATAGATCAGGAGACATTCCACACCTAGATGCAAGTTTTAATTTTAGTCCTTCGATTTTCCCTTTATCATTAAATCCTACTTCATACTCAGAATAAAAATCGTGCCGCTTACCTGTTAATATAATATCATCATCTCTATCTAGTCTAAGTTTAATTGGTTGCTTTGTTTTGTGAGATAACAATGCACAAATAGCTGCTGTCATAAAATTTGTTTCTTTACCACCAAATCCACCACCTATTCTTCTCACAGTAACTGTTATTGAATTGCTTTTCTGTTTTAGCATCTTTGCAATAATTTGTTGTGTTTCAGAAGGATGTTGTGTTGAGCTATAAACCTGCAAATTTTTGTCTTCTTGAGGAATTACTAAACAAACTTGTCCCTCCAAATAAAAATGTTCCTGGCTACCTGTATTAAATTTACCAATTAATTTATTTTTAGAGTTATTAATTTTATATTGTGGATTTCCTTTTTTGATAATTCTTGGATTAAAAAGAAGATTATTTTTTTTAAGTGCCTCTTCAATGGTTATAATAGGTTTTAATTCTGAATAAGTAATTTTAGCTTTTAAAACTGCTTTTCTTGCAAATTCTGTGGTAGTTGCCGCAACTGCAAATAGTGGTTGGCCAAAATATTCAACTTTTGTTTTGGGAAATATTGGGTCTCCATCAAATACTGGACCCACATCATTACGTCCTGGAATATCTTTAAAAGTTGCAACCGATATTACTCCTTCACTTTTTTCTACATCGCTCAAATCAATTTTTTTTATCCTAGCATGTGCTTTCTCACTCCATCCAATTGCACCATGTAAAGTATTAGAAGGTTCGGCAATATCATCAGTATATTGGGCAAAGCCAGATACATGCTTTGATGCACTATCGTGTGGTATACTTTGACCTTTTAATAATTCCTCGTTTCTCATTAATTAATTCTTATTGTTTGTTTGTTCTTTATTTCATAGAAAGCTTTTAATAATAAATTTTTAGCTACAGCCAATCTATACTCACTGCTTGCCCGCATGTCATCTAATGGCGAAAAATCTTTATTTATTAAATCAATAGCATTACTAAATGAGTTTTCAGTAAACTCTGAATTTATAAGTTTTTTTTCAATTGCAGATGCTCTTTTAGGAATAGCAGACATGCCACCATAAGCTATTGCAGCTTTTGTGATTTTATTTTTTTTAATTAAAAAACTAAATGACCCACAAACTGAAGAAATGTCATCATCAAACCTTTTTGAAATTTTGTAGGCTTTAAAAATATTATCTTTATTGATTGGTATTTTTATTGAATATATAAATTCACCTTTCTTCAGTTTTGTTTTTCTATAAGAAATAAAGAATTCACTTAAAGAAAAGATCTTTTTTTGATTTTTTCCTTGAACAACTATTTTTGCATCAAGTGTTAGCAATAGAGGTAGCGTATCTCCGATAGGTGAGGCTGTTGCGATATTTCCTGCGACTGTACCTACATTTCTTATTTGTAAGGACCCATATCTTTTTAATATATCGTGAAAATCTAAAAAATAATTTTTAATAATGTTTTGAAATTCAAAAAGTGAAGTTGTGGCACCTATTTCTAATAAATTTCTATTTTTTTTAATAAAATTTAATTTTTTAACAGAATTTAACGAGATAATTGTTTTAATTTCTTTTCTAAATTTTGTTACTTCAAGAGAAAGATCTGTTCCTCCACTCAGAATTTTAGCATCAGGATATTTATTTAATATTTTTTTTAAATTGCTAATTGTTTTTGGCGCAAAGAATTTTTTACCTTTATTATTAATTTCAATATCTGTACTTTTAATATTTTTTAATAATTTAATAGTTTTAATTTTATCCTTTTTAAATTGATCGAGATCATTTTTGTTGTTTAGGCTTTTTGCTGCGTCAATTATTGGCCTATAGCCAGTACATCTACATAAGTTTCCTGACAAAGCTTCTTCAACAATTTCATTATTAATCAATTTATTATTTTTATGCATTGAAAATAAAGACATTGTAAATCCAGGTGTACAAAATCCGCATTGGGAACCATGAAATTTAATCATTGCCTCTTGAACAGGGTGAAGACTTTTTCCATTACTTAAATCTTCAATTAATATTAATTGTTTTTCATTTAAAATTGGTAAAAAACTAATACAAGCGTTTATAGCTTTATAAACTATTTTATTTTTATTAAGCTCACCTAATACTATAGTACATGCACCACACCCTCCTTCTGCGCAACCTTCCTTAGTGCCAGTCATTTTTAAATCATTACGGATATAATTTAAAATAGTTTTATTTGGATCGGGATTTTTTATTTTAAAAATTTTATTATTAAATAAAAATTGGATTGTATCGGAAACCATCAGCTCCCTCTGTATGTTGAATAACTCCAAGGAGATACTAGCAACGGAACATGATAGTGCTCATTATTTTTTGAAATTCCAAATCTTATAATAACATCATCTAGGAATGGAGTAGTTTCAGAGTTTAGAATACTTTTAAAATAATCCCCTATATAAAAAACTAATTCATATTTTCCATTTTTAAAGTTGTCTTTTTCAACAAGAGGACCATCTGATCTTCCATCCGAATTTAAAACTATGGAGTTCAATTTTATCTTTTCATTGCCATTGATATAAAATAAATCAACTTTTATTCCTTTTCCTGGTTTTCCAGAATATATGTCTAAAACATGAGTAGTTAATTTGGCCATATTGATTATTGTATATTACACAAAAACAAATAATTAATATATTAAAACTTAAATAAACGTCCAGTATGAGCTTAGAAAATGATCTTAATAATTTAAATAGAGATAAATTTATATCTTTGTTTGGAGTTATTTTTGAAAAAACACAATGGATAGCTGAAAAACTTTTGGAACATAAGCCGTTCAAAAATAAAGAAGATTTAATAAATAAAATGTTCCAAATCTATGAGGCATCCAAAAAAAATCAAATTTTGGATATTTTAAGGTCCCATCCAAAATTAGCTGTAGAAAAAAACTTAACTAAACATTCTAGTGCAGAACAATTTCATGCAAATCTCAAAAATTGTACAGAAGAGGAATATAATGAGTTTGAAAAGCTAAATAGTAAATATGAAAAAAAATTTGGTTTCCCATTTATTATAGCTGTAAAAGGTAAGGACAAAATTGAAATATTAAATAATTTTAGACAAAGAATTAATAATGATGTAGAATTAGAATTCAAAGAAGCAAAAAGCCAAGTTAAAAAAATTGCTCTATTCCGACTTAATGAATTGTTTACAAAATGAAAAAAATAAAATTTAAAGGGACTGTTAATTTAGCTGAAACAAAATTTGGTTCAAAAGTTATTTACAAAACTGATGAGTTTTTTGGAGCAGCAAATAGAATTCTTAGTTCGTCTAAACCAGTTTTTAAAGAAGGAATTTATGACAAACATGGAAAATGGATGGATGGATGGGAAACAAGAAGAAAAAGGAAAGATGGTCATGATTTTTTAATTATAAAACTAGGAAGGCCCGGTAAAATATTCAATGTAGACATCGATACATGTCATTTTTCAGGTAATCATCCCTCTCAAGCTTCATTGGAGGCATGTTACTCAAAAAAGAATCCTACGAAAAAAACAATTTGGAAAACTATTTTAAGTAAAAAAAAACTTGGTCCAGATAGAAACCATAATTTTAAGATAAATAATCACTCAACATTTAATTTCATTAAGTTGAATATTTTTCCTGATGGTGGTGTTGCACGAATAAGACTTAATGGAATTGTAGATTTAGATAAAATTAATCTTAGTGGAAAAAACGTAAATTTAAGCTCAATATTAAATGGATCTACAATTCTTGGTTGTAATAATGAACATTTTGGCAAAGCAGAAAATGTTCTTAGTCCTGGAACTGGAGTTAATATGGGCGATGGATGGGAAACTAGAAGAAGTAGAGGTAAAAATTTTGATTGGATAATTATTAAATTTGGTAAGCCTGGAATAATTAATAAATTAGAGATTGATACACATCATTTTAAAGGAAATTATCCAGACTCCCTTACAGTTCAAGCAGCATTAGTAGAGAATAAACTTAATACAAAAAAAATTTTAAATAATTCGAAAAATTGGAAGATCTTTCTAGAAAAAACAAAATTAAAGCCTCATAAAAAACACTTATTAAAAGCTAATAATAATAAAAACAATAAAGTAAACTGTTTAAAAATTAATATATTTCCCGACGGTGGTATTTCGAGAATAAGAGCATTTGGAAAAATAGTGAAATGAAAATAAAAATTAAAGCCAAAAAGATAAATAAAAAAAACTTTAAAAAGTTTGGACAGGTTATTGATACAAACAAAAAAAAATATTTTAGAATTAATAATGGGTTCGCAAAAAGATATGATAATCTTGGAAAAATAGATACATCAATTAAAAAGGGTAAAACTATAGTTAGTATTTTTTCTGCGAAAAAAAGAAGATTTCCAATGAAAATTGATATGATGGAGAAGCACCCATTAGGAAGTCAAGCATTTGTACCTATGAAAGAAACTTCATTTTTAGTTTTTGTTGCACCAAAGGGTAGCCAACCGAACTTGAAAAAAATAGAGTCATTTAGAATACCAAAACAAACAGGAATTAATTTAAACCCAGGTATTTGGCATTTTCCTCTTATATCAATGAAAGATATGAATTTTTTAGTTATTGATAGAAAAGGAAAAGGTAAAAATTTAATTATTCATAAATTTAAAAAAGAAAAAATTTACCTCTCAAAATGAAAAAAAAGTATCCAAGAAATATGCTAGGTTATGGGTCAAACCCTCCAGAAGTGAAATGGCCAAATAATTCAAGGATTGCGGTACAATTTGTATTAAACTATGAAGAAGGTGCAGAAAACTCTATTTTACATGGAGATAAATTCTCTGAAATTTTTTTGTCAGAGATAATTGGTGCTAAACCGATCAAGGGAAGACATATAAATATGGAATCGCTTTATGAATACGGTTCAAGAGTTGGTTTTTGGAGAATACATGAATTATTTAAAATTTATAATCTTCCTTTAACTATATTTGGAGTGGGTATGGCGCTTGAAAGAAACCTTGAAATTTGTAATGAAATTAAAAAATCCAATTACGAAATAGCCTCTCATGGTTGGAGATGGATTGATTATCAAAATATTTCTAAATCAATTGAAAAAAAACATATGCAAAAAGCAATTAGCAGTATTAAAAAAATTTTTGGTAAAAAACCTGTTGGATGGTACACAGGTAGATGCAGCCCAAATACTTTAGACTTAGTAATTGAAAATGGAAGTTTTTTATATTGTAGTGATACGTACAGTGATGATCTTCCATATTGGGAAATTAAAAAGGGGAAAAAACAATTAATGATACCTTATACTCTTGATAACAATGATATGAGATTTTTAACAAATCAAGGTTTTAATTCTGGTGATCAATTTTTTAATTATTTAAAAGATAGTTTTGATACATTGTATCAAGAAGGAAAAGATAAACCTAAAATGATGTCAATTGGTTTACATTGTAGAATAATTGGCAAGCCAGGGAGGATAAAATCTCTTAGAAAATTTTTGGATTATATTACTAGTTTAGATAAAGTTTGGATTTGTAAAAGGGAAGAAATTGCCAATTATTGGATTAAAAATCATAATACAAAAAATTAATTCATAGAGGCTTCTGAAACGTAATACGCAACTGCTTTAATTTCTTTATCAGAGAGTATTCCAAGCATAGCAGGCATCACACCAATTCCATTTGTAACTGAGTTTATAACTCGTCCTACATCAGGCCTAATCTCGTTTAAGTTTGGCCCTACATTTGCCACTGCATCAGCATCTTTAAGTGAATGACAGGTTGCACAATTGCCTTGATTTAAAAAAATTTCTTTTCCTAGATTAAACATTTCGTCTGAAAATGACTGATTAAATACTATTAAATTTAATAATATTATAAAGCTAAGTTTTATTTTCATAATTTATTAATTATTTAATTTATTCTTCGATTTATTTCAAAAATTATATTAAAACAATTGGTCATAATGAGAATTTTTGATTGTTTCATGTATTTTGATGAGGAAATAGTCCTCGAAACTAGATTAAATTACCTCGATCCATACGTAGATTATTTTGTAATAATTGAATCAAGCTTTACTCATAGCGGTGATAAACGTGATTTAAAATTTGACATTACAAAATTTAAAAAATTTAAAGATAAAATAATTTATAAAATTTATGATAAAATTCCTGATAAAGTCGAAAATATTAGCGAAAATGATGACGAGGATACTAAATCACTAAAATATATTATGAATGCACTTTATAGAGAAAATAATCAGAGAAATTATATAAATGAAGGTATTAAAAATGCAAAAGATGAAGATATAATTTTAGTTTCTGATGTTGATGAAATACCAAATTTGTCAAATATTGATATAGGAAATATTAAAGAAAAAATTATCTTATTTAAACAAGATATGTTCTATTATAAGTTTAATTTGAAATTACCTAATATGAAATGGACAGGTACAAAAGCTTGCAAAAAAAAAAATTATCTTAGTGCCCAATGGCTTCGAAATATCAAAGATAGAAAGTATCCATTTTATAGAATAGATACCTTGTTTTCAGACAAAAAGTTTATGAGTGTAAATATAATAAATAATGGAGGTTGGCACTTTTCAAATATTAAAAGTGCAGAGGAAATAGAAGTAAAATTAAAATCATATTTGCATCATAGAGAATTTGATTTAGAACCATTAGATACTAAAGGGATAAAAAGAATGATAGAGAATAAACAAGCAATTTATGATTTAAGAGTCGATAAAACTGTTAATAAAATAGGAACTGGTGATAAACTTGAAAAATACAATATAGAAAATTTACCTGAAGTAATTAAATTTAATTTAAATAAATACAAAGCATGGTTAGATTAGTATGAAAAAAGGATATTGGGTAAGTTTATATTATAAAGTTGAAAATCAAGAGAATTTAAAGAAATATGCTGAAACTGTTACACCAATTATAAAAAGCTTTGGAGGAGTTCCACTAATAAGAGGTGGTGATCATAAATCATTTGAAGGTGAAGATTTTATAAGAACAGTTGTTTGGGAATTTCCTAATTATCAGAAAGCTTTAGAATGTAAAAATTCAAAAGAATATAAAGCTGGTTGGGATATTGCTAAAAAAACAACAAAAAGACATATGCAAGTTATTGAAGGATTTAATACTGAATAGGCTCAGGATCAATACTTCTCCACAGATACCATGTGGCTACAGAGCAGTAAGGCGTATATCTTTTTTTTAGTAAATTAATAAACTTATCTGGTGGTAAGTATTTTTTTTTATAATTTTTTGAAATCGCTCTCAATAGGCCAATATCTTGAATAGGCCAAATATTGGATCTATTATAAGTGAAAAGCAGTATCATCTCAGCCGACCATCTTCCAATCTGTTTTAAGTTAGACAAATATTGAATTGCTTCTTCGTCATTCATTTTTTTAATTATTTTAGGATTAAAAGTCTTATTAAGTGTTTGTTTTGATAAACTTTTAATTCCTATAACTTTTTGACGACTTAACCCACAGCTTTTTAATTGATTAAAAGTTAAATTAGAAACAGTTCTTGGATTTATTTTATTATTGCATTTTTTTTTAAATTTTAAAAAAACAGAGTTTGCTGCAGCTACACTTATTTGTTGACCAATAATACTTTTACACAACGAAAAAAAAACATCTTTACGTGATGTCAAATTTGCATCTGAATATCTATTTATTAAATTCCTCATTATACTATCTTTTTTATAGAGATATTTTGTTGCTTTATTCCAATAGGGTGGTTTTTTACTCATGTCTTGTAATAGAAACTTGTTTTTTTAAATACATTTCTCTTCTAAAGATTATAAAGGATGAGGTAATAACTAGGAAAGCACCCATTAATGTTTTTATTGTTGGAACTTCACTCCATATAAAATACCCAAAAATTATTGCAAACACTAAAGCCAAATATTTTAAAGGAGTTACTAGGCTAACCTCAGAATATTTATATGATTGAGTAAGCCATAAATTTGCCAGTCCACCAAGAATTCCAACCATAGATAATAGAATTAAGTCAATCAAGCTTGGCATTTTCCATCCTTGATAAAAAGTGAAAAAACTCAAAATCATTATTGAAAAAGAGAAGAAAAAACCAATTAACCATACTGGTTCTGTTGTAGATAATTTCCTAATTGTTATAGCAACATACGATAAGCCTAAACAAAAAATTATTGGATATAAATAATAAATATTTAATGAGGTAAGACCTGGTTCAGAGATTATTATTACCCCCAAAAATCCTACAAGAACAGCTAGCCATCTATATAAACGTACTTTTTCATTTAATAAAAAAATTGAAAAAATTGTCGTAAATATTGGTGCAGCAAAGGTAATACTTACAACTGTTGCTAATGGTAAATTTCTCAATGCAACAAATATAGAAATTAAAGCAATTAAGCCTGCAAGACATCTCTTTAAATGCAGAAAAGGTCTATCTGTTTTATAAAAATCTATAAATCTTTCTTTTGGAATAAGAAATAATATAGGAATCATGCCGCAAAATCCTCTAAAAAATAAAACTTGGCCAACTGGGTAATCATCAGACCACTTTACAATAACATCCATTAAAGAGAATGCACATACTGATATGAACATGTAAAAAAAACCTAATTGATTTTTGGAAAGCATAAGATTATCTTTAGTTAAAAATGAGGAATAATCAATGGAAATAGCTGTTTTAGGATTAGGTTGTTTTTGGGGACCAGAAAAAAAATTTGGTAAAATAGAAGGTATAGTTGAAACAGAAGTAGGATATTGTGGGGGCAAAATGTCTAATACAAGTTATAAAGAAGTATGTACGGGAGAAACAGAGCATGCGGAGGTTGTTAAATTAACTTTTGATCCCAAAAAGATATCTTATGAGCAAATAATTGAATACTTTTTTGAATTTCATGATCCAACAACCTTAAATAGACAAGGACCTGATATTGGAACACAATATAGAAGTGAAATATTTTATAATAATAACGAACAAAAGAATATTTCTTTATCGATGATAGAAAAATTAAATAATAAATTTAAATCAAAAATTACTACAAAGGTTTCAGAAATTAAAAATTATACTAAAGCTGAAGACTACCACCAGAAGTATTTGGAAAAAAATAGATTTTAATGTCTATAGTCACTTCTGATTGGTTAATTAAAAATTTAAATAATGTAAAAATAATTGATAGCTCGTGGCATTTACCTAATCAAAAGAGAGATGCAATAAAGGAATATTTTAATGAGCATATTATAAATTCAGTTTTTTTTGATATAGATAAAAATTCAGACCAAAACACAAACTTGCCTCACATGTTGCCCTCAGCAAAAAAATGGGAAGATATAGTCTCAAATTTGGGTATATCAAATGATGATAATATAATCATATACGATAATTCGGATGTAATTAGTTCATGCAGATGCTGGTATACTTTTAGATATTTTGGTCATGATCAATCGCTAGTTTCTGTATTAGACGGTGGATTGAAAAAATGGAAACAGGAAGGAAAACCTACTGTTAAAGATGAAACAAATATAAATCAAAGTATTTATAAAGCTGAAGTAAATAAAGAAATGGTAAAATCAAAAAGTGATATTGACGAAAATATTAAACTAAAAAATTTTAAAGTAGTTGATGCGAGAAGTTATGAAAGGTTTAAAGGTATGATTCCTGAGTTAAGAGCAAATGTAAAGAGTGGATCAATAAAAGGATCGTATTGTTTACCTTTCACCAAAATTATTAATAAAAATAATACCTTCAAAAGTAACGATGAACTAAATCAAATTTTTAAAGAGGTTATAAACACTGAAGACAATAATATAGTTTTTAGCTGCGGTTCGGGTGTTACTGCCTCAGTTTTAGCTCTTGCATATTCTTTGATTAATAATAAATATACTCCTACCATTTATGATGGTTCATGGAGTGAATACGGATTAATAAAATGAAAAGATCAACCAAAATATTATCAATAGTTATAATATTCTTTCTTATTATAGCTTCAGTAATCATTGCTAGAACAATGATAGGAAATCATTTTAAGAAAAAGTTTGGAAAGAGGCCTCCTCCAGGAATAATGATAACTGAAGTAGTAGAAAGTAGATTTTTTGAAAAAATTGAAACTTTTGGTACGGCAGTATCAAATAGAAATGACTCTTTTAGAATTAAAAAAGATGATCTTTTAACAGAATTAGAACTAAACGATTTTGTAAATAAAGGTGATGTAATAGTAAAATTAAAAAGTGGTGATATCATTGCTCCATTTAGTGGAGTTGTAGGTTATACTGGATTGACTGAAGATATTTTTGTTTCTGATAAAACTATTATTATTACACTGGATGACACTAAAACAATTTACTCAGATATAAAAATTCCTGAAAATTATTCATCTGTTCTTGAAAAAGGTTTACCAATAGAAGCCAGGGTATCTAGTTTTAAAAATAAAACATTTAATGGAGAAATTGATTTTATTTCAAGTAGAATTAATGCGGACACAAGAAGCTTACTTACAAGGATAAAAATTGATAACTCGGATCTAGAATTAATTTCTGGCTCTCTTTTAGAAGTAAGTATTTTTTTTAATATGAGAAATTCTTTGGGAGTTCCTGATACAAGTATAATTATGGAAGGCGAGAAAACATTTGTATATCAGGTATCTCCAGACAATATAGCTAATAAAGTAGAAGTACAAATTGGTAATCGCAGTGAAGGAAAAATTGAAATTTTATCCGGGCTTGAAGATGGTGACATTATAGTTGCTGAGGGATTAAAAAAAGTATTCCCGCGATCAAAAATAAATCCAATTAAAGAAGGTGAAGAAAAAAATCAATCTAGCTGGAAAAAAAAAGAAGATAAAAATTAAATAAATGTTCATAACTGAAATTAGTATAAGAAGACCAGTTGTTTCGTGGGTAATGTCTTTGATACTAATTACCTTTGGTATATTTGTTTTTTGGAAACTTCCTGTTAGAGAATTACCAGCTGGTATACAGCCTCCGGTAGTACAAGTTCAAGTCGATTACTCTTCAGCGGCTGCGCCAATAGTTGACCAGGAAGTCACTCAAGTAATTGAAGATGTAATCGGTGGTGCTGAGGGTATTAAAAATATTGACTCAAAATCTGAAAATGGAAGAAGCACTATAAATGTTGAATTTGATACAAGTATAGACCTAGATAATGCAGCAAATGATATAAGAGAAAGAGTGGCAAGAGTTGTCGATAATTTACCAAGCGAGTCCGATCCACCACAAATTTTAAAAAGAGCAGCAGGATTTACAACAACTATGTGGCTTGCACTCTCTTCGCCCACCTGGAGTGATTTAGAGCTAGGAGATTATGCAGATAGATATTTAGTGGATACATTTTCAAGTGTAAAAAATGTTGGAAGAATTTTAGTTGGAGGCCTAAGAGAACTTAGCATCAGAGTTTGGATAGATCCAGTTAAACTAGCAGCTAATGACCTAACTGTTCAAGAAGTAGAGAGAGCACTAAGGGGTGAAAATATTAGGCTCCCCGCAGGTACTTTGGAAGCTGATAATATTGACCTAACCCTTAATTTAGATAAATCTTATAATAGTATTAATACAATTGAACAATTACCGATTAAAAAAACCAGCAAACGTACAATTATACTCTCAGATGTTGCAAATATTGAATTTGGACCTGTATCTGAAAAAACTTTATTTAAAGCACAAAGAAAGGATCAGTTAAATTTAAAAACAGTAGGTATAGGAATTTATGCCAAGAGTGGAGCATCTACAGTAGAACTCTCGAGAGAAATAAAAAAAAAGATCAATGAAGTTAAGAAAACACTTCCTGATGGTTTAGACCTTGAAATAGCATTTAATAGAGCAACTTATGTTGGGGCCGCAATTACTGAGGTTTACAAGACATTGATGATTGCCTTTGTATTAGTAGTGCTAATTATTTATTTATTCCTAGGTAATTTAAAAGCTGTGATTGTGCCTGCTATTGCTTTACCCGTAAGTTTGATTGCTTCATTCTTAGGAATTTATATTTTTGGATTATCAATAAATATATTTGTTCTCTTAAGTTTTATACTTGCGATTGGAATCATTACTGATGACTCGGTAATAATGACAGATGCAATATATAGAAGAATAGAAAATGGTGAAACACCTTTGGCTGCAGCATTTAATGGATCTAAACAAATCACTTTTGCAATTATAGCAACGACTTTGATTTTAATTGCAGTATTTTTGCCATTAATCTTTATAGAAGGAATTTCTGGAACTTTGTTTAGAGAAACAGCTATAGCTTTATCTTTTTCAATAGTTGTATCTTCATTTGTTGCTTTAACTCTTTCTCCAATGCTAGGAAGTAAATTTTTAACAAAAAAAAATACTAAAAATTTTGTTATTAAAAAGTTTGAAATTTGGTTTTTAAATTTTTCAAAATTCTATCAAGAGACATTATCTGTAACTTTAAACAAAACTAAAACAATCACTTTTTTTATAGTCTTTGTTATTATTTCATCAGTTTTACTTTTTAATTTTTCAAAAAAGGAATTACTCCCAATGGAAGATAGGGGAGCATATTTAATCATTGGTTTCACAGATGAAGGTAGTTCTTTTGAATATACTGAGGAAAAAGCTCAAATAATTGAACAGAGATTAATACCACTTCTACAGGAAGAAAACAGTCCTTATCAAAGATTTATAATGCGAGTTCCAGGTTTTGGAAGTTCTGCAAATTCTTATAATAGTTTTATTATAATTGCACTTTTAGATCACTGGAAAAATAGAGATCAAGACTCTCAAACTGTTATGAGACAAGCGATTGGAAAAATTGTAACTGTGCCACAAGCAGTCGCTTTTCCAATTTCTCCACAATCAATCAGAGTTTCAAGTTATAATAAACCTGTTCAGATGGTGATTTATGGAACTACTTATGAAGAACTTGAAAAAATACAAAAGGAAGTAATTGGAAAGTTAAGAAGAAATTCAAACCTATCAAGAATTGAGTCTGACTATTCTAGAAATAAACCTGAGGTAAAACTTATAATAAACAAAAATAAAGCTAAAGATCTTGGTGTTTCTGCTGAATCAATTGGAAGAACTTTGGAAACCTTGTATGGAGGAAAAAGAGTTACAACATTCAACAAACTAGGGAAAGAGTACCCTATTATACTTCAACAATATTTGTCAGATAGAAGAAATAAGGAGGGAATATCAAAAATATTTGTAAGATCAGAAACTAATGGAAAATTAGTTTCATTAGTAAATTTAGTTGATTTTAAAGAAGAAGGAACGGCAAAAGAGCTTTCAAGATATAACCGGCAAAGGGCAGTAACTATTTCAGCAAATATATCTGAAAACTATTCTTTGTCAGAAGCAATTAAATATTTAGAAAATACAATGAAAGAAGTTGCTCCTCAAAATCAAATTACTTGGAAAGGAAAATCTGAAGAAGTTAAAGAAACTAGCAACGAACTATTTATTATTTTTGCATTAGCATTACTAACTGCTTACTTAGTAATGGCAGCAACATTTAACTCATTTATTCATCCGTTTATAATTGTTTTAACAGTTCCTCTGGCGATATTTGGTGGATTAATATTTATTTTATTCTTAAACAGTTCAATAAATATTTTCTCTCAAATAGCTTTGATTATTTTGATCGGTATATCTACAAAAAATAGTATCTTAATTGTTGATTATGCTAATCAAATTAGAACAACTGGTAAAAATATAGAAAGTGCAATTAAAGAGGCATGTAATATTAGATTCAGACCAATTATAATGACATCATTGAGTACAATGATCGCTATGTTGCCTCTTGTAATTGGAAATTTTGGTCCTGGGGCAGGCGAAGGGTCAAGACTTGCTGTAGGAGCGACGATTCTTGGAGGTATGATCATCTCAACATTCTTTACTCTATATGTCACTCCAACAATGTATTTAGCTTTGGCCAAAAATACAAAAAGAATAGATGCTGTTGATATTGAACTTAAAAAAGAACTTCGTTAAAAAATAATATACTTATTTCTATTTAGTCTTTTTTTGCAATCATAGAGTTGTTTTTTATATTTATTCTCTTGTTGTTCTACTCTTTTTGCCAAAGAAACAACTTTTGCGTTTTTTTTATAATTTTTATAATTTCCCCATCCCTCGTGGTAAGCAATATATTGTCTGAAAGAATCTTTTTTAGAAATTTTTAATATTTTTTCAGTTTTATTTGTATACCAACCAATAAAATCAACACTATCTTTAAACCTTACTCTAGTAGCAATAGGATTATTTGTTTCATTTTTGTATTGTTCCCATGTTCCCTTTACTGCCTGAGAATAGCCTAATGAGCTTGATTTTCTTTTATATGGAATAATTTTAAAAAGTTTATGGCGTGGTGGTTTTGCCAACCAATCAAAATCGGACTCCATTTTGATAATTGCTAACTGTAAGCTGATAGGTGTCCCCCATTTTCTCTCAGTTTTTTTTGCGTGTTTATACCAAAGATATCTTTCGGAAAATATTGAACAACTGTCTGCTGTGTTTTTAGGAATAGATGAACAAGCTGAGACAAATAAAAAAATAACCAATAAAAATTTATTTCGAATCACAAAGTACTTTATAAATTATTTATTTTTCTTTCTCCATTCCCACGGCATATCAAATTTACCGCTCCACATACCAATTTTATTTTTTTTTGCAATTTCTTGTTCATTTAAATATTTTTTTGAATACTTTTTATAAGCTACGGCATAACCAAATCTAACCAACGCACCATTTAAGTCAAAATCCTCTTTAAGAAGATAATTTTTAATACCAATTTCAGGAAAATTTCCTAAAATTTGTAAAGTATAACAAGTGCCTAAAATTCTTTTGTATTTATCATAATTATTATAAAAACATGTAATTAAACTTTTACTAGCTATTTCTTCTAAAATTTTTTTTGCAACTACCCCACATTTGTAGTTTATGTCATTTTTATTTTTACAAATTTGATTTTGTTCAGGTGCATCAATTCCAAATAATCTGATTTTTTTATTATTTATTTTAATGGTATCACCATCAATTACCTCTACTCCACTATAAAGAGATGTAATTACCCTCTGGTCTGAACTTTGCGCAATTGATGTTAATAATAAACAAAAAAAAATACTATTTAAAATCAGACTTAGCTTTTTCATTAAGCTCATCCATTTTTTTTCTGATCTCGTCATCTGGAATACTGTGGTTTTTTAAATCCTCTTTTAATTTTCTAAAAACATCATCATCACCTGCTTCTGCAAAGTCAGCTTTAATAACGGACTGAATATATTCTTTTTCTTTTTCATCTTTGTAACCTAGGATTTTTGACGCCCATTCTCCTAAATATTTATTTTTTCTTGCACTTATTTTGAATTGCAACTCCTCGTCATGAGCAAATTTCTTTTCAAAACCTTTTTCTCTTTCATCAAACGAACTCATTTTTTCTCCAAATAATTATAAATTTTTATTATTAAAATTGATATTAATACCCCTAGAATATTACCAAATAAGTCACCAAATTGGAATGATCTGTTTGGTATAATCAAATGTGATAGCTCTAAAAAAATTGATATAAAAGTAAAATAAATAAGAATATGTTTTTTGTTAACATGACTGATCACACCAAGAAATGTAAGAGCCATAAAGGCATATACATGATTAGATGAAAAATAAAAATCAGGAGTAACTTGTGGTTGTTTACTAAAATTACTATATAATATAAAGCCTAAAATACTTCCTGGGTAAAGGTAAAATATTATAAATATTAAGTTTATTAAGTGAAAAAAAATTTTTGTTATTTTCATATAAATCTTATAAATAAAAATCAACAATGAGTCATTTAATATTAGTTAGACACGGACAAAGTGAATGGAATTCACAAAATAGATTTACTGGATGGGTGGATGTTGATCTGACAGCAAACGGAAAATTGGAGGCATGTAAAGCTGGGGAATTAATTAATGATTTAAATATTGTAATTAGTCATTTTTATACCTCATATCAAAAAAGAGCTATTAATACTTTAAAGCTAATTTTAAACACTATCAGAGTAAAAAATGAAAAAATTTTAAAAGCCTGGGAACTTAATGAAAGACACTATGGTGAACTTACGGGATTGAACAAGGACGATATGAAAAAAAAATATGGTGAAGATAAAATTTTTATGTTTAGAAGGTCTTGGGATAAACCTCCTAAACCATTAAATAAAAATAACCCATATCATCCAGTAAATATTGAAACCTACAACGACATACCAAGAGAAAAGTTACCTGATACGGAGTCATTAAAGGATACTTACGAAAGAGTTATTAAATATTATCAAGTTAGTATTGAAAAAAATTTGAATAAAAATATTTTGATTGCTGCGCATGGAAATTCTATTAGAGCCTTATGTAAATATCTATTTGATTTAGACAATGAAATAATTTCAAAATTAGAGATTCCAACTGGAAATCCACTTTTGATTACTTTTAATAATAAAAAAGTTAAAGAAGCAAAATATCTAGATGCCTCTAGGGCAAAGAATTTAATTAAATTTTAGTAAGTTTCCTATAAATTTCTATATCACTTAAATGAGTAAATTTTCCATCACTTTTATACCCATATAGTTGATTCTTTGAAATCATTTCATGCCATATTTTATTCATAGAGAATGGTTCAACTTTATAATTTTCAAAAACACTTTTGTTTAATATCTGGCAGCCTGTAAATATTAAATTTTTATCTGATGATTTATTTAAAATATTATTTTTCATAAAAAAATCACCAACCATTCTTTGGTCAAAACTCTTTGATTTTTCAACTACTAGTAAGATATTTCTAACTTTATTTTCAAAATAAAATTTTTCCATATTTTGAATTTCAGTAATATAACTCTCATTCCATAAAGTGTCAGGATTAAAAACTAAAAAATTATTTTGTTTAGAATTATTAATTAAATTTAAAATTCCACCACCAGTATCTAAAATTTTGTCCCCATCTCTTAATACTTTCAAATTAATACTCAGGCATGCAACATATTCTTCTATTTGTTCACTAAGATAAAAGGAATTGATCAAAATATTTTTTACTCCAAGAGAAGCAATTAGATTCAAAGTATTTTGTAGAAGTGTGGTGTTATTAATTTCAATGAGAGGTTTTGGCTTTTTTAAAGTAATTGGATTAAGTCTTTTTCCATATCCAGCACATAAAATTAAAGCAGTATTTATTTCCATTTTTTAAATCTCAATTTTTTACTAAAATATTTATTTAGCTTTAATTCTAAGTCTTTAAAAATTAAATTTTTTGAGGTTCTATTTTCAATTATTTTCCATGCATAAGGTATCATTTTCATATATGTAGTTTTTTTATCTCGTACAGCTAATCTGGTAAATATTCCTATAATTTTAAGATTCCTTAATACTGATAAAATTTCAAAATCATTTTTAAGTTTAACTTGATCAATAGGGCTATTTAATTTTACAAACTTTTTAAATATCTTATTTTTAAGTTCTTCAGATGTTTTGAGTCTTACATCATCAATTAATGAAGCTAAATCATAAGCAATATTTCCATATACTGCATCTTGAGTATCAATTAAGTAAATTTTTTTTTTATGATACATCATATTTGAAACATGAAAGTCTCGATGAACGAAAACTTTTTTTTTTATTTTTAATTTTTTAAAAAGATTTTCAAAACTATTTTTAATCTCTTTTTTTGCATTATTTATTTTTGATTTTTTAATAACTTTTGGTAAATACCATTCTAAAAAAAGATTAGCCTCATTAATTAATTTGTTTTTAGTATATTGAGGTATTTTGTATTTATTTTTATTAAATGTTACCAAATTTTTTAATTTAATTTTTTGAATTGATCTTAAAATTTTAATAACATTAAAATAAATTTTAATTTTTTTTTTGTCTTTTTTTAATATCTTAAAAATTGTTTGATTTCCTAAATCTTCTATTTCTATATAATTTTTGTTATAAAACTCTTTTTTTAATTTTGGAGCTTTAACACCATTTTTAATAAGACAACTATTTATTGCATCATAAATTGCTAAATTTAAATATTTGTTTTTTTTTGAATATACAATTATTGAATTTTGTGAAGACCTATAAAACTTTCTAAACGATGCATCTCCAGATAGTAATTTATAATTATTTAAATTCATCAACTATCTTATTGTTATAATTTGAGGAAATTACCAAACTTCTTTTTTCAAAGTTTTCAGAGTATGAAAAGTCAAATTTTATAATTTTTATCTTATAGGACTGAAGTATTTCAGGCCATTCTATAATATTTATATCATCCTTTTCCTCAAACAAACCAAGGTTATCTAATTCTTCTATTTGTTTTAATCTATATAAATCATAATGCTTTACATTTAAGTTATTAATTTGATATTCATTTAATATACTAAATGTAGGGCTTAGTACCTCTGTTGAATTAGTTTTATTTAGATATTGTAATTGATTTATAAAATTTCTTGCAAAAGTGGTTTTACCGACTCCTAACTCACCGTATAAAAAAAAATTATCACCTTGATTTGTTAACTTAGATATTTTTTTTGAAATTTCTAATAAACTCTTTTGATCTGTAATATCAATATTGCTACTTTTAGTAACGATATGCTTCTGGTTTGTATGGTCCCTGTTCTGATACACCTATATACTCTGCTTGGTCTTTTGAAAGTTTTGTTAGTTTAGCTCCAACTTTTTCAAGATGAAGCATTGCAACTTTTTCATCAAGTTTTTTTGGTAAAACATACACTTTATTTTCATAATTGTCAGAATTATTCCACAACTCAATTTGTGCAATAGTTTGGTTAGTAAATGAAGCGCTCATTACAAAGCTTGGATGTCCCGTCGCGCATCCTAAATTTACGAGTCTACCCTCAGCTAATAAAATTATTCTTTTCTTACTAGGCAAAGTTATCTCATGAACTTGAGGCTTAATTTCGTCCCATTTATAATTTCTTAATGCATCTACTTGAATCTCGTTATCGAAATGTCCGATATTACATAAAATTGCTCTATCCTTCATCTCTCTCATATGGTCTGCTGTAACAATATCTTTATTCCCCGTTGCTGTTACAACGATATCTGCCTGACCAATCATGTCGTCCATAGTAACTACTTCATAACCTTCCATTGCGGCTTGCAAAGCACAAATAGGGTCAGTTTCAGTTATCATTACTCTAGCTCCCGATTGTCTTAAAGATGCTGCGCTCCCTTTTCCAACATCGCCAAAACCTGCAACAATAGCAACTTTACCTGACATCATTACATCTGTTGCTCTTTTAATTCCATCTACCAAACTTTCTCTACAACCATATAAATTATCAAATTTAGATTTAGTGACTGAGTCATTTACGTTAATTGCGGGCACTAATAACTTGCCTTCACTTTCCATTTTTTTTAACGCTAATACTCCGGTTGTTGTTTCTTCAGAAAGTCCTTTAATATTTTTTAATAGTGATTGATAATCTTTATGCATCAAAGCTGTAAGATCACCTCCATCATCAAGGATCATATTTGGTTGCCAATCTTTTTTTCCCTCAATAGTTTGTCTAACACACCACCAATATTCTTCCTCCGTTTCACCTTTCCATGCAAAAACTGGGATTCCTGCTTTTGCAATTGCTGCAGCTGCATGATCCTGTGTTGAAAAAATATTACAAGATGACCATCTAACTTCAGCTCCCAACTCAACAAGAGTTTCAATTAAAACTGCTGTTTGTATTGTCATATGTAGACAGCCCACTATTTTTGCACCTTTCAAAGGATTTTTGCCTTTGTACTCTTTTCTTAATGCCATTAGTCCTGGCATTTCAGTTTCGGCAATAGATATTTCTTTCCTACCAAATTCTGCTTGACTAATATCTTTTACTTTAAAATCTTCCATGATGCCGGATTTATCAGCTTTAATTTAAATTTTCAACTTTTAGTTATAGTTTTTTGGAAATTTAATTTCAATCATTGCTCCACCCTTAGGACTATTTGAAGCATGAATTTCACCCTTATGTATTTGTACAAGATTTTTGACTATATTTAGACCTAGTCCAGAGTGCTCTCCAAAGTTCTCTGGTCTATTGCTATAGAATCTATCAAAAACTTTTTTTATATCTGACTCTTTAAAACCTTCACCCTGATCGGAAACTTTTAAAACGACAAATTTTTGATCCTCATCTAAATTTACTGTAACTATCGACTCATTTTTACTGAAAGAAACAGCGTTATCTAATAAATTTGCAATTATTTGCTCAATTCTGTTACTTATACCTTTAACAAAATAGTTATTTGAACCTGAAGTAATCAATTTAATATTTATATTTTTCTTCTCAACATAAATATTATTAAAATCGTCTACAACTGACTCTACAATTGGTTTTAAATCTAAATCTTCCATTTGTTCTAGCGATATTGCCAATTCATCTTTCAATATTTGTGAATAATCAGTTATTAATCTATCTATCCTGGAAACATCGTGTATCATAATTTTTAAAAGTTTTTCTTGTTTTTCTTTATCAGTTGTATCAGAAATAATTTCAGATGCGCTTTTGAGAGATGCAAGTGGATTTCTAATTTCATGAACCAAATCAGTTGAAAAATTTTCTGTAGCTTTTATTCTATTGTTTAACTCTTTAGTCATCTCATCTAAAGATTTTGATAAAACACCCAGCTCATCATTTCTGTTTTTTATTTGATCTATTTTCGTTTCTTTTTTACTCTTTGATTTTATTATTTCTGTATAATCTACTAAATTTTTAATTGGTTTTAAAAAATATCTGTTAAGAACAATTGAAAAAATTAATATTACTATAGCTACTAAAATTGCTGTTCTTAAAATAAAATTTTTTCTTTCTTCGATTGCAGCTTTTATATCAAGAGAATTTTCGCTTATTGCAATATACCCAACATTTCCAGTTTCGTTTGAAACGTTTTTTAAAGTTATTAAAACAAATTGGTTATAATTTTCTTCAATAAACGTAAGAGGTTTGCCAATTTCTTTGGATAAAGCATAATTTTCAACTCTCTTATTTAGCGTAAAAACTTCAGAATTATTTTTTTTAGATTTATTATTTTTATCATTAACTTCATTGTCATTTAAACTATCCATCTGAATTACTTCAGATGTTTGACCAAAAGATCGAGGATCTAAATCTAAGGTGTCAGTATCTCCAATCAGATTAAATTCAGTATCAAAAATTGTAACTCTATCTAAGTTTTGAAATAGAAATCTTGTAGAAAATAAAAAATTTCTTATCTCATCATGATTAAATCCAATATTTAATCTGTTGAAATGACCTATGGTATTATTTAAAATTTCAATATGTTTCGATTGTTTAGCCTTAATTAGATTAGGTTGAACACTATTTAAGTATAAAATTGTTATAAGGCCAATAATCACAAATATTAAAAAATTAATGAACAAAAATTTTCTTAAGATTGAGAGATTTTTTAAAAAATTACTAAACATTAACTAACGTTCCATCTATAGCCACTTCCATATCGAGTTTCTATAGCGGAAAAATTATTATCTACTCTTTTAAATTTTTTTCTAATTCTTTTTATATGGCTATCGATAGTTCTATCTTCAATATCAGTATCTTCTCTATAAGCAATGTCCATTAGCTGAGATCTTTCTTTAATTATTCCTGGTCTTTTCGCTAATTCTTTAACAATTAAAAATTCAGTAGTAGTCAGTTTGTCAGGCAGTTGTTTGCCATTCCATTCACATTCTAACTGAGATGGGTCTAATCTTAATTTTCCATGTGAAATTATATTTTTGTTATCATCAATATTAGCGGTATCTTTTTTTCTTAGTTGCACTCTAATTCTTTCAATTAATACTTTAATTGAAAATCCTCCAGATTTTTTTATAAAATCATCAGCTCCTAATTTTAACCCAAGAAGTTCATCTACTTCCTCATCCTTAGAGGTTAATAAAATGACTGGTAATGTAGTTTTTTTTCTAAGTTTCCTTAAAAGTTCTTCACCATCCATTTTTGGCATCTTAACATCAATCACGGCTAAATTTGGTGGTGTCCTCGTTATACCTATATACGCACTTTCACCATCTAAATATGTTTGAACAATAAATCCCTCTTTTTCTAAAGCTATACTAATACTTGTCAAAATATTTCTGTCATCATCAACTAAGGCAATTGTTTGTTTCATAAATTATTTATAAAAATACTAAATTGTTCTAAATAGGGCAATACAACTAAATTAGTGCAACATGCCCCAATTTACACCTGAATTCAAATCTATTAAAAGAGGAACTGTGAATTTATGGTGTTCGCTAGACTCAACTCCATTCATTATCTCTTTAATTATTTTTGATATTTCTCTAACTTTTGATGATTTAATTTCAAAGATTAATTCATCATGTATTTGAAGTAAAATTTTTATATTTTCATTTTCTAAAAATTTTTCATCAAGTCTTATCATTGCTAAACGCATTATTTCAGAAGCAGAGCCTTGAATTGGAGCATTTATTGCTGCTCTTTCTTGGAAGTTTCTTACATTATAATTTTTGTCATTTATTCCATTTAAATGAGTTCTTCTTCCAAAAATATTATTGACATATCCACTTTTTCTACAAAATTTTATTGTTTCATTCATATAGTCTTTTATTTCTGGGAATTTAGTAAAATATGCATTTAAAAAATCTTCAGCCTCTGTGTTAGAAACTCCAATTTGTTTAGCCAAGCCATACTGTGAAATGCCATAAATAATACCAAAATTTATAGCCTTAGCTTTTCTTCTAAGATCTGAATCAATTTCTTTTATTTTTTTGTTAAAAACTTGGCTAGCTGTAATTGAGTGAATATCCTCATCATTTACAAATGCTTTTTTTAACTCTTTTACATCTGCTATTTCAGCTAAAATTCTCATTTCAATTTGATTATAATCTGCAGAAACTAGAGAATATTCTTTCTCTGAAATAAAAGACTTTCTTATTTCTTTACCATCCTCAGTCTTAATAGGAATATTCTGTAAATTTGGATCACTAGATGCCAACCGCCCTGTACTAGTAGCCGCTAACAAAAATGATGTATGAATTCTTTTTGATTTTGGATTAATATGTTCCTGAAGTGAGTCTGAATAGGTATTTTTCAATTTAGTTATTTGTCTCCAATCCAGGATCAATTTTGGAAGTTTGTGACCTTTAAAAGCTAAATCTTCTAAAACTGATGCACTAGTTGCAAAACTTCCTTTTTTTGTTTTTTTGAGCGAAGCAATTTTTAATTGATTATATAATATTTCGCCTAGTTGTTTTGTTGAACCAATATTAAATTTTGATTTTGTTATTTGATAAATTTCCTTCTCTAATTGTTCGATTTTTTTACCAAATTTTTCTGAAAGTTTTTTTAAAGATTTGTTATCTATTTTTACCCCATTAATTTCCATTTGAGCTAATATTTTAACCATTGGTTTTTCGAAATTTTCATAAATTTGTAATAATTTTTCAGACTTTAGATTTTGGAGAAATAGCTTGTATAATCTTAGTGTGATATCTGCATCTTCTGCAGCATAATCTTTTGCTGATTCTATGTCTACCTGATTGAAAATTAATTGTTTTTTTCCAGTTCCAACAACTTCTTTGAAAGAGATATTTTTATGTTGTAAATGAATTTCTGCGAGAGTATCTAAGTTGTGTCTATTCTTACCAGCATCCAAAACATAAGACATTAACATTGTGTCCTCAATTGAACTAATTTTAATTCCCCTTTTATAAAAAATTATGTAATCAAATTTTATATTTTGTCCTATTTTTTTAATACTTTTATCTTCTAAATATGGTTTTAAAATATTTAAAACTTTAGATGAGTTCAAATTTTTCCCTCCCTTATGTGCAAGTGGAATATATCCTGAATAACCAGTTTTATAACACAAGGAAATTCCAACTAATTCTGCTTGATGTGCATCAAGAGAAGTTGTTTCAGTGTCTATTGCAAATTCACCAATTTCATCTGCTTCTTTTAACCAGTCTTTAATTTGATTTTCATTATTAAATAAAAAGTATTTTTCTCTAGATATTTTATCTCCACTAGATTCAATTATATTGTTTTTAGTATTAGAATTTTCAAAATCTGTATCTCCATAAGTTGAAATAGCAGAACTTAGAAGTCTATTAAACTCCATTTCCCTTAAAAATGTATAAAGTTTATTTTTGTCAATATTTTTTAAAACAAAATCTTCTAGCTTATCTTTAACAGGAACATCTTTTTTTAAAGTTACAAGTTTCTTACTAATTATCGCTTTCTCTTTATTTTCTAAAAGAGTTTCCCGTCTTTTATTTTGTTTAATGATATGAGCATTTTTTAAAAGTTCCTCTAGATTTCCAAACGTATTAATCAACTCTGCGGCAGTTTTTATACCAATACCTGGAACACCGGGCACGTTATCACTTGCATCTCCTGCTAAAGATTGAACATCAATTATTTGATTAGCTTTTACTCCAAACTTTTGTTTAATATCTTCGGTACCAAGAAACTTATTTTTCATTGGATCAAAAATCCTTATATTTTTTCCATATAGTTGTAAAAGATCCTTGTCTGAAGATACTATAGTTGCTTTTGCTCCAACTTTATTTATCTGATCGATATATGTGGCTATTAAGTCGTCCGCTTCATAATTAAGTTGTTCAATTGAGGGCAAATTAAATGCCAAAACTGATTTTCTAATAAAGTCAAACTGGGGGATTAAATCATCAGGAGCATCAGACCTATTCGCTTTATAATCGGAATAAATATCATTCCTAAAATTTTTTCGTGCAGAGTCAAAAATTACAGCAAAATGTGTGGGTCTCTCTTTATTATATTCTGATTTAGAGTCTTCTAATAATTTAAACAACATATTACAAAAACCACTTACTGCGCCAACAGGTAAACCATCACTTTTTCTCGTTAAAGGTGGAAGTGCATAATATGCTCTAAATATATATCCTGATCCATCGATTAGATAGAAATGATCTGTTTTTTTTATTTTCGACATATTTAATGTAAAAACTAATTTATACTAATTATACTATATATCTACTGATCAAAGAGTTTATTAAGATATATTTGTAAGATTAATCAAAAACTTGTAATATGTATTAATGGAATTAGTAAAAAAGTTAGAATCAGCAAATATTTTTAAGAAAATTTCTTTAATTCTATTAGGAACTTTACTTTTAACAATTTCAGCAAAAATTAAAGTTCCTTTTTATCCAGTTCCAATGACCATGCAGACTTTTGTTGTGGTTTTAATTGGTATAACATTTGGATGGAAATTGGGTCTTGCTACAATCTTTGCTTATTTGTTTGAAGGAGCTATAGGACTTCCAGTTTTTGCTGGAACTCCTGAAAAAGGTATTGGAATAATTTATATGATGGGACCAACGGGTGGTTATTTGGTTGGATTTATTTCATCGGTTTTTATTGCTGGTTTTGTTAATTTAAAAAAAAATATATTTGTTAAACTTTTACTAATATCCTTATCTGTGTTTGCAATTTATTTAACCGGCGTACCTTGGTTAGCTTATTTAGCTGGTTGGGAAATAGCATATACATGGGGTATTAAAAATTTTGTATTAGCTGAAGTATTTAAAATTGCGATACTTGCTATATCAGCTGAAAAATTATTGAAACTTAGAAAATTTACTTAGGCGATCTTTTAGACAAAATTCTTTGTAAAGTTCTTCTATGCATTTTTAATCTTCTAGCTGTCTCAGATACATTTCTGTTACATAGTTCAAAAACACGATGAATATGTTCCCACTTTACTCTATCAGCTGACATTGGATTTTCTGGTGGAGAAGCTTTTTTATTTGGATCTGCTAATAATGCTTTTTCAACATCATCAGCGTCCGCTGGTTTTGCTAAATAATCGATTGCACCATCTTTTACTGCCGCAACAGCTGTAGGTATATTGCCATATCCAGTGAGCATTATAACCCTGCTCTCAGGACCTAATTTTTTGATTTCTTTAACAACTTCCAATCCATTTCCATCGCCCAATCTAAGATCTACAACTGCAAATCCGGGGCATGATTGTTTAACAGATTCAATGCCTTTTTTTACACCCTCTGCTTGTGAAACTTGGAAGCCTTTTTTTTCCATAGCTCTTGCCAATCTTTCTCTAAATGGACTATCGTCGTCAACTAGAAGCAAGTTTTTATTGCTAAAATCAGTAATTTTTTTCATTTCTACGCTCATATTCATGACCACTATATGGGGTGGATAAGATTAATTTCAAGAGAAGATTCTACTTTACATTACTCAATATATCTCATAAATGATCGATTATTGACAATTCGCATACCATATATGCGAATTTTTTTTGTTAAATTTTTTTTGGGGAGCATAAATGAAAAAATTTAAATCAGTTGACGCATTAATTAGTCAACTACAACCTGAAAAGCCTATTTATTGTATAAGAAAAAAATCTATACAAATAGCCTCAAAATTCTTTCAAGATAAATTTCCAGGTAAGATACTTTATGCGGTGAAAACGAATCCAAATAAAGAAGTTTTAAAAACAATTATTCAAAGCGGTATAGAACAATTTGATGTTGCATCTGTTGAGGAAATTAAAGCAATTAAACAATTAAATTCTAAATTGAGTTGTAGCTATATGCATACTGTAAAAAGTAGGGAGAATATTAAAGAGGCATATTTCAATTATGGAGTTAAAGATTTTGCAATAGATACTAAAGAGGAATTAATTAAAATTTTAGAAAGTACAAACAATGCAAAAGACTTAAATCTATTTGTAAGAGTTGCTGTATCAAATGAGCACGCTGAAATAGATTTATCAAAAAAATTTGGAGCACTTTCAACTGAGGCGACGGGTTTATTAAGATTAGCTAAAACTAATTCAAAAAAAGTTGGTTTAAGTTTTCATGTTGGTTCACAATGTATGCACCCTATCTCTTATTCTAAGGGCATAACTGAAATTGGAAATATTATAAAAAGGTCAAAAATTGTTCCTAACTATATTAATATAGGCGGAGGTTTTCCAACAATTTATCCAGATTTAGTTCCTCAATCTTTAGAAAATTATTTCAAAGAAATAATAAATAGTTTAGCAAAACTTAAGTTAGAAAAAATGCCAGAAATCATATGTGAGCCAGGAAGGGCTATTGTTGCTGAAAGTGGCTCAACAATTGTTAGAGTGAATTTAAGAAAAAAACAGAAACTTTATATAAATGATGGAACTTATGGTAGTCTTTTTGATGCTGGCGTTCCAAACATTGTTTATCCAACAAGATTAATTACAAATGGAAGAATTGTTTCAAAAAAGTTAACTTCTTTTGACTTTTATGGACCTACATGTGATAGCATGGATTACATGAAGGGACCTTTCTTGTTACCAAATAATATTAAAGAAAATGATTATATTGAATTAGGTCAACTAGGTGCTTATGGATTGACCTTTAGAACTCAATTTAATGGATTTTTTTCTGATGAAATTTATGAAGTTGAAGATAGTCCAATAATGTCACTCTATAATCAAGAGACTAAAAATCAGTTTCTTGTTGCATAAATGTCTAATAAAAAAAATCCAGGTCATAACAGTAAACAAGAGTTTCTAAATAAACCGGTAGAACACATAGATATAACATCTTTTGACTCTAGAAAAATTATTTCATCAATGGAAAAGATGTCTTTTGTTTCAAGAGAAACGGCAAACGCTGCGAAAATATATAATGAAATGTTAAAAGATAAAAACTGTACTATTTTTTTAACTTTAGCAGGATCGACTTCTGCGGCTGGATGTATGCATGTTTATAGAGACATGGTTAAATATAATATGGTAGATGCGATAGTTGCTACTGGAGCGTCTATAGTTGATATGGACTTTTTTGAAGCTTTAGGTTTCAAACATTATCAAGGGTCTCAATATCAAAATGATACTGAACTTAGAGATAATTATATAGACAGAATATATGACACTTATATTGATGAAGATGAACTTCAGATGTGTGATAAAATAATAGGTGATATAGCAGATAAACTTGAACCAAGGAGCTACACATCTAGAGAATTTATCTATGCAATGGGAAAATATTTAAAAAAAAATTCAAAGAAAAAAAACTCTTTAATAGAAGTTGCTTATGATAACAACGTGCCAATATTTTGTCCTGCATTTACAGACTCTAGTGCTGGATTTGGATTAGTAATGCATCAAGAAAGAAATCCTAAAAAACATATTACAATAGACGCTATAAGGGAATTTAGAGAGCTGACTGAAATTAAAATAAGATCAAAAGGTTCGGGTTTATTTATGATAGGAGGAGGTGTGCCAAAAAATTTTATTCAAGATACGGTAATATGTGCTGAGCTATTAGGTAAAAATGTTGATATGCACAAATACGCTGTACAAATTACAGTTGCAGACTCTAGAGATGGAGCTTGTAGTAGTTCTACTTTAAAAGAAGCCAGCTCATGGGGGAAAGTCGATTTGACAAAAGAGCAAATGGTTTTTGCAGAGGCAACTAGCGTTCTTCCTCTTATTGCTAGCGACGCTTATCATAAAGCTGAATGGAAAAATAGAGAAAGAAAGAATTTTTCTAAAATTTTTGGGTAATAAATTGAATTATTTAACTAATAAAAAAGGCTTTTTAGGAATTGATAATAAGTTTAATTTTAGAGAAAAAGTAATTGTTGTTCCGTTTGGATTAGAAAAAACTGTAAGTTATGGTGGGGGCACAAGAAATGGGCCGAAAGAAATAATTAAAGCTTCTCATCAAGTTGAATTATATGATGAGGAACTTAAGTGTGAACCATTTAAAAAAATTGGAATTAAAACTCTTAAACCATTTAAAATTAATAAAAATATAAAAAAGGCTATAAATCAAATTGCGGAAATAAATCAAAAAATTCTAGATAATAAAATTTTTCCTATTACTCTTGGAGGTGAACATTCAATTACACCTGGTTGTATAAAACCATTTGTAAAAAAATTCAAAAAATTAACACTTTTACATTTTGATGCTCATGCAGATTTAAGAGAAAGTTATTTTGGTGAAAAATTTTCACATGCTTCTGCAATCAAAAGATGTTTAGATTATAAAAATGTATCTGTAGTATCTTTTGGAATTAGAAATATATCTGCAGATGAAATTCTAACTTTAAAAAAAAATAAAAAAAGAATAAAAATTTATTGGGCTAAAGATAAAAATAAATGGAATTTAAATAAATTTAAGAAACAAATTAAAAATGAAAATGTTTATATTACTTTTGATGTAGATGGATTAGACTCTAGTATAATGCCAGCTACTGGCACTCCTGAGCCTGGTGGAATATTTTGGGATGAAGCTCTTGAAATTATAAAAATTGCCTGCAAAAATTCTAGAATAGTTGGTGCAGATATAAATGAATTGGCGCCTATAAAAGGATTTAATAGTTATAATTTTTTAGTTGCTAAACTTGCTTATAAAATTTTGTCTTATAAATTTTTGCTCAAATAACTTATATTGGTTTAAAAGTTTTCAATAACAGCCTAAATGGTAATAGCATTAATAAAGCTACAAATAACTTAACGGTTAAATCTCCAAGAGCTAAAGTAAACCAAGGTATACCGGTTGCATAAAATGCAATTGAAAAGAACAAAAACGTATCTATCACAGATCCATTTATTGACGATGCTAATGGAGGTATAAACCAATATTTATCTCTTAATTTATCAAATACAAAAACATCTAATCTTTGAGATACAATAAATGCTGTACCTGATCCGATTGCAATTCTGATTGAAATTAAATCTGAAAAATTTGTTGAGAAAAAAAGAGTAAATGAAATTCCAATAAAAAAACCAAAGTAAACAATTTTTTTTGCTATCTCTTTTCCAAAAGATCTATTAGCAAGATCTGTAATTAAAAATGCGATTGGATAAGTAAACGCACCATAGGTTAATATTTCAGATAGTCCATAATAATGAATAGGGAATTGAACTAAAAAATTAGATGTGAGAACAACAGTCCCCATAACAATTGATAAAAATAGAATTGTTTTATTCATCTAAGTTAATATATCGAAACTAAGCGCTTTTAACTAAAAGAATTTTTTTAATCTTCTTTAATCTTGGAGACAAATTTTTTTGTTTTGCTGTAATTAAAAATTGATCAAAGCTTCCCTTTTTATCTACTGTTCTCATTCCTGCAATTGAAACAGTTAGTTTTAATGACTTTTTTAGTGACTCACTTTTAAATCTTACTTTTTTTAAGTTTGGCAAAAATCTTCTTTTTGTTTTATTGTTAGCGTGACTTACATTATGGCCCTTTAAAGGATTTTTGCCAGTTAGTTCACATTTTTTAGACATAATAATTTTGAGATATATATTTCAGCTATAGTTTTACGTCAAGTTTTTAATTATACAGAGCCTATTAATTCTTGGATATTTTTATTCCCATTAGAAATTAAAATATCATTTAATTCACTAGAAATTTTATTTACGATATTAGGTCCTTGATACACCATACCGGTATATAATTGAATATAGCTTGCCCCAGAGATAAACTTATCATAAGCGCTTTTACCTGAGTCAACACCGCCTACTCCTATTATCTTAATTTTATTATTAAATATTTTATAAAACTCTTTAATTAGTAAATTTGATTTTTCTTCTATTGGTTTCCCAGATAGACCGCCTTTTTCAAATTTATTAATATTTTTTAAATTATCTCTAGTTCCATCAGATGTATTTGAGATAATTACGAATTTTATATGATTTTTTAAAAGGATATTTCCAATAACATCTAAATCACTAAATTTAAGATCGGGCGCTATTTTAACTGCAATTTGTACAGAGGAATTTATTTTAATTTTTTCCTCATTAATTGCTTTTAATAATTCATCTAATTCTTTTGGGTTATGAAAACTTCTCAAATTTTCTGTATTTGGCGATGAAATATTTATTGTAATATAATCACTTAAATTATTTAATCTCCTTAAACATTTTAAATAATCATCTAATCTGTTTTTTGTATCTTTATTAGGACCAATATTAATTCCCAATAATCCTGTAGGTAAATTTTTTTGGATATTTTCCGATGCTTTATCTGATCCGATATTATTAAATCCAAGTCTATTTATTAGTGCCTCGTCCTCTTCTAATCTAAATACTCTTGGTTTTAAATTACCATATTGAGGCTCTGGCGTAATTGTTCCTACTTCAACAAATCCAAATCCCAATTTAAACAAAGAGTTATATACTTCCGCGTTTTTGTCAAAACCAGCTGCTATGCCTATTGGATTTGGGATTTCTTTTTCTAAAAACTTTACTTTTAAACATTCGTAATTTTTTACTTTTACCGGAACTATATTAGTTTTTAGGGCATGTATAGCTAAATCATGAGCTTTTTCAGGATCAAATTTAAAAATTAAAGATCTTATTTTTTCAAACATTATTTATTTTCTCTGAGATAAGTTTCTTTGTTTCTTGGATACCAAAAAAACTTATAAAAAAACCAAGCCTTGGCCCATTTTCATCTCCAAAAACAACTTCATATATTAATTTAAACCATTCTCTTAAGTTGTCTTTATAGCCATTCTCTTTTCCGACTGAATAAATTTTTGTTTGTATTTCCTCTGGTAACATTTTTTCATCACATTCAGATAAAACTTTTATTAATTCTTCTAAAGCCTTTTTTTCATTTATATTTGGTTTTCTATATTTTTTACTTTCTTTTATAACTTGATTAAAAAACTTTATAGAATATTCAACCAATTTATCAAATATTGGAAAATTTTCTTCTTTAATATTCGGTTTATATTTTTTTACAAATTTCCATAGTAGATCCTTTGAATTCGCATTGCTTGTTTCAACTAAATTTAAAAGCATTGAAAAAGTCATTATCATTTCTTCTTTTGGAACATTTCCGCTATGAACATGCCAAACGGGATTTAGAATAAGATTTTTTTCATCTTGATTTTTTGATTTATCTATAAAGTCTAAATATTCATCTACAGCTTTAGGTACTATTTCTTTGTAAAGTTTTTTAGCCCTTTTAGGATTTTGATACATAAATAAAGATAAACTTTCAGGCGAAGCAAATTCCAACCACTGATCTATTGTTATACCATTACCTTTAGATTTTGATATTTTTTCTCCTCTTTCATCTAAAAATAATTCATATGCAAATCCTGAGGGATTTTTTTTTCCTAACAAATTAATAATTTTTGTTGATAGTATCGCGCTTTCAATTAAGTCTTTTCCATACATTTCAAAATCTACATCCAACGCATACCATCTCATTGCCCAATCTACTTTCCACTGTAGCTTACACCCTCCATTTAAAATACTTGTTTCCAGTTTATTTCCGTTATTATTAAAAATAATTTTTGAGTTCACTTCATCTATTTCTAAAACAGGAATTTCTAAAACTTTTCCAGTTTGTGGACATACTGGTAAAAATGGAGAATATGTTTTTTGTCTTTCCTTACCAAGTGTTGGAATAATAATATCCATGATGCCACGATAATTTTCAAGAATTATCTTTAATGTATCATTGAATTTACCTGATCTATAAAGCTCAGTTGAGCTTTTAAATGTATATTTAAATCCAAACTGATTAAGAAATTTTTTTAACATTTCATTATTGTGTTCTCCAAAACTATTGAATTTATTAAAAGGATCAGGAACGCTGGTAAGAGGTTTGTTTAAATTTTTTTCTAATAAATGTTTATTTGGGATATTATCTGGAACTTTCCTTAAACCATCCATATCATCAGAAAATGTAATAATTTCTTTTGGAATATCAGTTAATTGATTTAGTGCATTAACAACCATGGATGTTCTTGCTACTTCCCCAAAAGTTCCTATATGGGGTAGACCACTTGGTCCGTATCCTGTCTGAAGTATAATCTTATTTTTTTTGTCTATGTATTGTTTTCTTTCTTTAAGAATTTTTTTTGCTTCAACAAATGGCCAAGCATTAGTTTTATCAATTATAGTTTTATCTATAGATGGTTTCATGTTTTTTAACGATATTTTAACAGTTTTATTGATTGTTAAAATGTTGAAATTTATTTACCATAAAATAATGTCCATGCAAAATGTACAATTATAAAACTGTTTTTTATACACTTGGCACACTTCAGATTGTTTTAGGGGTATTTATGTTAATACCCGTTATAATTCAATTAATATACAACGAGCTAGACTCGGGGTTTATATCGGCCTCTATAATTACAATAGTTTTTGGTGTTTTATTTTTTTTATCAAATCTAGATCACAATAAGAATATCGACCTTCCACAAGCATTTATTTTAACTGCACTCTCTTGGCTATCAATTGCAATATTTGGATCTCTGCCATTTATTTTTTCTGAACTTAGTTTGACTTTTACAGATGCTTTTTTTGAGAGTATGTCAGGAATTACGACAACCGGGTCAACAATACTTACCGATTTGGATAACGCGCCTAAAGGAATACTATTATGGCGAGCTATACTTCAATGGCTTGGGGGAATTGGTATTATTCTTATGGCAATCACTTTGATGCCAATTATGAACATTGGAGGTATGCAGCTATTTAAAATATCATCAAATGATAATGCAGAAAAAATTTTACCAAAATCAAAAGAGATCTCGCTGAGATTAATATTGATTTATTCATTACTTACGCTTGCTTGTGCACTGTTTTACAAATTATTTGGTATGAATTATTTCGATAGTTTAACCCACTCTATGACAACAATAGCAACTGGAGGATTTTCAAATTATAATGAATCTATCGGCCATTTTAATAATGCTTTAATTGAAATAAATGCTGTTATATTTATAATTTTAGGAAGTGTTCCTTTTATTGCTTATATAAAATATTTAAATGGCGATAAAAAAGTATTTTATAAGGACGCTCAAATTAATTTTTTCATTAAAACTATAGTTGTATCTGTAATAATTATTTTTATTTTTTTGTTATTTAAAAATTCTAATTCAGGGATCTTTTTGTTAAGACAAGTCATATTTAATGTTGTCTCTATTCTAACTGGAACAGGATATGTTACCACAAACTATAGTGACTGGGGTGGTTTCCCTTTAATATTTTTTTTAGTTTTAATGTTTATTGGCGGATGTGCAGGTTCAACTGCTTGTGGACTTAAAATTTTTAGAATTCACATTTTATATAAATTTTTTGTCATACAATTAAAAAAATATATATATCCTAGAGGTATTTTTGTTTTAAAATATGGTGACAATATTCTTAACGAAAAGTTTATTTCATCAATTATATCTTTTGTATTTCTTTATATAATTATTTTTTTTATGATAACTACCCTCTTATCAATTAGTGGATTGGACTTTATTACAGCAGTTTCAGGAGCAGCAACATCTATATCGAATGTTGGACCTGGTTTAGGTGGAATGATTGGCCCAAATGGAAATTTTTCATTATTACCTGATTTTTCTAAATGGGTTTTGAGCGCTGGTATGATTTTAGGTAGACTTGAACTATTTGCTATAATAGTATTATTTATTCCATCTTTTTGGAGAAGATATTAATGTCTGAAAATAAACAAAGCTGGTCACAATCAATCTTGGTCTACAAAGATATCAGAATGTTAAGAATATTGCTTTTAGGAGCGATAAGTGGTTTTCCATGGGTATTAATAGCTAGTAGCTTGAGTCTCTGGTTAAAAGAAGAAGGACTTAGCAGATCAACAATTGGTTGGGCAGGTTTAATTTTTGGAGTATATGCATTCAATTATTTATGGGCACCAATTATAGATAGAATTCAAATTCCTTTTTTAACAAAAAAACTTGGCCATAGAAGAGGTTGGATAGTTTTAATGCAAATTGTAATTTTAATTAGTTTGTTTATTTGGAGTTTGATAAATCCTACACAAAATTTAGCATTATTGATTGGTGTAGGATTAGTAATTGCAATTGCATCAGCAACACAAGATATCACAGTTGATGCTTTAAGAATTGAGCAAATTAATACAGATGAAGGAAAATCTATGGCTGCTGGAGCAGCAATGGCAGTTGTTGGTTGGTGGACCGGATATAAATTAGGTGGAGTCATAGCGTTATTTACTGCAGAATTCTTTGAAAACATTGGAATTGAAGATTATTGGCAAACTACATTTTTAGTTTTGGGAGTTGTAGTTATTTTGATGAATATTGCATTAATGTTTGTTCATGAGCCACTTCTAACTGATAGACAATTAAAACAAAGAGAAACCGATAGAATGATACAAAATAAATTAGGCTCAAGTAACCCGTTAACTAGTTTTATTGCATATATTACTGGGACAATTGGCGGACCAATAATAAGTTTTTTTAAAAAAAACGGATTTTCAATTGCAATTGGAATTTTAGGATTTGTTTTTTTGTTTAAAATTGGAGAGGCATTTTTAGGAAGAATGTCAATTGTCTTTTACAAAGAAGTTGGATTTTCAAAAGGAGAAATTGCAATATATTCAAAAACCTTAGGATGGATAACAACTGTAGTATTTACTTTGATTGGTGGAATATTTGCTATGAGGGCTGGGACAATTAAAACAATGTTTGTTGCAGGAGGATTTATGGCAGCAACTAATCTTTTATTTGCAGCATTGGCGTGGACTGGAAAATCAGAATGGTTGTTTGCAGTCGCGGTAATTGCTGATGATATATCTGCAGCATTCGCTACTGTTGCTTTTGTGGCATTTATTTCATTATTGGTTGATAGAACTTACACTGCAACTCAATATGCACTCCTTGCATCTATTGGTACTGCTGGACGAACAACTCTTGCATCTTCTTCCGGTGCATTAGTAGATTGGTTAAATGGAGATTGGGGAACATTTTTTATCATAACGACCTTTATGGTTATTCCTTCATTAATTTGTTTGTGGGTCATAAGAAATAAAATAAAAATTGGTGCAAAATAATTATTTCAGTAAATCTTTAATTGTTAATATATTAGAGAGACCAAATAATAGTTCAAAAATTAGTTCACAAATAATTTACGGTGAAAAGTTTAAAATTTTATCCAAAAATGAAAATTTTTATAAAATTAAAACTCTTTATGATAATTATATTGGGTATATTTCTAAAAAAGTTAAAGTTAGTAAACAATTTAAACCAACACATAAAATCAAGGTTCTGAAATCAAAAATTTATATTGGTTTTGAAAATCAAAAAAAAATTGCATCAAGAAATTTTTTATCTTTCAACAGCAATTTACAGGTAATAAAAAAAGAAAAAAAATTTATAATGTTTGAAAAAAATAAATGGATAAAACATAATGAAATATCATTAACTACAAATAAAGATAAAAATTTCCTAAAAATAATTAAATTATTTATAAATTGTAAATATAAGTGGGGTGGAAAAACTTATAAAGGAATTGATTGCTCTGCTTTAATTCAAAATTATTACAAATATAATAATATATTTTTTCCAAGAGATACAATTGATCAGGTGAAACAGAAAAAAGGTTTAAAAACTAAAAAAAAATTTAAGAAGGGTGATATAATTTTTTGGAGTGGACATGTTGCTATATGTATTAATTCCCAAAATCTAATTCATGCTTACGGTCCAGAGAAAAAAGTAATCATAATGCCAATACAAAAAACAATTAAAAGGATTGAAAGAACAGCAAAATTAAAAGTAAAAAGAATATTTAGAATTTAATTTTCTCTTCCAAAATCTGGTTTACTTATATCTTGTTTTAATAATAAAATTTGTTGTCTTACCTTTTTTGATTTTTTAAGCTTTTCAAGTAAGTTAGAATTTCTTTTTTTATTTATATCTATTTTGAAACTTTTTAAGTTTTTAATAAATAAATCTATTATTACAGACATATTTTTTTTATTGCTGAAGAATATGTCCCTCCACATAATTTCATTAGAAGCTGCTATTCTAGAAAAATCTCTTAGGCCTCCTGCGCTGTATTTGACTATACTTTTTTTATGGGTTTTTTGAAAATCCTGTGCGGTTTTTATTAAATTGTATGCAATTAAGTGTGGTAGATGGCTCGTGACAGAGAAAATTTTATCATGCTCTTGTTCATTCATAAATAAAACTTTAGATCCTAATTTTTCCCAAAATTTAGATAATTTTTTCTCTATTAAATAGTTTTTCCTTTTTTTAATTATAATGCACCATTTATTTTTGAATAAATTTTTACTACCATATTTTGGCCCACTAGCTTCAGAACCAGAAATAGGGTGACACATTATCCATTTTAATTTTTTTGATAAGTGGTTTTTAATTAATTTTGCAACATTTTCTCTAGTTGATCCTACATCTGTAATTAGACTATTATTACTTAAATTTTTATTAAGTTTAATAATTATTTTTTGGTATTCACTCATTGGAGTTGAAATAACTACTAAATCTATATTCTTTAATTTTTTATCTAGTTTATTTATTAATATAATTTTTTTATTTATTTTTTTTATTTGATTTTGATATTTTATATTTTTTTCTAAGACATAAATATTCTTACATAATTTTTGGCTAATAGCTCCTCTTAAAATAGAAGATCCAATCATACCACATCCGATTATAAGAATATTTTTAAACATTTTTAAAAATTTTTTTTACTACTTTAAGTAAATACTTATTTTCTATAGAATTTCCAATACTTAATCTGAGGCAATTTTTAATTTTATACTCTTCCAGGTTTCTTACTATGATTTTATTATTAAAAAGTTTTTTCATAAATAATTTAGATGAAATTTTGCATTTTTTAAAATTTAATAATAAAAAATTACAAACTATCTCATTTGAGGATATATTATACTTTAAAAAAGAATTTTTAATTTTGTTGCCCCAAAAAGTATTATATCTTACAGATTTTTTAACAAATCCTTTGTCTGAAATAGCTTCAACTGCGCAGCGTTCAGCAAACATATTTACATTGAAAGGAGGTTTAATTTGATAAAGAGCGTTTATAATTTTTTTATCACCGTATCCCCATCCAATTCTTAAAGAGGCTAATCCATAAAGCTTAGAAAATGTTCTGAGTATAAACACATTTTTAGATCTCTTAAATAATTTTAAACCTGAAATAAAATCTTTTTTTAAGTTATACTCATGATAAGCATCATCAATTACTAAAAGTATTTTTTTATTTAATTTTTTTCTAAGGCTAATTAATTCTTTCTTATTTAAATAAGTGCCAGTTGGATTATTTGGGTTTGCGATAAAAACTATTTTTGTTTTTTTGGTAACCTTTTTAAGAATATTTTTAACTGATATTTTAAAGTCTACTTCTTTAGAAAATAAAACCTTCGCTCCAATAATTTTTGAGTAAATTCTGTACATCAGAAAACTGTACTCTGGCAAGATAACTTCATCATTACGATTTAAATATAATTGGCAAATCAATTGAATAATTTCATCAGACCCAGCACCGCAAATAATTTTATTATAATCACATTTTAACTCTTTAGAAATTGCACTCCTTAAATCTTTTGATTTACTATCTGGGTATCTATGCAAGAATAAGTTTTTATTTTTAAAAATTTTTTTAACATTAGTGCTTACCCCTAATGAAGACTCGTTTGCTGATAATTTGATATATTTTTTGTTCTTATTAATTCCTGATTTTCCAGGTTTATAAGCTTTTATTTTTATATTTCTAAATTTTGGAACACTCATTTTTAAAGTTTATATTCAAATAATAATTATTTAACAGGAATATATTTTAATGTTTGACATGTAAATTTGTATTTAGTAGTAATTCTTGGCGCTGATTTATCTGAATTGCGAGCGCAATAAAAAAACCGCTAAAATAGTTTTTTTTCTCACAATTCATAAATCAAAAAAAAAATGAATAAATTTGATAATATAAAAAAACTAATTGTTAAAGATCAACTTAAGCTTGATTGTGGTAAAACTATATCTGATTTTCCAATTGCTTATGAGACTTATGGAAAATTAAATCCAAAAAGAGATAATGCCATCTTAGTTTTTCATGCTCTGACCGGTGACCAATTTGCAACAGGTTTAAATCCGGTGACAAAAAAAGACGGTTGGTGGAATTATGCCTTAGGAAAAGGTAAAGCAATTGATACAGATAAATATTTTGTAATATGTGCAAATGTTTTAGGGGGTTGCATGGGATCATTTGGACCCAGCAGCATAAACTCTGAAACAAGAAAACCTTATGGAAATGATTTTCCAGTAATTACAATTAACGACATGGTTAATGCCCAATATTTTTTGCTTAAATATTTTGAAATAGAAAAATTATTTTGTGTAACCGGTGGATCAATGGGTGGAATGCAAGTTTTACAATTTGTTGCAAACTATCCAAATGCTTCTCAAACAGCTATACCAATTGCATGTACCTCTAATCACTCTGCACAAAATATTGGATTAAATGAACTTGGGAGACAGGCGATCATGGCAGATGTTAATTGGAAAAATGGAAAGTATGAAGAAACAAACTCATCGCCAAACAAAGGTTTGTCGGTTGCAAGAATGGCTGCACATATTACCTATTTATCCAAAAAAGCTCTTCAAGAGAAATTTGGTAGAAAATTACAGGAGAGAGATGATTTAAAATTCAGCTTTGATGCTGATTTTCAAATTGAAAGTTATTTAAGACATCAAGGATCAGTTTTTGTAGATAGATTTGATGCAAATAGCTATCTTTATATAACTAGGGCAATGGATTATTTTGATTTAAACAAAAAATTTGACGGAAATTTATCGAAAGCTTTTGAAACAAGTAAAACAAAATTTTTTATAATTTCATTTACTTCAGATTGGCTTTATCCATCATCTGAAAATAAAGAAATAGTTATAGCATTAAATTCGATTGGTGCAGATGTTGGTTATGTTGAGATTGAATCTGATAAAGGTCATGACTCATTTTTATTAAATGTTCCAGATTTTCTACAAGCACTAGGAAATTTTTTAAATAAATCATATGAAAGATTAAATGAAAAAAGAATTTAAAATAATTGCAGATTTAATTGAAAAAAAATCTAGAGTTCTAGACGTTGGATCTGGAGATGGTGAGTTAATGAGTTTTATATTAAATAATATTAGTGAAGATGTAAGAGGAATAGAAATATCAAAGTCTAATGTTCAAAAATGTATATCAAAAGGTTTAACTGTCATTGAGGGTGACGCTGAAAAAGATTTGTTTCAATTTCCAGACTCATCTTTTGACTTTGTAGTGCTTAGTCAAACTTTACAGGCTTTCCTCAACCCAGAAAAAGTTCTAGATGAATTACTAAGAGTTGGTAAAAAAGCAATTGTAACAATACCTAATTTTGGACATTGGAAAGTTAGATTAAATCTTCTTTTTAAAGGAACAATGCCAATAACAAAAACTTTGCCACATAAGTGGTATAACACTCCAAATTTACATATGTGTACAATTAAAGATTTCTATAATTTTTGTGATAATAAAGGAATAAAATTCATTAAGTCGTTAGCTTTAAACAAAGAAAGAGTTTTAAATATCTCAAAAAATAATTTAGATACCAGAAATTTTTTTTCTGATTTAGGGATTTTTTTAATTGAAAACTAAATGAAAATTTTAATAGTCAAATGTTTAAAAGATAATTATTCTTACATTATTTATAATGAAGAAAATTTATTAGCAGCCGTAATAGACCCAAGTGAAGCCGAACCTGTAATAAATGAAATTAAAAGAAATAATTTAAAATTGAAATATATTTTAAATACCCACCATCATTATGATCATGTCGGTGGAAATTTAAAACTTAAAGAAAAATATAAATGTGAAGTTGTTGGTTATGAAGATGATAAAGATAGAATTCCTGAGATTGATATTAGCTTGAAAGATAATCAGAAATGGGAAAATGAATTATTTGAGTGCGAAATATTACATATACCCGGACATACATCTGGACACATATGTATTTATATAAAGGAAATAAATGCTTTATTTACAGGAGATACTTTATTTTCGTTAGGTTGTGGAAGAATATTTGAGGGAACCTATGCTGAAATGTTTAATTCGTTAAATAAAATGAAAAAATTCCCAAAAAAAACAAAAATATATTGTGGACATGAATATACCCAAAAGAATTCGGAATTTTGTTTAAGTATAGATACTAAAAACTCAAAACTAAAAAACAAAATTAATAAAATTAAAAATAATATCAAACTAGATAAACCTACAATTCCTTCAACTTTAGAAGATGAGCTAGAATGTAATATTTTTTTAAGAGCTGATAATTTAGAGATTCAAAAACAACTAGGTATAAATTCAACTGATCCAATTGAAACCTTTACAAAATTGAGAGAATTAAAGGATAATTTTTAACTTATATAACTTGACTATATAACTTGTAGATCTATATTGCTGAAAAAATTTAATTATGACATTTGCAGTAATACAAACAGGTGGAAAACAGTACAAAGTCAAAGCTAGTGATATCCTTAAAATAGAAAGATTAAAAGAAACCAAGGATAAAATAGAGTTCAATGATGTGCTTGCTTATGGCGATGACAAGAATCTTGAAGTTGGTGCTCCTTTTATAAAAGGTGCCAAAGTAGAGGCTCAACTTATTAAAAATGCTAAAAATAGAACAGTGTTAATTTTTAAGAAAAGAAGAAGACAAAACTCAAGAAGAAAAAATGGTCATAGACAACAATATTCATTAATTAAAATTAACAAAATTTTTAATAAAGATGGTGGAATCTTTGCTGAAGCAGCTAAAGAAAAAATAAAAGAGAAATAAATTATGGCAACAAAAAAAGCAGGTGGATCGTCGCGAAATGGTAGAGATAGTGCTGGAAGAAGACTTGGTGTAAAAAAATATGGCGGTCAGTTTGTAAATCCTGGTAATATTATTGTAAGACAAAGAGGAACTAAGATTTTTCCTGGAGAACATGTTGGTATGGGAAAGGACCATTCCATTTTCTCTTTAATTAAAGGAAAAGTTGAGTTTAAAAAATCTAAATCAGACAGAACTTTCGTATCTGTCAAACCCAATTAATTTACTTACAACTAAATTCAAATTAAAGGTTGTATTATGAAATTCCTAGATCAGGTAAAAATATTTATTAAAGCAGGTGATGGTGGCTCTGGTTCTCCAAGCTTCAGAAGAGAAAAATTTATCGAGTTCGGAGGTCCTGATGGAGGAGATGGAGGCAAGGGTGGTTCAGTAATATTTAGATCTGAAAGAAACTTAAATACTCTTATTGATTATAGGTACCAACAACACTTCAAAGCCAAAAGAGGAGAGGACGGAAAAGGTCAAAACAGAACTGGTCGGGGTGGAGAGGATTTAGTATTAAAAGTTCCAATAGGTACCCAGGTTTTTGAAGAAGATAATAAAACTCTAGTTTTTGATTTTAAAAATGAACATGAAGAATATGTTGCTGCAATTGGTGGAAAAGGTGGCTTAGGAAACAGTAGATTTAAGTCATCGACGAATAGAGCTCCCAGAAAATTTACAAAAGGCGCTAAAGGAGAATTTTTTTGGATTTGGTTACAACTAAAGACTATTGCAGACATAGGAATAATTGGCTTACCAAATGCTGGCAAATCAACTCTTCTATCAGTAATTACTAGCGCTAACCCAAAAATTGCAAATTACAAATTTACAACATTAAATCCAAATCTAGGTGTTGCAATTTATGATGATAAAGAAATCACATTAGCAGATATTCCAGGTTTGATTGAAGGGGCACACGATGGAGTTGGTTTAGGTACAAAATTTTTAAAACATATTGAAAGATGTAAAATTTTATTACACATGATTGATGTAACTGAAGAAAACTTGGTATTATCTTATAAACAAATTAAAAATGAATTAAAAAAGTACAGTAAAGATCTTATTAAAAAGAAGGAAATAATAGTATTTAATAAGATTGATCTTATAGAACAAAAAGTATTAAAAGAAAAAATCAAATTTTTTGAAGGAAAAATAAAAAAAAAAGTGAATATTTTATCAAACACAGATAAAAAGCTCATTTCAAAACTAAAATTAGGTTTATTGGGATATGTATTTAAATAATTCTAAACAAGTAGTTATAAAAATTGGTTCATCTCTTCTAATTGACGATAAGAAAAAAATAAGAAGAAAGTGGTTATTAGATTTTTCAAAAGATATAGAAGAACTTATAAAAAATAATAAGAAAGTAATAATAGTAAGTTCTGGTGCAATAGCTTTGGGTTGTAAAAAACTCAATATAAATAAGAAAAATTTGAAGATAGATAAAAGTCAAGCGGTAGCTTCCATAGGACAAATTGAATTAATGAATCTTTTTAACGAAATATTTAAAAAACGAAAACTTAATCTCTCTCAAATTCTTCTAACACTTGAAGATACTGAAATCAGAAGAAGGGCTATAAATGCAAAACGGACATTTGATAATCTTTTTCATCTTGGATTTATTCCTTTGGTAAATGAAAATGATAGTATTGCTACTTCAGAAATAAAATATGGTGATAATGATAGATTAGCCTCAAGGGTTGCTCAGATATCTGGATCAGACTGTTTAATATTACTATCTGATGTCGATGGACTATTTGATAAAAACCCAAAAGTAAATAAAAACGCAAAATTAATTAGCAATGTAAAGGAGATAAATAATAGCATTGAAAAATATATATCTAAAAATATTAGTGAACATGGAACCGGTGGCATGAAAACAAAGATTGAAGCAGCAAAAATCTGTCAGATTTCTGGGTGTTATATGGCTATCGCAAATGGTTTAATAAATAGACCTATTAAAAGTATAATTAACAACAATAATTGTACTTGGTTTTTACCAAAGGTTTCAAAATTAGATGCTAGAAAAAAATGGATAATTAGCTCTATAGCCCCAAAAGGTGAATTGATAATTGATGAAGGTGCTGTGCAAGCCTTAAAAATGGGTAAAAGTTTACTCGCGGCTGGAATTAGAAATGTAAATGGCAAGTTTAATAAAGGAGATCATATTAAAATTGTGGATAAAAATATGAGAGAACATGCTAGAGGATTAAGTTCTTTTAATTCCGATGAAATATTTAGAATAAAAGGTCAACACTCAAGCAAAATAAATGAAATTTTGGGTTATGTATCCAAATCTGAAGTTGTACATAAAGATGATATGGTAGAAATATAATATGAAATTGAATCTTGCAAAAATCTCAAAAAATTCAAAAATAGCTTTTGAAAGTAAAATTGACTCAATTAAAAAAAAGAGAGTTTTAGAAAATTTTTCAAAATTATTGATAAGAAATAAACATAAAATTTTGGAGGAAAATAAAAAAGATATAAAATTTGCTAGGAAGAAAAAAATTAATAATAATTTAATTAAAAGACTAGAAATGAATGAGGAAAAATTTAATAGTATTATTAAATCAATAAAAGAAATTATTAGAATTAAAGATCCTACAAATAAAATATTAGAAAGATGGAAGAGACCTAATGGTCTTATTATTCAAAAAGTTACTGTACCAATTGGTGTTATAGCTGTAATTTATGAAAGTAGACCAAATGTAACCTCCGATGTTGCTAGCTTATGTTTTAAATCAGGAAATGCAGTAATTTTGAAAGGTGGATCAGAAGCTTTCAATACTAACAAAATTATTTCTGATTTATTTAGAATGTCTTTAAAAAAATGTGGAGTAGATAAAAATTATGTTCAGTTCATTGATTCAAAAGATAGAAAAGTAGTAGATAAATTACTATCTGATATGAAGGGATATATTGATTTAATAATTCCAAGGGGTGGAAAATCATTAGTTAAAAAAGTGGATACATTATCTAAAATTCCATACATTGGTCATCTAGAAGGTCTATGTCATACATTTATTGATAAAAATGCTAAACTCGATATGGCAATAAAAGTTTTAGAAAATGCAAAATTGAGAAATACAAGCATTTGTGGAGCAACTGAGACTGTACTATTTCATAGAGCAATTGCTAAAAAATTTATTAATCCAGTTTTAAAGAATTTACAAAATAAAGGATGTAATATTTATGGGGACAAAATCGTTAAGAAATTATTTAATGGAAAATCTACTTTGGCAAATAATAAAAGTTGGTCTAAAGAATACTTATCGAAAAATATTTCTGCAAAAGTTGTCAAAAATTTGGACGAAGCTATTAGACATATTAATCATTTTGGAACTATGCACACTGATGCAATTATTACAGCAGATAAAAATAGAGCAAATTATTTTTTAAAAAATATTAAAAGCTCAATAGGAATTCATAATTCTTCAACTCAATTTGCTGATGGTGGCGAGTTTGGTTTTGGTGCTGAAGTTGGTATATCAACGAATAATTTACCACCTAGGGGTCCTGTAGGCTTAGGTCAACTTGTTAGTTATAAATATGAAGTTTATGGTAAAGGTCAAATAAGAAATTAAATTGATAAATAACATTAAAAGAATTGGAATTCTGGGTGGAACTTTTGATCCATGTCATTTTGGACATTTAAAAATTTCACAAATAGCAAAAATAAAATTTAAACTAACAAAAATAGTTTGGGCAGTAACAAAAAAAAACCCTTACAAAAGAAAAAGTGATATGAAATTGGAAGATAGAATTAAAGCTTCTAAAATATTGACTAAAAAATATAAATATATTGAAGTTGATTGTTTTGAAACACTTATAAAATCAAATAGAACTTATAATCTTATAAATTATTTTAAAAGAAAATTTATTAATTCAGAATTGTATTTAATTATTGGAGCAGATAATTTAATTTATTTTCATAAATGGAAAAAATGGAGAAATATTTCACAAAATTGTAATATACTTGTTTTTGATAGATACCCTTATAAATCTAAAGCTTTGAAATCAATAGCTTTTAAACAAATAGATAATAAAAAGTTAAAATTTGTTAATTTTAAAAAAGTAAATATTTCATCTTCTCAATTAAGGAAAATTTGATACTGTATTTATAATTAATGGGCAAATCTTTAAATTTAAAAAATAAAATAGTTAAAAAGTTAGATTCCAACAAAGCTCTTGATATTATTGCTATAGATCTTGAAGGTAAATCTTCTATTGCTGACTATATGATTATTGCAAGCGGTACATCATCAAGACATATACAAGCACTTTCGGAACAGGTTTATGAAGAATTGAAAAGTAACGGAATTTCTAATTGTAAAATTGAGGGAAAAGATTCAAATGATTGGAAACTTGTTGATGGTATAGATCTAATAGTACATATCTTCAATCCTGAAAAAAGAAAATTTTACGAGTTAGAAAAAATGTGGGCTGAATTGATACCAAAAGAAAGAGTAATAATATGAAAAAAATATCAACAACGATTTTTTTTTTAATATTATATTCATTTAATTTTAATATTTTATTAGCAAATGAGACTGACATTTATAAAAAAATTGATTTATTCAGTGAAGTACTCGAGAAAATAAATAATGAATATGTAGAAGATGTAAATCAAGGTGAAGCAATAGACGCTGCAATAAATGGTGTTTTGCAATCATTAGATCCATATTCCTCGTATATGTCCCCTGAAATGCTTGAAGAGATGCAAACAGAAACAAAAGGCGAATTTGGTGGATTAGGAATAGAGGTGGGCATGGAAGCAGGAGTAGTAAAAGTTATATCTCCAATTGATGGTTCTCCTGCGGAAGAAGTTGGCGTAAAAGCTGGAGACTACATAGTAAAGATTAATGGCACACAAGTTCAAGGAAAAACATTATCAGAAGCCGTAGATTTAATGAGAGGACCAGTTGGAAGTGAAATTGAAATAACTGTAAGAAGAATAGGTTTAAGAAAAGCTATAACATTCAATATTATTCGAGATATTATTGAAATTAAATCGGTTAAATCTAAAGTTTTAAAAGATGAAGTAGGGTACGTAAGATTAACCTCTTTTAATGATAACAGCTCTGATCAACTAAAGGAGATAATTAAAGATTTTAAAAACAATAAAAATATAAATAAATATATTTTAGATTTAAGAAATAATCCTGGAGGTTTATTAAATCAAGCAATTAAGATTACAGATTTTTTTTTAGATAATGGTGAAATTGTTTCTACAAAAAGTAAAAAGAAATTAGATAATAGAAAATGGTTTGCAAAAAAAGGTGATTTAATTAAAGGTGATACATTATTAGTTCTAATAAATTATGGGTCTGCATCAGCATCTGAGATAGTTGCAGGAGCATTAAAGGATCACAAGCGAGCAATAATAGTTGGTGAAAGCTCATATGGTAAAGGATCAGTTCAGTCAATTATACCACTTAGAAATAATGGAGCTATAAGACTGACTGTTTCAAAATACTATCTTCCTTCAGGAGATTCTATTTCTGAAGTTGGTGTAAATCCTGATATCTTCGTTTCCGAAGGTTCAGAAGAGTTCAGAATTGATACTGATACAGATAATCAATTAGAATTTGCATTAAAGTTACTTAATGGATAAAAGATTTAGTAATTTACCTCTCAGAAAAGGTGTGGGTATTGCGCTTCTTAATAATAATAACCAAATCTTCGTAGCAAAAAGAATTGATAACCCATACAATTTTTGGCAGATGCCTCAGGGTGGGATAGATGTTGGTGAAGAACCTTTAGAGGCTGCATTTAGAGAACTAAAAGAAGAAACAAGTATTAAAAGTGTAAAATTAATTCGAGAAGTTAATAATGAAATTACTTATCATTTGCCAGATAATCTCTTAGGTATAATTTGGAAGGGTAAATATAAAGGTCAATCACAAAAATGGTTTATAATGAAATTTTTTGGTAATGATAATGAGATTAATCTGAAGACCAAACATCCTGAATTTTTAGAATGGAAATGGATAAATATAGAAAAGATAACTGATAAAGTTGTAGATTTTAAACTACATGTTTATGAGAAAATTAAGATAGAATTAATGAATATGTATTGATGATATAATTAAAGATATTATCTCTAATTTTAATTTAAAGAACTAAGTACTTCAACTTTTTGTGAAATTATAAATCTTCTTTGGTCATCTAAATTTTCACTTGCAAGATCGCTCTCTGCTTCTTTAATCATTTCCTGTATTTTTACTTTATCAGTGTTACTAATATCGAAAATATTGCTAGTGAGTATTGAAAGATTGTTATCTTTAAATTCAACTATTCCGTCATCAACATAGAAGCTATTCTCTTCATTTCCTGAATTAATTTTAATAATTCCAGGCTTTAAGAAAGAAATTAAAGAAATATGGTCTTTTAATATTCCCATTTCTCCTTCAAAAGCTGGAATAACCACTTCTGTAACATTGTCTTTTTTTAAAAAAGACTTTTCAGGACTAACAATTTCTAAATTAAATTGTTCACTCATTATGCTGCAGCCTCTTTTGCCATTTTTTCAGCTTTTTCAATTGCCTCTTCTATTGTGCCGACCATATAAAAAGCAGCCTCTGGTAAATGATCATATTCACCTTTGCATATCGCATCAAAGCCTTTGATGGTAGATTCTAAATCTACTAATTTTCCAGGTGAACCCGTAAATACTTCAGCCACGAAGAATGGTTGAGACAAAAATCTTTGAATTTTTCTAGCTCTTGCAACAGTAAGCTTATCGTCTTCTGACAATTCGTCCATACCTAAAATTGCAATAATGTCTTGTAAAGATTTATATGTCTGTAAAACTTTTTGCACTTCTCTTGCTACTCTGTAATGCTCATCACCAACTATTCTAGGATCTAATATTCTAGAGGTTGAGTCTAATGGGTCCACAGCAGGATATATTCCAATCTCAGCGATTTGTCTTGATAATACAGTTGTTGCATCTAAATGGGCAAAAGATGTTGCTGGCGCTGGGTCTGTTAAATCGTCTGCAGGAACATAAATTGCTTGTACTGAAGTGATTGAGCCTTTATTTGTAGTTGTAATTCTCTCTTGTAAGTTGCCCATGTCTGTTGCAAGTGTTGGTTGGTATCCAACGGCAGATGGAATTCTACCTAATAATGCTGATACTTCTGAACCTGCTTGTGTAAATCTGAAAATATTATCTACAAAGAAAAGTACATCTTGGCCTTCCTGATCTCTAAAGTATTCTGCAACTGTTAATCCGGTTAAAGCAACTCTAGCTCTTGCTCCTGGAGGTTCATTCATTTGTCCATAAACTAATGCAGCTTTTGATCCAGCTTCATTAGGTTTAATTACACCAGACTCAATCATTTCATGATAAAGGTCATTTCCTTCTCTAGTTCTCTCTCCAACCCCAGCAAACACAGAAAAACCACCATGTGCTTTAGCTACGTTGTTAATTAATTCCATAATAAGAACTGTCTTACCGACACCAGCACCCCCAAATAAACCAATTTTTCCCCCTTTGGCGTATGGCGCTAAAAGATCTATTACTTTAATTCCTGTAACAAGAACTTCAGTCTCGGTTGATTGATCATTAAATTCTGGGGCAGCTCTATGTATAGGCCATTTTTCAGATGACTTAACATCCCCCTTTTCATCTATAGGTTCTCCAATCACATTTATAATTCTCCCTAATGTTTCAGGTCCTACTGGAACTTTAATTGGAGCACCTGTATCAGTAACTTCATCTCCTCTTTTAAGACCTTCGGTAGCATCCATAGCGATTGTTCTTACGCTAGACTCTCCTAAATGTTGAGCAACTTCTAAAACGAGTCTGTTACCTGCATTATCACATTCTAATGCAGTTAAAATTTCTGGCAGCTCTCCATCAAATTTTACGTCTACTACTGCCCCAATAATTTGTGTTATTTTTCCTTTTCTCATAATTATAAACTTTCTGCTCCTGAAATAATTTCAATTAGTTCTTTTGTAATTGCTGCTTGACGACTTCTATTATATTCAATAGTCAATTTGTCAACCATTTCACCTGCGTTTCTAGTTGCGTTATCCATTGCGCTCATTCTTGAACCTTGTTCGCTAGCTGAATTTTCTAACATCGCTTTAAAAATCTGAGTTGAGATATTTTTAGGTAATAAGTTTTCTAAAATTTCATCTTCATCAGGTTCAAATTCATAACTTTCATCTGATTTTTTAGTCTCATCTTCATTTATTTTTAAAGGAATTATTTGTTGTTCTTGTGGGATCTGAGTTATGACATTTTTAAATTGGTTATAAAAAATAGTACATACATCAAATTCTTTATTTTCAAATTTTTCAATTATTATTTTTCCTACTTTATTAGCATCAAAATAATTTGCATTTTTAGATTCTTTGAATGATATATTTTCGATTATATTTTCTTTATAAACTCTTTTAAGCTGATCATATCCTTTAGAGCCAACAGTTATTATTTTTAAAGTTTTTCCATCTTCAGACAGCCTTTTAAAATATACCTTGGCTTTTTTAATTATGTTTGAATTAAATCCACCACAAAGGCCTCTATCTGCGGTCATTACAACACATAAATGAACTTTATCCTCTCCTGTACCACTTAATAATTTTGGGGCATTTTCTTTATCAGATAAACCGCTTGAAAGATTAAGAATAATGTTATTCATTTTTTCAGAATAAGGTCTTCCTCTTTCTGCACTCTCTTGCGCTCTTCTAAGTTTTGCTGCAGCAACCATTTTCATAGCTTTTGTAATTTTTTGCGTAGATTTAACGCTGGATATTCTTTTTTTTAAATCGTCTAGACTTGCCATATTTTATTAATTAAAATTTTTTTTAAGCTCAACAATCAATTCAGTTAAAGCTTTTTCACTATCTTCCTCTAATTTTCCAGAGGCATTTATTGAACTAATTATTTCTGGTTTTTCTGATTTACATTTTTCTATAATTTTAGCCTCAAAATTCGCTATATCTTTTTGTTCTATATCATCTAGATAACCTCTTACACCACAGAAAACTGAGATTACCTGTTCAGCAACTGTCATTGGTGAATATTGTCTTTGTTTAAGAAGTTCAGTTAATTTTGAACCCCTATTTAAAAGTTTTTGTGTAGATGCATCTAAATCTGAACCGAATTGAGCAAATGCCGCCATCTCTCTATATTGGGCTAACTCAAGCTTCATTGAACCTGAAACTTTTTTCATTGCTTTAGTTTGCGCTGAAGATCCAACTCTTGATACTGATAAACCAACATTAATCGCGGGTCTTATTCCTTGGTTAAAAAGTTCAGTTTCTAAGAATATTTGACCGTCGGTAATTGAAATTACGTTTGTTGGAATAAATGCTGAAACGTCCCCTCCTTGAGTTTCTATTATTGGAAGGGCTGTAAGTGATCCACCGCCGTGCTCATCACTTAACTTTGCAGCTCTTTCAAGTAGTCTACTGTGAAGATAAAATACATCTCCAGGATATGCTTCTCTTCCCGGCGGTCTTCTAAGCAATAAGGACATTTGTCTATATGCAACAGCTTGTTTTGAAAGGTCATCATAGATTATAAGTGCGTGCATTCCATTATCTCTAAAATACTCACCCATAGTACAACCTGTATATGGTGCTAAGAACTGAAGAGGTGCAGCATCTGATGCAGTAGCAGCAACAATAGTTGTATATTCCATCGCTCCAGCTTCTTGTAATGTTTTTTCTATTTGTCTTACTGTTGATCTTTTCTGACCTATTGCAACATATACACAATACAATTTTTGTTTTTCATCACCAGACTCGTTTATTTTTTTTTGGTTAATTATTGCATCAATTGCAACTGCTGTTTTTCCAGTTTGTCTATCTCCTATAATTAATTCTCTTTGTCCTCTTCCAATAGGAACTAGACTATCAATTGATTTCAATCCGGTTTGCATTGGTTCACTTACTGATTTTCTTGGGATAATTCCTGGTGCTTTAATTTCTACTCTGCTTCTTTTTATTCTTTTATCTAAAGCTTCTTTTCCGTCTATAGGATTCCCTAAACCATCAACTACTCTTCCTAACAATTCTTTTCCTACTGGTGTATCGACAATTGCACCTGTTCTTTTTACTGTATCTCCCTCTTTTACGGCTCTATCATCTCCAAATATTACAACACCAACGTTGTCACTTTCCAAGTTTAGTGCCATTCCTTTAGATCCATCAGAAAATTCTACCATCTCTCCAGCTTGAACATTGTTCAATCCATATATTCTTGCAATACCATCGCCTACTGATAGTACTTGACCTACTTCTGATACTTCTGCTTTGTCTCCAAAGTTTTTTATCTGCTCTTTTAAAATCTTTGTAACTTCTGAAGGATTTATTTCCATTTATGCCTCTACCATTTTTGTTTCTAATTGTTTTAATTTACTTTTTATAGATGTATCAATCATAGTACTTTCAACTTTTATGACTAAACCACCTATTAAACTTGGATCATATTTATAGTTTAATTTTATATTTGCTCCAAAATTAGAAGCTAATTCATCTTTTATTTTTAATATTTCTGCTTCATTTAACTCTTTAGATGATGAAAGATCTGCTTTTATTTCACCTCTATTCTTCGAACAAGTATCGATAAAGTCCTCAATAATCTTCTCTACATAAAAGAGTCGTCTTTTAGTAATTACAAAGTTTAAAAATTTTTTTAATAGTTTATTTAAATTTAATTTATCTGAAATTAAATCAAAGGCAGCTGCTTGTTGTTCAATTTTGTTAATCGGATTTTTTATAAAGTTTTTAATTTCATGATTTTCTGAAACTAATTTAAGGATAGCTAAAGCCTGGTCCTCAATCTCACTTAATGAGCCAGCTTCATTTCCAAGCTCATATAATGCTTGCGAATAACTATTTGTACTTGCAAAAGTTACTTTTTGGTCAGTCAATGTGTTCCTTATTTTCTTAAGAATTATTTTAAAATTTCGATTAAATACCATACGAAATTATTCTGTTCAAGTTACAGAATCTAAAAAAAGGCTTAATTTATAGGGCTAATTGAAGCTAATTGGGTCAACATCAACTATTAGTTTTATTCCACTTGTAGACTTATGGATCTTTAGAATTTCAGATAATTTTTTTTGAATATTCATATCTTTTTTTGCTCTAATTAAAATTCTGTTTCTATAATTCTTTTTAATTTTAAATATTGGAGCCTCTACAGGTCCAAGAACTTTACAATTTAAATTTTTGTTTAATTTTTCTTGTAATATAAATGATTCCTTTTTTAATTTATCCTCGTCTGGTGATGTAATTATTATACCTATAAATCTTTCAAATGGTGGCAGTGAGTAGTTTTTTCTTAAGATTAATTCTTTATCTAAAAATAAGAAAGGATCTTCATCAGTAATTTGAGAAATTACATCTGAGTTCATATTATACGTTTGAAAATAAACTTTAGCAGGCATACCAGCCCTACCTGCTCTACCAGAAAGTTGGTGATATAATTGTAAGTTTTTTTCAGCTGCACGTAAATCATGTCCTTGCGATGTTAAATCAATATCTAAAACAACAATGCAATTTAAATTAGGAAAATGAAATCCTTTAGAAACCATTTGGGTTCCAATTAAAATATTGATTTTATTTTCTATAATATCATCTAAAATTTTTACTGATGATTTTTTATTCATTGTATCACTAGAAAAAATTACTGATTTATATTCTGAAAAAATAGATTTTACTTCCTCTGATATTTTTTCAACACCTGGGCCAGAAAAAGCTAAATCACATTTTTTTCCATTAACACAATTTCTATCCATTCCTGTTTTATATCCACAATAATGACAGAGAAGTTGATTATTTTTTTTGTGATAGACAAGATTTATTGAACAATTAGGACAGGAAAAAACATTGATACACTTTTTGCATAATACAAAAGGAGAAAAACCTCTTCTATTTAAAAAAAACAAAATCTGATCTCCTTTATCTAGATGGGATTTTACTTTTTCAATTGTCTTTGGAGAAATCCATTTTTGTTTTTCCAAACTATATTTTTTTAAATCAATGATCTCATGATCTGGTAAATTAGCATCTTTATATCTATTCAATATTCTTGAGTATTCGTATTTTTTTAGTTTAATATTATTGTAGGTTTCTACAGAAGGAACTGCACTTATCAGATTGATAGGTAAATTCTCAAATTTTGCTCTTGAAATTGCCATATCACGAGCATTATAAATAACTCCTTCATCTTGTTTGTACGATTGATCGTGCTCTTCATCGACCGTTATTAAACCTAAATTTTTAAATGGTAAAAACAAAGCTGATCTAGCACCAATAACAACTTTAATTTTATTAGAGGCTAGTCCACTCCAGATAATTTTTTTATTTTTTTTTGTTACTGATGAGTGCCAAATAGCAGGTCTAAAACCAAAAAAATCTATAAATTTTTTCTCAAAATCATTTGTTAAACCTATTTCTGGTAGTAAAATTAATGCCTGATATCCTTCTTCAATTTTTTTCTTAATTGCATTAAAGTATACAATTGTTTTACCTGATCCCGTTGTTCCTTGAAGTACATGTGTTCTAAATTTTTCATCTTTTTTAATTAAGTCCATATATGCTTCATGTTGTTGATTGCTTAATTCATATTTATTAGATTGTAGTTTTTCATTAAATTTTAGATATTCCTTTTCTTTTAAATCTTCTATTGCTTCACTGCTTAATAAATGAAGCTTCAAGGCCATACCCTTTGGCACAATATTATATTCTGAAAACCAGTTTAAAAATTTTATAGAATTTTCATTGAGTTTATTGACATTAAATATATTTTTTATTTTTTTTATTTTAAACTTTTTGTTATTTTTTTCTTTTTCAAATTGGTCCCATACAACACCTACTGCATCGCTCTTACCAAATGGAACTAAAACGTATCTTCCAACTTCAACTTTTTTATCTGACTTATACGTAAAAGGATGATCGAATATATTAGGTAATAAAACAGGTATTTTCATTAATTTTAGGCGATTCTTTAATTGTCAAGAATATATAAAAACAAAGAGTTATAAATTAATATTTTAGACCTGGGAGCTGTATTTCTCCCAGATCTATCTTTTTAAACCACACATAGTTACTTGCCAAATCCACCAGCAACTAAGTTCCAAACAGCAGTTAGAGCAAAAAAGCTAAACCACCATCCTGTAGCTGGTAAAATCACTCCTAGAACTATAGCTTGCTCTATTACACCAGCTATTAAATATTGCTTCAAAGTCATCTTTTATCCTTTCTGTAAAGCTTTTTGCCTTACAGAATTAATATATGAATTAGATTGTAAAATTTCCTGTGAAATAGAATGATTTACTTTGGACAATTATATTTTATGACATCCAAGCAATTAATTTACCTGATGTATCAGGATATTTATTTACATTTATGATTATTATTGAAAATATTATTACTAAATATGATGTAGGACCAAAAACTTTGCTTAAATAATTTATTTTATTAATCTTTATCTTATTTTTCTTTTTATATAATTTAAAGGTTATTATACTTAAAAAGTTTGGTATTGTAGCGTAAACATAAGATACCAATATTATCCAATCAAGGACTGTGAGATATTCTAATTTTGGAAGCTCTTTATCAATAACAAAGTTATAGGCTATAAGTGATAGTAAACATACAATTGTAATTGTAAGTTTTGACTCTAATTCTTCAGCATCAATCCATACTACCGACCAACAAACAAGCAATATTAGTAATATCGGTATAATTACTTTATAAATATAATATCCAGTTTTTCTCTCAATTTCTAAAGAAACTTCGATTCCACTGAAATTATCCCCTGTTGGACCTTTATAAACAATATTTTTAATATCATGCTTTACAATATTCCATCCACTTATATTTATATTTTGTGCAGCAAATTCTAAACCTTTAACTGTATCTTTTTCGTAATCTATCAAATACTCATCTAAATCATTTTCGTATGCAATTTGAAAAATTAGTTTTTGTTTATCAAACGGAAATGTTTTTAAATCAAAGTCATTTTTAAATTCAAATGTTCCCCTTGTATAAGAATCAACTGTTGAATAATCATAATCTACATCATCTCCGATTTTTTCTGACCAAGGATATATGCTTATATTTTTGATTTGGGTATTTTTATTAATATTAACAGCATTAAAAAAAGCTAATTCATGCGAAGGATCGGGAATATTATATTCAATTATTTTTTCCTCAGGAATCCAATCGCATTGTTGCCAGTCCCATTCATCTTTTTCGTTTTTATAGACCAAAGTATCAAAAATTAATTTTCCAAGTGGAAGTGAATCTGTTTCATAATCATAATCTACCGACGTTTCTAAATAAATGTCAGCTTTAAAAGTAGATTTTATTTGTGAGATCTCACTTATATTTGATATATAAAATTGAATTAGATCATCTTGTTGATACTCAAGTATTATTTTAAGATCAAAATCGAATTTTTCTTTATTTCTTTCAAATACAATATTTGAAACAATATTTTCGTTATTTTCTGTAACAAGAAATAAATCTGATAATTCATCGTCATTTAATAAATTTAATTCTTGGCCATTAATACTAATTATTTTATCTCCAAATTTTATTTTATTTATCAAACTTTCAGAAGTATACCTTCCTACTAAAGGATAATTATTTTCATCTCTTTTAAACAACCATTCGCGTGTGCCTTCATCATCAAAGGCTAAAAACATATCTAAATCAAAACCATATGTAGAGTTTTCATAATTTTGATAATTGGAAATTAAGGGGTCTTTAGAGTTTTTTATTTTGTCAAATAATTCAAAACATTTTGGAGACATTGATGACTCAGCATTAAAAGGAATAAATATTAAATATAAAAATAATAAATAAATTATATTTTTTTTTTTACTCATAATATTTTCATCAATAAGGAACCATCCAATTTATAAGGCTACTTGAGTTGTCTGGATTTGAAAAAGCATTTATCCAAACAATTATAAAAATACTTAAAACATAAGAGGAAAGACCATACCTTTTGCTAATTATCTCGAGTTGATTACTCATTTTCAAATCGGTTTTTTGTAGTCTAAATGAAATTATACTCAAAAAATTAGGTACAGTTGCATAGAAATAAGAAATTAAAACTATCCAATCTAAAACTGTGAGATATTCCAGTTTTGGCAATTCAGCATCAATCACAAAATTGTATGCAATTAATGAAAGCAAACAAACAATAGTTATGGTTAATCTTGCCTCTAGCTCTCTTGGATCTACCCAAACTACAGACCAACATACTGATAAAATTAAAATAATCGGTAAAATTACTTTAAAAATATAATATCCATGTTTCCTCTCTAACTCTATTTCAATGCTTATTCCATCTCTATATTGACCTTCTACATTAACTGTGTCCCTATGTTTGATTCTTTTAATAGTATATTTTTTTTTATCCCATCCTGAAATATCATCAACTTTCATAAAATTATCTAAAGTAAGATCTGTAAATGATTGAGAAAATAAAATTCTTTTATCAATTTCAAAAGAACTATCAGCAAATTGGTATTTTATAATTTGCTTATCAAATGGAAAAGATCTTAAATTAAATTGATTTCTAACTGTTTGAATACTTGTTCTTTCAGTTTCTACTCTCACATTATTATAATTCTGAAAAGGTGCAACATAGGTGGTTATTTTATGATTTATTTTAATTAAATCTTTATCTGATTTTACTAATTTTCGAGTATCAGAGTTCAAGGGATTTAATAAACCAGAATTTTTAAATTGCTCAGATGTTGGGTTACAAATATGGACAAAAGGTTCTTCTCCTTCTTCTACAGGTTCAACAAGAAATTTTTTTGCTATTAAAAATATTGGATGTAAATAATCGTCTTCATTATTTTCTTTGTCATAATTGTATTGAAACGCTTCTCTTACAGCAAAAGTAGCAGTTCCAGTTTTTATATCTATATTTGAGACATAAATATCCTCTAAGCTATATTCAATTTGTGCATATGAATTCCAATGATTATTAATTGTAGCGCTATAATTTTCACCATTAGGTTTGATTAAATCGATCGTAATTTCTTCTATATTATCTGAAAAAATAATTGAGTTAAATTGATCAAGGGAGGTTATTCTTTCACCCTCTATATTAACTATAATATCTTCAGGATTTATTTTGCCTAGAGTTTTATAGGAATATACTTCGCCAACTAATAAGTATCCATTTTCGTTTTTGACAGCGATCCATTCACCTTTAGAATTAGTAGTAGATTTAATGTAAAAACCATAATCTTTGTATATAAATCTTGGAAATAAGTTTTTAACTCTGGGATTGTCACTATTTTTAATTGCGTTATAAAAATTAGAACAGGCTATAGATTTATCTTCATGATAAAAACCTTCCTCAGAAAAAGTAATATTTTGAAATGAAATCAAAAGTAAAACTAAAAATAATTTCTTTAAATAATTTTTTGGATTAAAGCTCATCTAATTTATAGATTTTATTATATTTGTTCCAACATTTTCCATATATTTGCAGTGTTTAATTTGGCACCCAACCGTTAATGTTACCATCTTTCTATTAACATCAAATTGGTATTGTATCATATACGTATCTTTAAAAGGTCCATCGTGCTTAATTTGAATTATATTCTTATATTTAAATTTTAAATTGTTATTAAATTTACAATAATATTGTTTAATATTTTTTTTAAATAAATCTTTATAAACTTGTAGATAATAAGGACATACTTCCGTTGCTAAATCAACTTGTTTGATAATTTCATCTAAACTTGTATCTCTTTGATAATTTATATTTATTGAGTTTCTTTCAGGATCAATTTTTTGAGGGAAATAATATTCAATATTCATTTCACTTTTTGAAGACCCTGCCATAAATTCATTGAAAAATTCTTTATCCATATCTGATCCTTCATATTCTTGCATGAGTTCACCTAGGTTTTGATCTTGAATTGCAATAAATTCGTTTGGTAGATTAATAAAGAAACCAAAACGAGTTCTAATCTCCTTGGCAATAGAGTAATTAGTTAAAAATAAACTTATTATTATTAAGATTATTAGTTTATAACTTTTTTTCATATTCTCTTCGTTTTGTCTTTTGAGTTTTTTTAAGTCTTGAAAACATTCGTATAGCTAAAATCCATGCAATTAATATCAATATTAGTGAAAATAAGAAATTAGAGGACGTAAATAAATTATAACAACCATGTAAAACAAATGGTACTAGAAATGCAAAAATTAAGTTGTCACCTTTTTTTATAAATACATATTTCATGAAAAAATAACCCATAAATATACCAAAGACAGCATGGGCCGGAATTGCAGAAAATGATCTTAATATTGCTAATGTCATAGAGGTTGTTTCAAAATAATCCGCAAGAAGATATACATAATAAATATTTTCCAAAGTTGCAAAACCAAGTGATACGGTTACCCCATAAACAATACCATCTATAGGCTCATTGAAATCTTTCATTTTATAAACAAAGAAATACAAAACTGATAATTTTAAACCTTCTTCTACTGGTGCTGCTGTAAGAAATGATGAAATAAGTCCTTCGCTGGCATTTGTAGCATACCAAATTTCACTTAGATACGTGTTTAAAAAATAAGCTGGAATAGTAATTAGAATTCCTAGAAAAAAAACTTTTACTATCTGTTTAGTTGGTTCTTTAAATCTATCTGATTTTACAAAGAATAAAACAATTAAAATTGACGGAAGTATTGTTACTAAAAGAAGTTGCATTAGCTGCTTTCAATTGTTGTTTTAATTTTGTGGATTTTATTTTCTAGCGCTTCAAAAGCTTCAAAAATGTCCTTTTTTTCAACTGATGAAATTTGTTCTCCTTTATGACCACTGATACTTTTTGCAGAATTAATAACTGATAGTAATTGACCATGTAAAATAGTAAATTTTGTCAAAAGCTCATTTAAGTCTTTTCGGTCAGTTACAACGTTTTTAAGCTCTTTTTGAATAATATATTCATGTGCTCTTAAAAGGTATGGTGTTAATCCTTTTTGGACACACGCTTTATCAATTTTAACAGCATCTTTGTGGTCTAGTTGTTGATCTAAATCAGGATCACTACATTTTCTTAAATAAGACTCACTTTTTCCTGTTACTTCTTCAATTACTTTTGATTTAAGATTTTTTATGGCTTCTGTTAAGCCGTGTTCTATAGATGAAATTTCTCTTAGCTTTGCCATTTTTATTAGTGAGATTCTAACTTAAAAATTAGACAAATAAAATCTATATAATTATGGATTTGTCCAATATTAACGATCACTTTTCACATACAAAAATTTTTAAGCATAATTATCTTAATCTCAACAAAGGAGGAAAATGAATAAATTAAAAATTGCATTTATTGCTGTTTTATTAAATTTAACAGCAATATCATATGCATCAGCTAGTTGTTTAGGTTGGGATTGTAGTCCATTAAACTGGGATAATAGTTCTCTAAACTGGGATAATAGTTCTCTAAACTGGGATAATAGTCCTTTAAATTGGGATAATAGTAGTCTTAATTTCAATAGAAATAATGGTATCTACGACAACTATGGAAATAGCTTAGGGTACACAAGTAATGGCAATATCTTTAGTGATAGTGGAATAAGACTTGGCTATTTTGACTAAAATAAATTAGCCCCTCACCATTGAGGGGCTAACAAAAAAAATAATATATTTTTGGAGAATTATGAAAGAAATAAAAACTGAAAAAGAATTGACTGAAATGATGATGCAGGACTCACCAATGCCACCATCAGTAATGGATACTACTGGTTATGGAAATTTAGGGTTCGAGTGTGGTTGTGGAAAGTTTCATGGAGTAAATGATCCTAGTATTCAACAGATTGCTAGCTACAGACCGGTAAAAATAATGTTTAAGTGTGATACACATTATACAAAAGTAAGGATTAAGGGTATTTTCAAACAAACTTGTATATCCGAATGGACTTGTAAAAATACTTTATTATCTAAAATTGTTAAGAGTAAAGGTTTATAATTAAAAATTAATAACCTGTTAACATTGATGCAAAATTAGAAATTATTCCAAGTACTACAGCTATTTTTGCAAGTATTGCCCAAAATTTAGGTCCTTTATATTTGTCAGATGATCTCCAAATTCCAACAACAGTATAAATTTGAAATGGAATTACAAAACCCCACATAGCATCCTCACTCATCCCAAGAGCTAGTATGATAATTAATACTAGAACTGTATAAATCGTACCTATACCTACTCCAACACCCCAATAAGACATTGGAAGAGAAAGTTGTCCATTCCAAAATCTTACAAAGAAATTATCTTTTGATTTTTTAATTCTAGCCATTATTTAAGTTTATATCATTTTAAATTATAATAAATGCAATTAATTAAGAAGACTAGGAATGGATCTGTCGTTTATCAACTGATAATGCTGCTTCTTTTACAGCTTCCGAGAAAGTAGGGTGTGCATGGCAAGTTCTTGCAATATCTTCTGAGCTTGCCCCAAATTCCATAGCAACTGCCATTTCAGCAATTAATTCACCAGCATGAGGACCAATCATGTGTACACCTAAAACTCTATCTGTTTTAGAGTCGGCTAAAATTTTTACAAAACCTTCTGGTTCATCAATCGCTTTGGCTCTTGAGTTTGCCATGAAAGGAAATTTTCCAACTTTGTAATCTACTTTTTTTTCTTTAAGCTGTTCTTCAGTTTTGCCAATAGATGCTACCTCTGGTGAAGTATAAATTACTCCAGGAATTATATCATAATTTACATGACCTGATTGTCCTGCAATAATTTCTGCAACTGCTATACCTTCTTCTTCAGCTTTATGAGCTAACATTGGGCCCTCAATAACATCGCCAATCGCAAATATATTTTTTATATTTGTTTGAAATTTATTATTTATTTTAATTCTTCCTTTTTTATCTTTTTCAACTCCAATTTTGTCTAAGTTTAAATTATTCGTATTTGGTTTTCTGCCAACAGAAATTAAAGCTACATCACAATTAAATTGTTTTTTGTTGCCTTGTTCATCAGTAGTATTTATATCAACTTCATTATTATTTAAGGAAATTGTTTCTACTTTTGTTTTTAAATTAAACTTAATTCCTTGTTTTTTTAATAATTTTTGAAATTCATTAGATATTTCTTTATCCATGCCAGGTGTTATGTGATCAAGAAATTCTACAACTTGAACTTCAGATCCAAGTCTTGACCAAACAGATCCCATTTCAAGACCAATATATCCACCGCCAACTACAACCAATTTTTTAGGAACTTCTTTTAAAGAAAGTGCCCCCGTAGATGAAACTATTTTTTCTTCATCAAACTTAATACCAGGCAGTGAAATTGGATCAGAACCTGTTGCTATAATAATATTTTTTGTCTCTATTTTCTCTTCTTTATTATCAGTAGACTTCACAGATACTTGATTATTTCCAATAATCGAACCCGTTCCTTTGAAATAGGTAACTTTATTTTTTTTAAATAAAAACTCGATGCCTTTGGTTAAAACTGTTACTGCTTTTTCTTTGTTTTTCATCATTTTAGGAAGATTAAGCTTTAAAGAACCTACTTCTATTCCAATTTTTTCGAAATTTTTAGCTTTATGATAATTTTCAGATAAATTTAATAAACTTTTTGATGGAATGCATCCTACATTTAAACACGTGCCACCTAATGATCCCCTGGACTCTATGCAAGCTGTTTTTTTTCCAAGTTGAGACAGTCTAATTGCACAAACATAACCTCCTGGACCACCACCTATTACAACTGCATCAAATTTTTCTGACATAATTATATATTTAAAAATAATCTCCTTGGATCTTCCAAATTTTCTTTAACTGTTTTTAAAAATGAAACTGAGTCTTTTCCATCAACAATTCTATGATCATAAGATAGAGCAAGGTACATTACTGGCCTAATTTCTATTTGACCATTAACAACTGTTGGCCTTTCAATAATATTATGCATACCTAGAACACCTGATTGGGGTGGATTTAAAATTGGTGTTGATAACATGGATCCATAAACACCACCGTTGCTGATAGTAAATGTTCCACCTTGAAGATCTTCAATAGTTAAATTTCCATCTCTAGCCTTTTCTGAAATTGTTTTAATATTTTTCTCAATTTCTGCAAAAGATAACTCATCTGCATTTCTCAGAACAGGCACTACTAAACCTCTATCGGTGCCAACAGCAAAGCTTATATTATAGTAATTTTTATATATAATATGATCATTGTCTACTTCTGCGTTTATACTTGGGTATAGTTTTAATCCTAGTACACATGCTTTTACAAAGAAAGACATAAAACCCAATTTTACTCCAAATGAATTTTGAAAATCCTCCTGATTATCGTTTCTCATTTGTATTATGGCACTCATATCAACTTCATTAAAAGTTGTGAGCATAGCAGCAGAATTTTGAGCTTCTTTTAATCTTGTAGCAATGGTTTGTCTAAGCCTTGTCATTTTCACACGCTCTTCTTGACCTTGTTCTAATTTTCTTTGATTAGGTGAAGGTTTTGAAGACATTAAATTTATTAAGTCACCCTTTAAAATTCTACCTTCTTTTCCCGAACCATGAACTTTAGAGATGTCGATTTTCCTATCTTCAATAATTTTTCTAACTGCAGGTGATAAATTCGAATTTACATTTGATTTGTGTGTGTCTGATTTTTTTACTTCATTTGTCAAAATAAGTGGCTCCTCAGGTTTTTTGTCGTCAAAAATTTGAGGCTCTGCAGATTTAGTTTTTTCAAAATGAACAATATTTGAATTTTCTTTTTCAGTTTTTTTATTTTCTTTTTCGACTTTTTCTGTGGGTTTAATTTTTTTTATCTCTTGAGATTCTTTATTCTCTCTCTCAGTAACTATTCCTAATAGTGCTCCAACTTTTACTGTTTCTCCCTCCTTTGTTTTTATATTTGACAAAACTCCACTTACTGGTGATGGAACTTCAAGGTTAACCTTATCAGTCTCAAGTTCTACAATCGGCTCATCAGCTTTTACATTTTGTCCTGATTTCACCAACCATTTTGAAACAGTGGCCTCTGTAATACTTTCACCTAAAACCGGAACAAGAATTTCTTCACTCATTTTATCTAAACACCTCGTCTATAATTTCTTTTTGTTGAGCTAAATGTCTTTTAGCATAACCTGTTGCTGGTGTTGAAGCAAATTCTCTACCAATATAAGAAATTTTATTATTTTTAGCTTTTATATATTCTAAAGTCCAATCAATATAATCTCTTACAAAAGACCATGCGCCCATATTTTTAGGTTCTTCCTGACACCAATAAAACTTCGCATTTTTAATATAGGGTTTTAACTCTTTAGCTAATGATCTTGCGGGAAATGGATATAACTGCTCTACTCTTAGCAATAAAACATCATTTCTTTTATTTTTTTCTCTTTCTTCAAGTAAATCGAAATAAACTTTTCCTGAACATATAATTACTTTATTTATTTCTTTGGCGCTTTTAAGTTTTATAAAACCATATTTTTTATCGCGAGCATGGTCCCATAAAATTCTATGAAAAGAATTTTTTTTGCTGAAATCTTCCAAATTAGAAACACAATGCTTATGTCTCAAAAGAGATTTAGGAGTCATTATCACCAGCGGCTTTCTAAAATCTCGTGTTATTTGTCTTCTTAAAGCATGAAAGTAATTTGCGGGTGTGGTCACATTCATGACTTGTAAGTTATCTTTTGCACATAATTGCAAAAATCTTTCTAATCTTGCGGATGAATGTTCGGGGCCTTGGCCTTCATATCCATGTGGTAATAATAAAACCAATCCGGATGCTCTTGCCCATTTTCTTTCTCCTGAAGCTATGAATTGATCGATAATTACTTGTGCACCGTTCGCAAAATCTCCAAATTGTGCTTCCCATAATACTAATGTTTCTGGTTCTACTAAACTATAACCGTACTCAAAACCTAAAACTGCAAATTCTGATAATAAACTATCAACTATTTCAAATTGTTTTTGTGTTTTTGAAATATTATTTAGAGGGATATATCTGCTGTTATCAATTTGATTTCTTAAAACTGAATGTCTTTGACTGAATGTACCTCTGCCAGTATCTTGTCCAACCAGTCTTATTGGATTGCCTTTAACAAGTAGAGAACCAAAGGCTAGTGCTTCAGAAGTTGACCAATCTATGTTTTTTCCATCTGAAACAGATTTATGTCTATTATTAAATATTTTTGTTATTGTCTTGTGGATGTTTAGTTTTTCATCAATTTTATGTATTTTTTCTGAAATTTTAACTAACTCTTTCGTATCAAAACCACTAACGCCCCTTATATCTTTACCTTTTTGAGGTTTGTACCTTGACCAAGTTCCCTCAAACCACTCTATTTTTGGCTTATAATTTTTTGCTGTTTGAAATTGTTGATCTAACAAATTTTTGAAATCAGATTTTTGTTTTTCAAATTCATCAGCTGTAATTGTATTTTCTTTTACTAATTTTTCTCCATATAAACTTAAACTCGTTTTATGACTTTTAATTTTTTTATACATCAGTGGCTGTGTAAAAGAAGGTTCATCACCTTCATTGTGTCCAAATCTTCTGTAACAAATTAAATCTATTACGACATCCCTATTAAATTGAATTCTAAATTCTGTAGCTATTCTCGCACAATATACTACTGCTTCTGGGTCATCTGCATTCACATGTAATATTGGAGCCTCAACCATTTTTGCAACATCGGATGGGTAAGGTGATGATCTTGCAAAACGTGGGCTTGTGGTAAATCCTATTTGATTATTTACAATAATATGAATAGTGCCTCCTGTATTATGGCCTGGAAGACCTGACATTGCAAAACATTCCGCAACAATACCCTGACCTGCAAATGCAGCATCTCCATGTAATAAAATTGGAATAACTTTTTTCCTCTTAAGATCTTTGTGAAAATATTGTTTTGCCCTTGTCTGTCCTAACACAACAGGATTTACCGCCTCTAAATGGGATGGATTATCAGTCAAACTTATATGTACTGAATTCCCGTCAAATTCCCTGTCTGAAGATGCTCCTAAATGGTATTTTACGTCTCCTGTACTGTCTTTAGACATATTTCCATATTCGCCAGCGAATTCGTTAAAAATTCTTTTGTAAGATTTTTGTAAAAGATTTGCTAAGACATTTAATCTGCCTCGATGCGGCATCCCTATTTTCAATTCTTTTACTGCATTCTGACCACCAACCTTTATAATTTGCTCTAACGCTGGAATTAAAGACTCACCACCATCTAAACCAAATCTTTTAGTTCCCACATATTTTTTTGCTAGATATTTCTCAAAACCCTCTGCTTGAATTAACTTATTAAGGATTGCCATTTTACCATTTTTTGTAAATGAAATTCCTTTTTCATCTAATTCAATTCTATCTCTGAACCATTTTCTTTCTAAAGGATCAGAAAGGTGCATAAATTCATATCCAACCGATCCACAGTAAGTTTTTCTCAAAAATGATAATATTTCTTTAATTGAAGAATATTTTTTATTTATTGTACCATTTAAAAAAATTGGCTTATCGTAATTTCCTTTTTTAAAACCATAAAAATCTGGATGCAACTCGTCTAAATATTCTGTAGTAGATAGACCCAATGGATCTAATTTAGCTAGAAGATGACCCCTTATTCTGTAAGCTCTTATTAATGCAACTGCTTTTATAGATTCATTGCTTGCTTCTTTCAATTCTGCGGAATTATAATTTTCATTTTTACTAAAGCCATTGTCTTTATTTTTTGAAACTATATTTTCCAGTTGCACAGATTTAAATTTTATTTTTTTACCCCAAGATGGTCCCTCTAGCTCTTTGATGGCAACGGAGGTTTCCTCATTTAATTTTTCAAAATAAGTCTTCCATTCAACTGACAGATCCGCATCTTTATTAAGATACTTAAGGTACATCTCTTCTATAAAAGCACTATTTGACTTACTTAGAAAGGAAGTCTCCTCGAATTTACGATTACTGGAAATGCTCATTTTTTAATATTATATTGATGATATCTAAGTATTTCAATTAGACAATTTGTTTAAAAGAGTTTTTCCTATATCTGCTGGTGATTTTGCAATTGTAATACCTGCATCTTCCATGGTTTTTATTTTTTCTGAAGCACCACCTTTTCCTCCTGCTATTATGGCACCTGCATGGCCCATTCTACGACCTGGTGGAGCAGTAACTCCTGCAATAAATCCAACCATTGGTTTTTTAATTTTGTGATTTTTAATAAAATCAGAGGCCTCTTCTTCTGCTGTTCCACCAATTTCACCTATCATTAAAATAGACTCGGTTTTAGGATCATTCAAAAATAAATCTAAACAATCAATAAAATTTGTTCCATTAATAGGGTCTCCACCAATACCTACGCATGTTGATTGGCCTAAACCGTTTGCTGTTGTTTGAGCTACAGCTTCATAAGTTAAAGTTCCAGATCTTGAGACTATTCCTACTGATCCTTTTTTATGTATATTTCCAGGCATTATTCCAATTTTACATTCATCTGGAGTTATAATTCCAGGACAGTTTGGGCCTATTAACCTGGAGTTAGATCCTGATAATTTCTGCTTAACCTTAAGCATGTCTAAAATTGGTATTCCTTCAGTTATACAAACAATTAACTCCATAGAAGCATCTATTGCCTCTATGATAGCGGCTGATGCAAATTTTGCAGGAACATAAATCATAGTTGCGTTTGCTCCAGTTTCATTCTTTGCTTCTTGTACTGTATTAAAGACTGGTCTTTCTAAATGTATTTGTCCCCCTTTGTTTGGAGTAACGCCGCCTACAAGATTAGTTCCATATTTAATAGATTGCTCAGAATGAAAGGTGCCATGTGAACCTGTAAATCCTTGGCATATTACATTTGTATCTTTATTGACTAGAATTGACATTACTTAATTTCCTTAACAATTTTTTGAGCGGCATCTGATAAATCTGAAGCTGAAATTATTTCCAAACCAGAACCATCCAAAATTTTTTTTCCTTCTAAAAAATTTGTTCCAGCTAGTCTTACAACTAATGGCACATTAATTTTAATTTCTTTCGCAGCATCAACAACTCCTTGAGCAAGAACATCACATCTCATGATACCTCCAAATATATTAATTAAGATTCCTTTAACATTTTTATCTGAAAGAATAATTTTAAATGCAGCAGAAACTTTTTCTTTCGATGCTCCACCACCAACGTCTAAAAAATTTGCAGGCTCTTCTCCATATAGCTTAATAATATCCATTGTTGCCATAGCTAAACCAGCTCCGTTCACCATACATCCTATGCTTCCATCTAATTTTATGTAAGCTAAATCATGTTTACTTGCTTCTATCTCTGCTGGATCTTCTTCATTTAAATCTCTTAATTCAAAAATTTCTGGATGTCTAAATATCGAATTGTCATCAAAATTCATTTTAGCATCTAGACAAAGTAAATCATTTTCTTCTGTTAAAATTAATGGATTAATCTCAACTAAGTTTGCATCTGTAGAAATAAACATTTTATATATAGATTTTATTAATTTAATTCCTTGTATAGATACGTTATCGTCTAAATTAAAAATTTTAATTATTTTTCTACAATCTTCCTCTTTTATATCATCAAGTAAATCTACTTTTGTAGTTATAATTTTTTCTGGATTTGATTTTGCAACTTCTTCAATATCCATTCCTCCTTGATCACTTGATATGAATGCTATTTTTGAACTCGCACGATCAACTAAACAAGAAAGATAAAACTCTTTTTTTATATTTGAAGATTCTTCAACGTATAGTCTTTTTACTTCCTTACCAGCAGGCCCAGTTTGATGTGTAATCAAAACTTTCCCCAACATTTCCTTTGAAGCTGAGGTTAAATCTTGAATATTATCTAGTATTTTAACCCCTCCAGCTTTTCCTCTTCCACCAGCATGAATTTGAGCTTTCAAAACATATTTTTTTGTATTTAGTTTTTTAGCTTTTTCAACAATTTCATCAGATGAGAACCCAAAAACACCATTTGGCACCGTAGCACCATATTTTTTTAAAATCTGTTTAGCCTGATGCTCGTGAATGTTCATTTACTTTAAGTCTGGATCAATATTAGTTGCTGCATCCCAAAGTTTTTTTACTGCTTCAACAGAGTGATTGAATTGATTCCTTTCTTTTTCATTAAGTTCTATCTCTTCAATTTTTTCAACTCCATTATTGCCTATAACAACTGGTACACCTGCGTAAATATCTTTAAAACCATACTCTCCATTTAATGATACTGCGCATGGCAGTATTTGTTTCAAGTTATTTAAGTACGCTTCAGCCATTTGAACGCCAGATGCTGCTGGAGCATAGAATGCTGAGCCTTTTTCTAAAAATTTTACTATCTCTGCACCACCATCTCTTGTTCTTTGATTAATACTTTCTAATCTTTCTTCTGATATTTTTCCCTCTTTAATTAAATCTAACAAAGGTTTTCCTAAAACTTTTGTGAATCTTGGAAGAGGAACCATCGTATCTCCATGCCCTCCCATAACAGTTGCATCTATATCTTTTACAGGCACATTTAATTCTAAGGATAAAAATAACTTAAATCTAGAACTATCCAAAATACCAGCCATTCCAACCACTTTTTTTAACGGTAATCCAGAGTATTTTTGTAATGCCATAACCATTACATCTAGAGGGTTTGTTATACAGATTACAAATGCATCTGGGGAGTGCTTTTTTATACCTTGTGCAACTTGTTTAATTATTTTTAAGTTAATTCCTAGTAAGTCGTCTCTACTCATGCCAGGTTTTCTAGGCACCCCAGCTGTAATTATAATTACATCAGAATTTTTAATATCCTCATATTTATCAGTCCCACTTAGTTTAACATTAAAACCATCTACAGATGAAGATTGAGCAATATCCAAAGCTTTTCCTTTAGCTATACCGCTCGCAACATCAAATAAAACAACTTCATTAACTAATTCTTTTATTCCAATTAAATGTGCTAATGTTCCACCTATTTGACCTGCGCCTATTAAAGATATTTTGCTCATTAATTTCCTTGTTACAATTTATTTCATTGTGGGCATAACAAACTCTGGGTTCGATCTAACACCAGAAGGCCATCTTGAAGTAATTGTTTTTAATTTTGTATAAAACCTTACACCTTCTGGACCATGCATATGCTGGTCCCCAAATAAAGATCTTTTCCATCCACCGAAACTATGAAAGGCAACTGGTACAGGAATTGGAATATTAATTCCCACCATACCAACTTTAATTTTACTTGCAAAAGTTCTGCCCACATCCCCATCTCTAGTATAAATACTTGTACCATTTCCAAATTCGTGTTCATTTATTAATTTTGTAGCCTCATCAAAATCTTTCGCTCTTACAACTGATAGAACTGGCCCGAATATTTCCTCTTTATAAATTCTCATGTCTTTTTTTACATTATCAAACAAACAACCACCTATATAAAATCCATTTTCATAACCCTGAAGTTTAATATTTCTACCATCAACAACTAAATTAGCTCCTTCTTTCACTCCTAAATCGACATACCCTTTAACTTTTTCCAGATGTTCTTTTGTAACTAAAGGACCCATTTCTGAGTTTTTATCCATACCTGGACCTACCTTTAATAATTCTACTTTTTTTGCTAATTCGTTAACAAGTTTATCTCCAATATTACCAACTGCTACAGCAACTGATTGTGCCATACACCTCTCACCTGCAGATCCATAAGCTGCCCCCATTAAACCATTCACAGCTTGATCCAAATCACAGTCTGGCATTACAACACAATGGTTTTTAGCTCCGCCTAATGCTTGAACCCTTTTTTCATTTTTTGCAGCTGTTTCATAAATATATTTTGCGATAGGAGTAGATCCCACAAAACTAACGGCTTGAATATCTTTATTGGCCAATATTGCATCTACAACTTCTTTATCTCCATTTATGACATTTAAAACACCTTCTGGTAAACCAGCTTCTGTAAATAATTCTGCTAATCTAAGTGAGCAGGATGGATCTTTTTCTGAAGGTTTTAATATAAATGTATTTCCACACGCTATTGCCATTGGAAACATCCACATTGGTACCATGGCTGGAAAATTAAAAGGAGTTATGCCAGCACAAACTCCCAAAGGTTGTCTAATTGACCAACTGTCAATCTCAGTTCCAACATTTTCAGTGAATTCACCTTTTAGCATTTGAGGTATTCCACAGGCAAACTCAACAACTTCTAAACCTCTAGTGAGCGAACCTTTTGCATCACCATAAACTTTACCATGCTCAGAAACAATAAGCTTTGTTAATTCGTCAGAATGTTTTTCAATTAATTCTTTATATTTAAAAATTATTCTTGCTCTTTGAATCGGTGGTTTTGATGACCAACTTAAAAAAGCATTTTTTGCATATTCGACAGCTTTATCTAAATCAGATTTTGCTCCTAGTAAAACTTCTGAATCTTGATTTCCAGTTGCAGGATTAAATACTTTACCTTTTCTTTTGGAGTCTCCTGGAACAACTTTACCATTAATGTAATGTTGTATTAAATTCATTGGAAATTATTTAAATATATAATCAGCTAGTTGCAAGCATTTTTTTAATTGATGCAATAGCTTTTGCTGGATTTAATCCTTTTGGACAAGCATTAGTACAGTTCATAATTGTATGGCATCTATAAAGCTTCAATTCATCAGCAACTTTTTTTAATCTTTCTTTTCTATCTTCATCTCTGCTATCAATTATCCATCTATAAGCTTGTAACAAAACTGCAGGTCCTAAATATTTATCACCATTCCACCAGTAACTTGGGCATGACGTAGAACAACATGCACACATTATACATTCATATAAACCATCTAATTTAGATCTATCATTTTTAGATTGAAGATGTTCAGTATCACTAATTTTTTTCGTAGTTTTTAACCATGGCTGAACTGACTCATATTGCTTGTAAAGAGTGCTTAAATCTCCAATAAGATCTTTTAAAACCTTCAAATGAGGTAGTGGATAAATATTTATATCTCCCCTTATTTCTGAATGAGGTTTAGTACAAGCTAGACCATTTTTTCCATCCATGTTCATCGCGCAAGAGCCACATACGCCATGCGCACAGGACCTTCTGTATGCAATAGAAGGATCGATTTCATTCTTAATCTTATTTAACAAATCTAGAACTTTTGAAGGACAATTATCCATATCAACTTCATAGGTATCGATTCTAGGATTTCCTCCTGTTGCTGGATCCCATCTATAAATATTAACTTTCCTTATATTTTTAGAACCTGTTTTATCTTTATAATAATGACCTTTTTTAATTTCCGATTTTTTTGGAAGATTAATTTGGACCATTAATAAACTCTTTCTTGTGGTGGAAAATATTGAACTTCATTTGATAAAGTAGATTTATGAACTTCTCTATAAGCAATTTTAGAGTTACTACCTTCGCACCAAGATAGAGTATGCTTCATATAATTGTTGTCATCTCTGGTTGGATAATCCTCTCTTGCGTGCGCCCCTCTACTTTCTTTTCTACTATACGCTGAATCCATTGTTGTTATTGCCTGTCTGATTAAATTATCAAACTCTAATGTTTCTACTAAATCAGTGTTAAATATAAGCGATTTATCTTTTACATTTATATTATCCATTCCTTCATATGGTTTTCTGATTTCTTCAACTCCTTCTTTTAATGTTTTGTCAGTTCTAAAAACAGCACATTTTGATTGCATAGTTTTTTGCATAGATAATCTTAAATCTGCTGTTCTGTTATCACCACTACCATTTCTTAAACTATCAAATCTTTCTAAACACTTTTCAGTTTCTGAAATTGGAATATCCTCGTGAGGCATTCCTGGTTTAACTAACTCTGCAGCTCTTTTTGCGGCAGCTCTACCAAAAACAACCAAATCAATTAACGAGTTTGAACCCAGTCTATTTGCCCCATGAACAGAAACACATGCAGCTTCTCCAATTGCCATTAGTCCTGGGACTGTTTTCTCTGAACCGTTTACGGTTAATACTTCTGCCTTATAATTTGTAGGTATACCACCCATATTATAATGAACAGTTGGAACTACCGGGATTGGCTCTTTAGTTACGTCAACATTTGCAAACAATCTTGACGACTCTGCAATTCCAGGTAATCTTTCATCAATAACTTTTGGGTCTAAGTGATTTAAGTGAAGATGTACATGATCTTTATCTTTACCAACTCCTCTTCCTTCATTAATTTCAATTGCTATTGATCTACTAACAACATCTCTGGAAGCTAAATCTTTTGCTTTAGGCGCATATTTTTCCATAAACCTTTCGCCCTTGGAATTTAAAAGATATCCACCTTCACCTCTCACTCCTTCTGAAATTAAAGTTCCATGACCGTAAATTCCAGTAGGATGAAATTGAACAAACTCCATATCTTGCAAAGGAAGACCTGCCCTCAACACCATTGCATTTCCATCTCCAGTACAAGTATGTGCAGAAGTAGCAGAATAGTAAACTTTTCCGTATCCACCTGTAGCAATAATTGTAATATGCGATCTAAAACGATGTAAAGTTCCATCGTTTAAATTCCATGCAATTAAACCTTTACATTGACCATCTTTCATCAAAAGATCTAAAGCAAAATACTCAATAAAAAACTCTGTATTATGTTTTAATGCCTGTCCGTAAAGTGTGTGTAGAATTGCATGTCCAGTTCTGTCAGCAGCTGCACAGGTTCTCTGTACAGTTCCATTACCGTAATTTTTTGTCATACCTCCAAAAGGTCTTTGATAAATTTTTCCATCTTCTGTTCTACTAAATGGTACTCCGTATTGTTCTAATTCAAGTACTGCTCTCGGCGCTTCTTTGCATAAATATTCTATTGAATCTTGATCTCCTAGCCAGTCGGATCCTTTAACTGTGTCATACATGTGCCAACGCCAGTCATCTTCACCCATATTTCCTAAAGCTGCGGAAATCCCTCCTTGTGCAGCTGAGGTATGACTTCTAGTTGGAAAAACTTTTGATATGCAGGCGGTCTTTAAACCAGCTTCGCTAAGTCCAACAGCTGCTCTAAGGCCTGAACCTCCAGCGCCTAAAACAACAACATCATAATTGTGATCTATAATTTTATAAGATTTCATTTTTATAACTTGTAAAGGGTAATTATTGTAATTGCAGGAATAATAAAAGATGACAAATAAACCATCATATTTGCAAATTTTCTGGTTTTTTCGCTATTAATATAATCTTCAAATATTTCGCTGATGGTCAAAGCCGAATGAAAGAAAGTAATGACAATAAATATTGAAAATATTACTGCGCTTAGAGGGTCTAAAAAAAATTCTATGATAATTTGATAATTGTTATCATAAATAGACACAAACTTAAGTAAAAACCATATCATAAAAGGAACCATAATTACCGAGCTTATTTTTAATAATAGCCATTTTTTTGTTGCGCGTAACATTAAAATAAAACTCCTCTTGTTGAATATAAAACTACTGTAATAACTATAGATCCCAAAATTACTAAAACTCCAGTAATTTTAGAAGTTTTTAACTCAAAACCATATCCCAAATCCCAAAACCAGTGTCTAATTTCACTAAGTATTTGAAAAGAGTAAGACCAAATAAAACCAATAATAAAAAATTTACCAACAAACGAATTAAAGAAATTAAATACAATTTCATAACTTTCATTTCCAAAAAGTAATATCCATACCCAAAAGCAAATTAAGGATAATGCTAAAGTATTAATTACACCTGTTATCCTATGGGAAATAGAAACTAATGACGAGATATGCCAATTATATATTTGTATATGAGGTGAAAGTGGATTGTTATTCATTGCTTTGTTTTAATATATGCCTCTGCTATTTCTACAGCGTTAAGAGCCGCACCTCTAAGTAAATTATCTGAGACTATCCAAAGATTTATAGCTTTATCATTGGTATTATCTTGTCTTATTCTAGAAATAAATGTTTCATCTTTACCTTCTGCTTCAATCTGAGTTGCATATCCCCCGTCTACTTGCTCATTTATAACTTTACAACCCTCTGCATTAATCAATAAGTTAATTACTTTCTCCAAAGTAAATTCTTTTTCGAACTCTACATTTACTGATTCTGCATGTGAGACCATTACTGGAACTCTAACGCAGGTAGCTGTTACATTAATATTTTTATCTAATATTTTTTGTGTTTCATTAATCATTTTCATTTCTTCTTTTGTGTAACCCTCATTGGAGAAACTATCAATATGCGGAATTGCATTAAAAGCAATTTGCTTAGTAAAATTTTTAGAATCAATTTTTTTATTTTCTAAAGCAAGTTTAGTTTGATCTATAAGTTCATCCATTGGATCTTTGCCAGCCCCAGAAACTGATTGATAAGTTGAAACAACTATTCTTTTTATTTTAAATACTTCGTGTAATGGTTTTAATGCAATTACCATCTGAATGGTTGAACAATTCGCATTTGCAATTATATTTTTTTTTATATTTTTAAGTTCATTATAGTTCACTTGTGGTACGATTAATGGAACATCTGGATCCATTCTAAAAAAACTTGAATTATCAATTACAATTGAGTGTTTAGCTGCTTTTTCTGCAAACTTTTCTGCTATTTTTCCGCCTGCTGAAAAAAAAGTAATATCACATTTAGAAAAATCAAACTCTTCTAAATTAGATATTAAATATTCTTTTTTTTTAAAAAGAATTTTTTTTCCAGCACTTTTTTCTGAAGCGACTAAATAAAGTTGATCAAAAGAAAAATTTTTTTTTTCTAGAACATCTAAAATTTTTCTACCTACGTTTCCAGTTGCTCCTACAATACAAATATTCATGATAATTCTGTGATGTTATACTAGATGAAAGGTAAATCACAAACTTTTCCATTGCATATATTGCCATTTATATCAACTTTCACAGTTTGAGATGGTTCAAAGAATGGCTTATTAATCATAGCAATACCAATGACTTTATTAAAATGTGGAGAGAAACATGCCGATCTTAATTCTCCAATTATGTTATTTTTTTCATTTTTAACTTCCAAAGATTTTGTCATACTAATTTCATTTGCATCGATAATTAGACCCATTAACTTTCTTTTGATTCCATTAGACTTAATCTTTTTTAACTTATCTTTACCTAGAAAACTAACATTGGAGTCCAAATTTACATATTTATCAAATCCACATTCAAAAGGATTATCGTAAAGATCTATATCATTACCATATGATAAAAGTCCACTTTCTATTCTCTCAATGAGATTTGGGCATCCTGGCTTTATATCAAATTCCTTTCCGATTTCAAAAAAATGATCATAAAGTTCTAATCCAGATTTCGTATTCTCTACGTAAATTTCATAACCACCCTGCTTAGACCATCCTGATCTTGCAATTAAATGTTTTATTCCTTTAAATAAAAAATAATCGAAACCAAAAAATTTTAATTTAGTTATTTTTTCTCCAAAAATTTTTTCCATTAATTCAAATGACTTGGGACCTTGTATAGCCATAATATCTACATTCGGTTCAAATATTTTTACATCAAATTTATTTCCTATTGCTAAACCCTTCGCAAATAAAATTACATCAGAGTCTGCAATTGAAATCCACCATCGATCCTTACTTAACCTTAACACAACAGGGTCATTAATTATTCCAGCATTATCGTCTATGATAGGGCAATAATAGCATCTTCCATCTTTTGATTTTGATAAATCTCGACATGTCATCATTTGAACTAGTTTGGCTGAGTCTTTTCCGCTCACCTCCACTTGCCTTTCACCAGCAACATCCCATATCTGAACATTTTTTTTTAAATGGTGATATGAATCTACTAGAGATCCAAAGGCTGCTGGTAATAGCATATGGTTATAAGAAGTGTAGGCTGTAACACCTTGTTTTTCAATTCGAGATGTATAAGGAGTACTTCTTAACCGTCTTGATTTAGCAATAGAAAATGTTTTCATCTAGTTTAAATCCTTAGCAATCTTTCTTAATTCAAATTTTTGGATTTTACCTGTAGATGTTTTTGGCAATTCTCGAAAGTCAATTTTTTTTGGAACTTTAAAACCAGCTAAGGTCTCTTTACAAAAATTTATTAATTCTTTTTCTGAAACATCTTTATCTTTTACTTTTTCAATAAAAGCACAAGGCACTTCTCCCCATTTTTCATCAGATTTTGCGACTACCGCAGCTATAGAAACCGCAGGATGCTTAGCTAAAGTATTCTCAATCTCAATTGAGGAAATATTTTCACCTCCTGAAATAATTATATCTTTTGACCTATCTTGTATCTTTATATAGCCATCAGGGTGCATTACAGCTAAATCTCCAGAGTGAAACCATCCATTTGCCATTGCTTTTTCTGTAGCCTCTTTATCTTTGAAATAACCTTTCATAACAATATTCCCTCTAATCATAATTTCTCCCATTGATTTTCCATCTTTAGGAACAGGTTTCATAGTCTCTGGGTCTAAAACCATTGCATCTTCAGTGTTTGGATATCTTACTCCTTGTCTTGCCTTAATTTCGTTTTGCTTATCTTCATCAAATGAACTCCAATCATCATTCCAAGCACATTGAGTAATATGACCATACGTTTCTGTTAATCCATAAACATGCATAACTTCAAAACCCAATGATTTCATTTTTTTAAATATTATGCTTGGAGGCGGAGCTCCGGCTGTAAGTACATGAACTTTATGATTTAATTTTTTTTGATCAGATTGAGAAGCTCCAGTAATCATATTTAATACTATTGGAGCTCCGCCAAAATGAGTAATTTTGTGTTTTTCAATTAATTCAAATATTTTTTTTATATCTATAGCTCTCAAACAAACGGTCTTTCCATTTAGCATGGGTATTGTCCATGGATAGCCCCATCCATTACAATGAAACATTGGAACAACTGTCAAGAAATTTAATCTATTTGGCATATTCCACGCAACGGCACTTCCAGTAGACATAAGATATGATCCTCTATGGTGATACACCACTCCCTTGGGATTGCCAGTGGTACCAGATGTATAATTCAACGAAATTGCATCCCATTCATCTTTTGGTCTTTTCCAAACATAATTTTCATCTCCAGATTTTAAAAAACTTTCATATTCATGTTCGCCTATTTTTTTTAATAATGTTTGATCTGCAAAATCATCTTGAATATCAATAATAATTGGTTTTTTATCTACTGCTGTGAGTGCTTTCTCAATAATTGAATGCAACTGTCTATCAACGATAAATACTTTGGCCTCACTATGGTTAAGAATATAAGAGACTGTTTTTGCATCTAATCTTACATTTATCGTGTTTAGAACGGCCCCAGTCATAGGCACAGAATAATGTGCTTCAAAAATTTCAGGAGTATTAAAAGCCATTACTGAAACAGTATCTCCTTTTCCTACTCCAATTTTTTCTAGTGCGCTTGCAAACTTAATACATCTTTTGTAAACCTCTGTCCAAGTATAGCTTCTTGTTTCATAAATAAGAGCTTCGTAATTTGGATATATATCTTTTGCTCTCTCTAAAAAACTTAAAGGAGTCAAGGGAATAAAATTTGCATTATTTTTTTCTAGGTTTGTTTCGTAGTTATTCATTTTAATTAAATTTAAAGTTCATTATATAATCACTTCCAGTTGTGGCTGTTTTAAAGTGATTTTCTGCTCTAGGTAACACTCTTTTGAAATAAAATTTAGCAGTTTGGATTTTGTCTTCGTAAAACGATTTATTGTTATCAAAGTCATCAAAACAAATTTCTAGAACCTTTATCCAAGAATGAGCAATAGAAACAAAACCAAGTGCTTTTAAATAATCATTACAAGCAGCACTCGCATCATCTTTTGAGTTATTAAGTTTATCTTTTATCCATATTGTAAAATTGCTAAGTATTTCTAAACTATTATTAAAGTCATCTATAAATGGTTTTATTTTTTCGTCTGGTTTTTTGAAATCATTCTTAATCATATTTAAATATTTATCGATTACGTCACCATTTTTGTTAACTAATTTTCTAAAAACTAAATCAAGTGCCTGGACAGAATTTGTTCCCTCATAAATTGGTGTAATTCTATTATCTCTATAAAGTTGCTCAATACCTTGATCTTTAGTATATCCATATCCACCAAAAACCTGCATTGCATCGCTTGTTATTTCCATTCCCAAATCAGTAAACATTGTTTTAACTACTGGTGTCATTAAAGAAACGTAATCAGATGCTTCCTTTTTAATAGCTTCATTACTATGATAAAGACTTACCTCAGTTTGTTGTGATAACCAAAAACATAGTGCTCTTTCACCCTCTATTATGGATTTCATATTAAGAAGCGATCTTCTAATGTCAGCATGTTCAATTATTAAATCTGCACCATTTGTTGACTTGCTATTATTTGTTTTGCCTTGCTTTCTTTCTTTGGCATAACTTAATGAATTTTGATAAGCTATTTCTGAAATTCCTAGTCCTTGTATACCAACAACAATCCTCTCTAAATTCATCATAGTAAACATCGAGTTTAAACCTTTATTTTTTGGACCAATCATATATCCAACAGCATCATCAAAATTTAAAACACATGTTGCTGATCCTTTTATACCCATTTTGCTTTCGATGGATCCAGTTGAAATTCCATTTCTTTGTCCCAATGAACCATCGCTATTTACTCTGAATTTTGGCACCAAAAATAAACTTATACCTTTAGTTCCTTTTGGTGAGTCATTTGCTCTTGCAATAACTAGATGAATAATATTTTCAGTCAAATCATGATCACCGGATGTAATAAAAATTTTTTGACCATTTAATTTGTAAGTTCCATCACTCTGTTCTTCAGCTTTTGTTTTGAGTAAACCTAAGTCTGTGCCACAAACTGGTTCTGTCAAACACATAGTTCCACTCCATTTGCCCTCAACCATTTTAGGTAAATATTTATTTTTTATTTCTTCTGAAGCATGGTGATTAATACAATTATAAGCGCCAATACTTAATTCACTATACAATTTAAATGATAAGCTTGCAGATGATAACATTTCATCAAAAAATGCACTTACTGTCTTTGGCATTCCCTGACCACCATACTTAGGATCGCAAGATAAAGAGGTCCATCCATCTTCAATAAATTTTGAATAAGCCTCCTTATATCCAGGTGGTGTCCTGACAATACCATTTTCTAAGACTGTTGGATTTTCATCGCCTATTTTAGCAAGTGGTAAAATTATATTTTGATTTATTTTTGCCGCTTCATCTAATATATTTTTGACAAGTTCTGAATTGACTTCTTTATATTTTTCTATTTCATTATAATTTTTGTTGTTTCTTAACTTGTCAAAAAGAAACATCATGTCTTCCACCGGTGCATTATAATTTGGCATTTTAGGACCTTAAAATAAATGAATAATTATTGCAATTTTGAAATTATCGCATCACCCATTTGAGATGTGGAAACTTCTTTTTTTCCTTTAGAAATTATATCTTTTGTTCTTAAATCATTATTCAATACATCTTGAACCGCTTTCTCAAGTGCATTTGCCTCTTTATCTAAATCAAGAGAATATCTCAAAGCCATAGCAAAACTTAAAATAGTTGCTATAGGGTTTGCGATACCTTTTCCTGCTATATCAGGTGCAGACCCATGAATTGGTTCATACATGGCTCTCATCTGCCCATCTTTATTTTTAGCACCTAAAGAAGCTGATGGTAAAAGTCCTAAAGATCCTGTTAACATAGATGCTTGATCAGACAGCATATCGCCAAATAAATTGTCTGTTACTATTACATCAAACTGTTTAGGATTTCTCAAAAGTTGCATTGCACAATTGTCAGCTAACATATGCTCAAGTTTTACGTCTTTAAATTCTTTATCGTGTAAATCTTGAACTTCTTCTCTCCAAAGTAATCCTGCTTCCATTACATTTGATTTTTCACAAGAAGTTACTTTATTTTGTCTTTTTTTTGCTAAATCGAAAGCTACTCTTGCAACTCTTTGTATTTCATTTGATGTGTAGGTATGAGTATTAATTCCTTTTCTTTCCCCATTATCAATCGGTTTAATTCCTCTTGGCTCTCCAAAATAAATTCCTCCTGTTAGCTCTCTGACAATCATAATATCTAATCCCGAAACTATTTCTGGTTTAAGTGTTGACGCTTCAACTAATTGCTCAAAACAAATTGCAGGTCTTAGGTTTGCAAAAAGCTTTAATTCTTTTCTTAATTTCAATAATGCTCTTTCTGGTTTTTTTGAAAACTCAACATTGTCCCACTTAGGACCACCTACTGCACCTAATATAACCGCCTCTGACTCAAGAGCTTTATAGAATACTTCATCTGTGATCGGAGTTCCGTGTTTATCATAAGAAACACCTCCTGCTAAATCTTCGTCTATCTCAAAATCTAAAGACTTATTTTTATTAAACCATTGAATTATTTTTTTAACTTCTCCAACAACTTCTGGGCCAATTCCATCACCAGGTAATAACAAAAATTTTCTTTTTTTTATTTTAATCATTAAATATCCAAGGCTTTGAGTTTTTTAATTTTTTTTCAAAGGATATTATTTTGTCTGTTTTTTCTAAAGATAGGGCAATATCATCTAAACCTTCTAAAAGACATTTTTTCTTAAAAGAATCTATGTCAAAAATAGTTTCATTATTCCCAAATATGATTTTTTGGTTTTTTAAGTCTACTTCTATTTCTTCTCTTCTATTTGAATATTCTGAAATTTGTTTAATTTTTTCTTCATCCAATATAATTGGCAAAATTCCATTTTTAAAACAATTATTATAAAAGATATCTGCATAACTTGAACTAATAACACATGTAATTCCAAAGTCTAATAGCGCCCAAGGTGCGTGTTCTCGTGAAGAGCCACATCCAAAGTTTTTACCGGCTATTAAAATTTTTGATTTAGTAAATGGATCTTGATTTAAAATAAATTCTTTAATTACACTTCCTTTGTCATCATATCTCATTTCAAAAAATAAATTTTTACCAAGACCAGTTCTTTTGATTGTCTTAAGGAATTGCTTTGGAATTATCATATCTGTATCAATATTTACAATTGGTAAATAAGCTGGGATACTTTTTAATTTATCAAATTTTTTCATTAGTTTTGAAACTTTCTAACATCATCTAAATTTCCAGAAATTGCCGCCGCTGCAGCCATACCAGGACTCACAAGATGTGTTCTTCCGCCTCTTCCTTGTCTACCCTCAAAATTTCTATTTGAAGTTGATGCACATCTCTCTTCAGGCTTAAGTTTATCAGCATTCATTGCTAAACACATTGAACATCCTGGCTCCCTCCATTCAAAACCTGAATTTATAAATATTTTATCTAGTCCCTCTTGTTCTGCTTGTTGTTTTACTAAACCTGAACCAGGCACTACCATTGCATTTACATGTTCGGCAATTTTTTTATTTTTTAAAATTTTTGCAGCCTCTCTTAAATCTTCAATCCTACCATTTGTACAACTCCCAATAAAAACCTTATCAATTTTAATATCTTTAATATTTGTGTCTGGCTTTAAACCCATATATTTCAAAGATCTTTCAATAGAGTTTTTTTTGTCTAAATCTGTTTCACTTTCTGGATTTGGAACTTTTTCATCTATAGTCAATACATCTTGTGGAGAGGTGCCCCAAGTTACCATTGGTTTTATATCTTTTCCATCAAGGATTATTTCTTTATCAAATTCAGCATCTTTGTCTGATTTAAGAGTATTCCAATATTCAAGTGCTTTATCCCAATTTTCTTTTTTTGGAGACATTGGTTTACCTTTCAAGTAATCAAAAACTTTTTGATCTGGTTCAATTAATCCAGCTCTAGCCCCGCCTTCAATAGTCATGTTGCAAATAGTCATTCTGTTTTCAACACTTAAAGATGAAATCAAATTTCCACTATATTCTATGACATAACCAGTTCCTCCAGCTGTGCCTATTTTTCCAATAATTTGTAAAATTACGTCTTTAGATGTTACACCAATAGGTAAACTACCATTAACATTTATTCTAAAATTTTTGGATTTTTTTTGAACCAAAGTTTGTGTTGCCAGAACATGCTCAACCTCAGATGTTCCAATACCAAAAGCCAATGCTCCAAACGCTCCATGTGTTGCAGTATGACTATCACCACATACAATTATTGTACCTGGCTGTGTAAATCCTTGTTCAGGGCCAATTATATGAACTATCCCTTGTCTTCGGTCATTCATTCCAAAAATTTGAATACCAAATTCACTACAGTTAGCGTCTAACGTATCAACTTGAATTTTTGACTCCTCATCAGAAATCCCTTTTGACCTGTCTGTTGTAGGAACATTGTGATCTGCAACAGCCAAAGTCAGACCTGGTTGTCTTACTTTTCTTTTTGAATTTCTTAATCCTTCAAATGCTTGTGGACTTGTAACCTCATGAATTAGATGTCTATCAACAAACAACAATGAAGTTCCATCCTCTTGCTTATGAACGAGGTGCTCATTCCAGATTTTATCATAAAGAGTTTTGGGCATTTAGAAAAAATTATATCTTTTCTTATTTTTTTGGCTCTTCTTTTTTTTTAAGCTCAGTTTTATCTTGAGTTTTAGCTACTTTTTTCGTTGCTTCTACTTTTGGAGCTTCGGTTTTAGGTTTAGCCTCTATTTTTGAAACTTCAGTATTTTTAGGTTCAGTTGTTTTTGAATCATTATCTGAATTTTCATTCACTGGAGAAGCTAAGTTTTCTTCTGTGACCTCCTGAACTTTAGTTTCAAGATCAATACCAATTTTCTTTTTAATTTTTTCAGAGATTCTTGCAGACTTACCTGTTCTGTCTCTTAAGTAATAAAGCTTTGCTCTTCTTACTTTTCCAGATCTTATTATTTTGATTGTATTAACTGCAGGACTGTAAAGTGCAAAAGTTCTTTCCACACCTTCGCCAAAAGAAATTTTTCTTACCGTAAAAGAAGAATTAATATCTCTATTTTTTTTTGCTATACAAACACCCTCAAAATATTGAATCCTGTCTCTCTTACCTTCGGTTATTTTCACTCCAACTTTTACAATATCTCCAGGGAAAAACTCTGGATGTTTCTTTTGAGCTATAATTTCATTTACTTTTAATTTATTTATTTCTTCTATATTTTTATTTTTCATTGTACTAATTTTTTTTGTTGTGTTTCTGCCACAAATCTGGCCTTCGGTCGCGTGTTATAGCCTCTGATTGAGATAAACGCCAGTGTTTAATTTTAGCATGATCTCCTGATAATAAGACTTCAGGGACCTTATTTTCCTGCCATATTTGAGGTTTCGTATATTGGGGATATTCTAGTAGTCCATTTTCAAAGCTCTCGTCAATAGTGGAGTCCTCATTTCCTAAGATTCCAGGTATCAATCTTAAAACACTGTCTAGGATAATATATGAAGCAGTCTCTCCTCCAGAAATAACATAGTCCCCTATACTAATTTCCTCAATATTTCTTTTATCGAGAACTCTTTGATCTACACCTTCAAAATGACCACACAAAATATTTAAAGATTTTTCCTTCGAAATTTTTTTAGCTAATTCTTGATTAAGTAATTTTCCTCTTGGGCTCAGGAAATATATTTTTTCATTTGAATTTAAATTATTATCTAAAGAATTTGCAATTACGTCAGGTCTCATCACCATTCCAGAACCACCGCCATAAGGCGTATCGTCTACAGTTTTATGTTTATCTTGTGCAAAATCTCTTATATTTACAATTTTTATATCCCAAATTTTTTTCTTAAGTGCATTTCCATAGATTCCTTTATCAAAAGGGCCAGGAAAAAATTCTGGATATAATGTAAATATTTTTACTTTATACATTTGATCTATTCTTTTTTAGTTTCTGCTGCTGGTTTAGCTTCTTCTTTTTTAGCTTCAGCTTTTGGTGCTTCTGTTGTGGCTTCTTTTTTTCTCTCTTTTTTTGGTATAGCCTTTTTAGGATTATTACCTGCAGCAGGCATTGGAATAAAATTATTTTCACCTAAAATTCTGGCAACTCTAGTTGTTGGTTGCGCACCTTTGCTTAACCAATATTTTATTCTTTCGCTCTCTAATCCTATTCGTTCTTTTTTCTCTTTTGGTAATAAAGGGTTGAAAAAACCTAATTTTTCTATGAATCTCCCATCTCTTGCAAACTTACTCTCTGCAACAACTATTTTATATACAGGTCTTTTTTTTGTTCCTCCCCTTGATAATCTAAGTTTTAACATATCTTGTTCTCCTTTTTTTATTTTATTTGATTAAAAAGTTCTGGCGGTATTCCTTTATCTGCCATTCCTTTCATGTCTCCTTTAGACATTTTTTTCATCATTTCAGACATCATTTTAAATTGTTTTAACAATTTATTGATAGTGGCTATGTCAGTTCCAGAACCATTAGCAATTCTTTTTTTTCTTGAGCCGTCAATAATTTTTGGATTTACTCTCTCTTTTTTTGTCATAGACAAAATTACAGCCTCATTCTTAGAAATTATTTTCTCATCAACTCCAGCTTGATCCATTTGTGATTTCATTTTTGAGACACCTGGCAAGAAAGACATGATACCTTCTATTCCTCCCATTTTTTTCATTTGTCTGAGTTGAGATAAATAATCTTCGAGGGTAAATTGTCCTTTTTTTAAATTTTCCTCTGCTTTTTTAATATTTTCTTGGTCAAGATCTTCTGAAGCTTTTTCTACAAGAGATACGATATCTCCCATACCTAAGATTCTATTTGCTATTCTATCTGGATGAAAAACTTCAAGATTTTCAATTTTTTCTCCAATACCTAAAAATTTGATTGGTACTTCTGCAACATATTTCATACTTAAAGCTGCTCCACCTCTTCCATCACCATCAGATCTAGTTAAAATGATTCCTGTTAAATTAACTGTAGTATTAAATTCTTTAGCTACATTTGCTGCAACCTGTCCAGTGAGGGAGTCTGCAACCAACATTACTTCTGTAGGATTAATTATACTCTCTATCTGCTTTATCTCGCTCATCATTTGTAAATCTATTTGCGTTCTTCCCGCTGTATCAAACAAAATTACATCACTTCCATTAAGCTTGGCTGCATTAATCGCACGTTGACAAATGTCTATTGGTAGTTGTCCTTCAATTACTGGAAGGGTATTAATATTATTTTGTTCACCAAGAAGTCTTAATTGTTCTTGGGCTGCTGGTCGGTAAATGTCTAAACTGACCATCATAACCTTTTTTTTCTTACTCTTTTCTAAATAAGTTGCAAGCTTAGCTGTAGAAGTAGTTTTTCCAGAACCTTGCAAGCCTACCATCATAAATGTAACAGGCGGAACTGCGTTCAAATTTAATTCTATATTTTTCTCTCCTAATAAGTTTACTAATTCATCATAAACAATTTTAACAACCATCTGACCTGGGGATGTTGATCTAATTATTTCTTTACCAAGAGCTTTTGGTTTTATTTTTTCTACAAATTCTTTAGCTACATCTAGTGATACATCCGCTTCTAATAAAGCTTGTCTAATACCTCTTAAACCCTCATCAACTTGAGCTTCGCTCAATGAAGGGGCTTTTTTTAAAGAAGAAAATATTTCTTCGAATTTATTAGTTAAATTTTCAAACATATTTTTACCCAGCAGCTATCGCACCAGTGGGCGAAACCTCGCTGACTGGTGTCGATCTCTTTGTTTCCAAAGACACCGCAAAATGCTGTATTTGCGGAAATTCCGATAAATTATAATAGAGGTTCAAAATGTCAACAAATAAGATAAACATAAAATATATGGAATTTAATGCATTTAAAATGGATGGCCTTGGAAATGATTTCGTAATCATTGACCAAAGAGTGAAGACTATAAATTTGAGTAAAGAAAATATTGTAAAAATTTGTAGTAGAGACTTTATTGGTTGTGATCAATTAATCTATATTAACAAAAATAAAGATAATAAAGACAAACTTATTTTCTATAATTCTGATGGAAGCATTTCTGGTGCATGCGGGAATGGTACAAGATGTGTAGCTAAACTTTTATCGAAAGAATATGGAAAAGAAGAAATAAATTTAGAAACATCGTCTGGAAACTTACATTCACTGATACTAAAAGAAAATTTAGTTGAAACTAATATAGGTATACCTTCTATCGAGTGGGATAAAATTCCTTTAATCAAAGAAATGAACACTAAAAACTTGAATGTAACCATTAATGATATCAATGGAGAAAAATTTTCTGGCGGTATCGCAATTAACGTCGGTAATCCCCATATAATTTTTTTTGTAGAAAATAACGAAAACTATGAGATAGAAAATATAGGACCTGCAATAGAACAGCATGAATATTTTCCAGAAAAATGCAATGTAACTATAGCAACAATTAAAAATGAAAATTTGATTAGTGTTAAAGTTTGGGAACGAGGTGCAGGATTGACAAAAGCTTGTGGAACAGCTGCATGCGCAACTGCCTATGCAGGTTTTATAACAAAAAAAGTTTCCAATAATGTTGATATAAAATTTTCTACAGGAATTTTATCAATAAGAATAGGGGACGATAATTCTATTTTAATGAAAGGCCCAGTTTCAAGTATAGAGGAAATCAAAATAAAATTATAATGGGTATTTTTGAAAAATTTAAAATAGGATTTAAAAAGAGTGCTTCAAATTTAACAGCAGGATTAAAAGAAATAATTATTAAAAAAGAAATAGATGATCACACTTTAAATAAAATAGAAGATTTTTTAATTTCTTCAGATGTTGGGGTAGATGCTGCGAGTGATATTAAAGATATTATATCCCAAAATAAAATTGATCCCTCAAAAGATATAATTGATGAGGTTAATGATTTATTAAAAAAATATATTCTGAGTTTAATGCAGCCCTTAGAGAGAAAAGATTTTTTTAAAGCACGAGATACACTAAATATAATTTTAGTATCTGGAGTAAACGGAGTAGGTAAAACAACTTCGATAGGAAAAATTGGAAAAAAATTTAGAGAAAATAATAGTAAAGTATTATTTTCTGCCTGTGATACATTTAGAGCGGCGGCTATTGATCAACTGGAGCAATGGGCAAATAAAATAAATGTAGAAATAGTTAAATCTGACCCTGGTTCAGACCCAGCTTCCGTAGCATTTAAATCGTTAGATGAAGCAAAAAAGAATAACTATAACCAAGTTATAATTGATACCGCTGGCAGACTACAGAATAAAAAAAATCTTATGGAAGAGTATAAGAAAATAGCAAAAGTAATTAACAAGTTTGATGATACTGGTCCACATGAGGTTCTATTAGTTTTAGATGCTACATCTGGACAAAATGTAATTAATCAAGTCGAAGAATTTAATAAAATTATTCCTTTAACAGGTTTAATCATGACTAAGTTGGATGGCACTGCAAAAGGTGGAATTCTTATTGCAACCGCAAAAAGATTTAAAATTCCTATTGTTGCTCTAGGATTGGGTGAAAAAGAAGATGACTTAGAAATTTTTGACTCAGAGAGTTTTGCAAGTGCTTTTGTAAGAACTAATTGATCAAATTTGTGGATATTAAAGGTTTATAAATTTTACAGTTAAGTGTACTTGATATGTCCTTAAAACCACAGTTTTTTGCATAGGAAGAAATAATAAAACTGATTTTTCCCTTTTCTTTTATTTTACTTATTTTTTTAAGGGCAATATCAAATTTTAAATTTTCAAAAAAATTTTTATTAGCGCTTACTAAAATTAAAGTATTATTATCTTCCATTAAGTAATATGCAAAGTCTTCAGGGAATACTGGATAATCATAATTTTGGGATAGTCTTTTGATGTATGAGGGGAACCACTCATAAGTAATCAATGGTTCATCGGTTTTTAATTTATGATTATAAATATATAAGTCCTGAGGATAATCAGTTATATAATTGTAATCTTCACCCCTCGATAAAATAGCTTTTTCTCTAGTTTTAAAATAGAGCGTGAAATCTTTATTATAAGAATCCATTTTTCCAACAAAAAAATAATCATCTTCATTATTTTTGGTGTCAGCAAAAGTTGGATTAAATATAAAAAATAAAAAAATAATTAAATATTTCATTAACTTAATTATGAATTAATTAATGGAAATGATTTGTTTAAATTATGTCTAATTTAAGCTTTTAACAAATTGATTAATTGAATTTACTAAAGCTTCGTTAAAATCCATCATATGATCATCATTATCAATAAAGTAATTATATTTTGGCTTATTTGCCTGTTTAAATAAATCCTCTCCCATTTCAAACGGAACAATATTGTCTTTTCTACCATGTAGAATTAATATTGGCGAAAAAACTTTATTTATTTTCTTATCTGTTTCATATTTATCTTTAAGCAATAATCCAGTTGGTGCCCAAGGATAATATTTTCTTGAAAGCTTTAACATAGATGTAAAGGGAGACTCCAAAATCACTCCTGCAAATTTATGATCTTTTGCAAGATCTATTGCAACAGCAGTACCCAAAGACTCACCATAAACAATAATATTTTGATCACTGATATTGTTTAAGTTTAACCAATACTTTGCAGCTCGTGCATCTTTATATAATCCTTGTTCAGATGGACTTCCTTTGTTACCACTGAAGCCTCGGTATGCAACTATCAAATAATTTAAATCTAACTTTGAAAGGTCGTTTAATTTATAAATTCTATTCTCTAAACTTCCTGCATTTCCATGAAAAAATAACAATGTTTTAAAATTTTCATTTTTTTTATAATACCAAGAATTTAGTTCATGATCAGATGCAATTTTTATTTTTTCTACTTTATGATTTAGTTGATTTTCGTCTAAGTAATTATTTTCACTAGGATGATACATCAATGATCTTTGAGAAAAATAAATTACCACAAGTATTGCCAGATAGACAAATAGTAAAAATAAAAAGATATATCCAAAAGTCATTTTGTTTAATTTCATTTATTTCTTTTTAACTAAATATATTCCCATAAATACTAGTAACGCCCCTAAATAGTGAAAATATTGAAGTGTTTCTCCGAAAAATATTATCCCAAAAAAAGAACCATAAATAGTGAATAAATACAACGTAAATCCGGTCACTGTTGCCCCAAGATACTTTTGCGTAATTGTATATAGACTAAAAGCTATAATTCCTGGTGATATTGCTGCAAATAAAGTCCATTTGAAAAAATCTGCATTAAATGTAGTAGACACAAAATTTATTTCTTCAAATAAATAAAATGGAAAAAGGCTAATAGCTCCAAATAACGCTATCAATGTAAATCTTGGAAAAACTTTTAAATTTGAATTCCAATTATATAAATATATTGAATAAATAGCCCAACCAATTGCAGCTCCTAACATCCAGATATCACCTGGATTAAATGTTAGATTTAGCAATAGATTTATATCTCCTCTAATGATAATTATGAAAACTCCAATCAAGCAAAGAAGAAGACCTAAAATTTTTATTAAGTTAAATTTTTCCCTAAAGAATAAGCATGAAATCAGAATTATAAATATAGGTGATGAAGTATATATAATTCCCATATTTACTACTGTTGTTGTTTGGCCTGCAATAAATGGAAATGCACCACAAATTCCACACCCGGTTGCTCCTAAAATGAAAAGTTTAAAATATTCCTTTTTATTATTTATTTTTATTAAGTCTTTTCTTAAAGCTGAATAATTAAATAGTATCAGTATTAAGAAAACAAATAACCATCTCCAAAATGCAAGAGAAATAGGTGGAACAAATTCTACACCTCCTCGAGCAACAATTAAGTTACTAGCCATAAATATTGGCTGAATTAATAATAAAAAAAATGGATAAATATCTTTTTTTGAGTAATTCAATTTAAAAAATTAATTTTGATTATTTTTTATCAAAAAAAGCTTCGTAGATCATCATGATGATTGCTGCTCCCATAAGAATATATACCGGAAGAACATCTAAAACAGTAATCAACATTGATCTAGTTAAGGTTGTTGCTAATCCAACAAGAAAAAATATTGCAAACCCTAATCCTATAATTGTTGTAATTTTACTCATTAAATTTACTACTTTCTGTTTCTAACCAATTAGCAATACCCATAAATCTTAAATCATCATATTTATTACCAATTAACTGAACACCTAATGGTAAATTATTTTCTCCTTGTAGTAAAGGTAAAGAAATTGAAGGTGTTCCCATAAAAGACCAAACGGTACAAAATTCAGGGCTACCAGTGCTTGATAATCCTTTATCTGCTACGCCAGTACTTGAAGGAGAAATAACTCCATGATAATCCTCAAACACTTCTTTATATGAATCATAGCTTCTAGTCATAAAATCTCTTGCCTCCGCATAATCCTTCGCAGAATATTTAATCCCTCTTGAAATGGCATCTTGCATTTGCTTTGATAATTTTTTTTTACTTTTTTTAAAGTAATTATAAAAATTATTTGCCATGTCTGTTTCGTGAATTATTTGGTGATATTTTTTAATATCTTTAAAATAGCTTGGTGTATCAAACACCTCGATATTTTTTTTAAATGACTTTATGAAATAATCAAAAACGTCTCTTGATTTTTTATCAATTTTTTTCCAACCCTCAGTTTTATAAAAAATAAATTTTGGTTCAAATTTTGGGATCTTATTTGTCTCTTCAAGCATTGTATTTGCAGAAAAATGTATTGTTGACTTGTCGTAGGAGTCTTTTTTAATTAACACTTTTGCTAATAAAGCGACATCTTGTACTGATTTTCCAAATATACCTACATGATCTAAATTTTCTGATGTTTTAAGAACTCCATTTCTTGAGATTAATCCAAATGATGGTTTGTAACCAACTACGCCACAATAAGAAGCAGGTCTTATTACTGAACCACCTGTTTGTGAACCTATTGATAAAGGTGCCATATGCGCGGCTACCACAGCTGCCGATCCACTAGAGGAACCACCAGGTGTTCTTGTGTAGTCATGTGGATTTTTTGTTTTGCTCGGACTGTAATAAGCTAATTCAGAAGTTGCAGTTTTACCCATGACAATTGCGCCTTCAGATTTAATCAAATCAACTATTTCAGCATCCTGAGAAGCAGACTTTCCTTTTCTTAAAACTGTTCCACACTCAGTTGGCATATCGAAAGTTCCTATAATATCTTTTAGTGCAACAGGAATTCCATGCAATAAACCCAAAGGTTTTCCGGACCTCCTATGATTATCTGACTCTTCAGCCTTTTCTAGTAAAACTTTTTTGTCAAAATGAGCCCATGCATGAATATCATTTTCAAATTCATCTATTCTCTTAATATAAGCTTTACAAAGATCAACAGAAGTTAGTTGTGCTTCTTTTATTTTTGTAGCTAGTTGTTTTACAGTTAAATTAAAAACATCCATTCTTAATTAGCAAATAAAGTTTCTGGTAACCAAAGTGCTATGCCAGGGAACATATACATTAGAAACATCGCAAGAATTACGATCGCTAAAAATGGCATAATTCCTCTGAAGATATCTAATAGTTCTACATTTCTTGATTGGACACCCTTCAGATAATAGGCGGACATTGCCATTGGTGGTGTTAAGAAAGAAGTTTGTAAATTTAAAGCAATTAGCATTGCAAAAAAATATGGATTTACTCCAAAAAACTCTACTAAAGGTAAGAATATTGGAACAAAAATAATTAATATTTCTGTCCATTCTAACGGCCAACCTAGTAGGAAAATTATTATTTGGGTAATAACTAAGAATTGCCACGGTTGTAAATTCATAGATTTAAAGAAATGTTCAAACACTTCATGACCACCTAAATAAGAAAATACTGCAGCGAATGTCCAAGATCCGATGAACAGCCACATAATCATTGCAGTTGTTTTTGCCGTTAGAAAGACTGATTCCTTAAAATTTTTCCATTTAAGTGTTTTATAAAAATAAGATAATACAAGTGCTCCGAATGCACCCACAGCAGCAGCCTCCGCTGGAGTGGCTATTCCTGCTAAAATAGTCCCAAGCACTAGAATGATTAGTGAAAATAAAGGTAAGAAAGAAACTAAAACTTCTCTCAATATTACTGATCTTGGAGGGATCTCCTCTTTTGGTGGTTTTGGAGCAATTGAAGGATTTAACCATGCTCTGAAAATTGCATATCCAATATACAGTCCTGCTAACATTAAACCAGGAAATATAGCTGCAGCAAAAAGTCTTAAAGGCGATAACTGTGCTATTACAGCATATACAATAAGCATAATACTTGGTGGAATTAATATTCCTAAACAACCACCTGAACAAATAATTCCTGATGCAAATTTTTTATCATAACCAGCTTTGATCATTGCTGGCCAAGCTAATAATCCCATTAAAGTAACTACGGCACCAATAATTCCAGTTGCTGTAGAAAATAATGCACAAGTTACTAAAGCAGCAACCGCCATTGAAGCTGGCAAACCGTGTGAAGCTAATCTTATAGCGAAAAATAATCTTGCTACTATTCCAGCTCTTTCAACCAAATACCCCATAAACAAAAATAATGGTACAGCTGTCAGAACTGTATTGTCCATAACCGAATAGGTATTATTAATAAACAATCTAAAGATCCGATTATCAAAAATATTTTCCATTAAGGCTGGATCGTAATATGCATAATAACCAAAACCTATTCCCATAGCCATTAACGTGAAAGCAATTGGAAATCCTAATAATACTGCAAACAGGAAAAGGCCCATCATCATGATTGCAATTTCTGGATTTGTAAGTTCAAATAACATCTTTTTGATCCTGATCTTGTGAAGTTCTCATTAAAACTTTTTCTGTTTCTTCAGCATCTGCTGAGGCTCTTTTTGGCCAATGACCGGTTTGAATACAAATTATTGATCTAAACACTTCACTAATACCTTGTATGATTAATAAAATACCAGCAAGCGGTATCATTGATTTTGCCATATAAATTTGAATTTGTGCAGGACTATTCCAACTTGTCTCTTTTATTTTCCAAGCTTGAGCAGCATAATCCCATCCATAAAACGCTAAGGCAAGTACACCGGGAAAGAAAAAAATAAAATACAACACTAAATCTATAGATCCTTGTACTCTAACTGGAAAAAGTCTATAAATTACATCTCCTCTAACATGTGCTTCGGTACTAAGTGTGTAAGCGCCAGCCATCATAAAAATTGCACCATACATTTGTAAACTAAAATCAAAATTCCAAAGGGTTGGTGCATTTAATGCATAAGCCATAAATACTTCATAACAAGTTCCGCCCATTAAAACTACAATGCACCAAGAGAAAGCTTTTCCCATTGAGGTACTAAGCGTATCTGCAAATTTTATGAATGATCTCATGAGCAAATTAATATCTACTATAATTAAAAAATTTCAACTATTTATAATAAAAAAGGGGGGCAAATACCCCCCTTTAATATAAATTTATAATCTAAGTTTTAATTAGATTTTAACCTTAGCTAGTGAACCAAACTCATTTTCATATGCAAGTCTGTAGTTAGGCTGATTCATCAGCAAGTACTTCATAACTCTTTTAGCATATGTTTTTTGTGAGTCTACGATCTTTTTAAAGAAAGGATCTTTCTTATTAAAGTCACCGATCACTTTATCCCAACCTTTTAATTGCTCAGCTAGGATTTCATCTGAAGTTTGGTAAACATTTACCTTGTGCTCATTCATCAATTTAGATAAATCAGCTGAATATCTTACTAACGCTTTGAAATAGTTATCAGAGTTAGCAGCATATGCAGCATTTTTCAAAATTGCTTGGTGAGCTGGAGATAAACTGTTTAGTTTTTTCTTGTTAATTGGAATTTCAAACATCTCTTGAGATTGGTGGAATGATCCTAAGTGATAATGCTTAGAAACATCCTGCATACCAAACTGAGAGTCTGAAGTTGGGTTGTTAAACTCAGCTGCTTCAATCAATCCAGTTTTCATTGCTGGTTGAATTTCACCACCTGGTAATTGTCTAACTACCATTCCCATTGCAGTAAGGACGTTAGTTGCAAGACCAACTGTTCTATACTTCATTCCTTTAACATCAGAAACTTTTGTTACGTTCTTTTTGAACCATCCAAAAGGTTGTGCTGGCATCGGCATGTGGAAATATCCAACATAGTCATAGCCAACTTTTGCTAAAGTTTCTTCGTATAGAGCTCTTCCTCCACCGTATTCCATCCATCCCATTACTTCTTGAGATGACATTCCGTATGAAGGACCAGTTCCAAATAATGAAGCTGCTGCATTTTTACCGTACCAGTATGCAGTCACCCAGTGACCCATATCCAATACACCTGTACTTACAGCATCACCAATTTCTGATGTTTTAACAACAGCACCAACTGGTTGAAGGTCTATTTTTAAAGTTCCACCTGACATGTCACTAACCATTTTCGCATAGTCTCCTGCCATTTCGAAAAATATGTTAGCTCCACTAGGCCAAGCAGCTTGCATTTTAAGTGTTACATGTCCACTTCCTAATGCAAGGTTAGGCATAGCCACAGCTGCTGTCGCTGCTGCTCCAGTTGCTGCTGCTACCTTAAAGAACTTTCGTCTAGAAGAAATTTTCTTCAAAGACTTTTTGTTTTCTTTAACCATTTTCTCTCCTCTTTTTATTGAAGTTAATTAATTAACTATCTAAGTTAAGCATAAAAAACCCAAATTGTCCTTAGAAAGATTCTAATTCTCATGAGCTAAATTTTGCATTTTGAGTTTTTTTACAATTACAGATTGTAATTTCTATTTTTATTTAAAATTATAAAAAATATGTACGAGACCAAGCTTAAAAAAAGGAAAGCAGTAAATGCTACCTTAAATCCTAATACTTGTGAATAACCCAATGTCTTTACATAATCAATTATGAAACCAATTAACCATTGCATTATAAAAGTTCCTGAAAATATCAGTAAATTAAAAGAAGTAAGAGCTTTTCCAGCTAAATAACTAGGAAATGATAAACCTACCGCAGGTTGGGTTACAGATAAAAAAATTGAACTTAATATAAATAAAGTAAGGTATGCTGCGCCAGCCTTGCTGCCAAGTATAATTATAATTAACATAACAATAAAACTGAAAGGTAGTCCAAATTTTAATATTTTTAATGCGCTAAATCCTTGATCGTTTATTTTTGGTAAGAAATATCCCCACACAAAAAACGAAAAGAGCATCGTAATATTTATCCAAAATAATCCTGTTGCACTTTCAATGGGTGTGTAGCCAGCAACTCTAATCATCCATGGTCCTGCCCACAAAGTTTGGATGGCCATTAATCCTCCATAATTAAATAATCCCATTGGTATAACACTTATAAAAAATTTACTTTTCCAAACATCACCTAGACTTCCTGATTGATCTAAATTTTTTGTTGAGTTAATAATTTCTTTTTGATTCCAATTTGGTATGAAGATTAACATTAAAAAAGTGCTTACTAATATTAATATCGCTATTCCACCAAAAATCCATCTCCATCCAAAACTAGGTAACAAAAGTTGCACCGGTAATGTTGAGGACACAAATCCTAAAGAAGCAATCATTAACATCCATGAATTTGCTCTTTGTTGCAAATTTTCAGCAAACCAAATTCTATAACCAGTTAAGGGCGCCATTAAACAAGCGCTGACACCAATTCCAATTAATATTCTTGAGATAAACAATCCTGAAAAAGTTTGAGATAATGCGAATGAAGTTGTTCCTACAAAAGCGATTAATAAAAATATTGAAATAATTTTTTTAGGTCCAAATTTATCTAACAAATATCCAAGTGGTATTTGCATACAAGCAAAACCAAAAAAATAACCTCCAGCCAGTAAACCCAGGTCTGCAGCTGATAAATTAAATTCTGAAGTTAAAACCGGTGATAGAGTTGCTGTAATAGCTCTTAATAAACAAGATAAAAAATAACCATATGCAAATACTAAAAATACAATAATGGCCTGATTTTTTTGGAGAATAAATTTATCCATAATTAGAAATTTAGTGAAATATCTTTATGATCAGCATTACAAGCTGCTACCATCTTGGCCTGTTCTTTAGTTAATTTAGACTGTAATCTTAAACCTATATTGTTTTTAATTATTTCGTTATATTTTTTCAATTTAGGCATTAGATCTATTGCTGCAGTTTTTCTCCATTCTAATTCTTGAACTACAAGGCTAAAAGTATCTTTGCTAAAATTATTAATTTCCTCTTTATTTAATTCTTCTGCGTCTAATGCTGAATATAAATCATCAAGTTTATTTGCAATTTCATCAACACCCGAAATTTCTGAAATTTCCTCAAATATATTATCAATTTCTAGTAGTGCATCCTTGTAAACTTCGTTTTCTATGCTGACTTTTAATTTATTAAATTCTGATTTCACATTTTCTAGTTTTTCTGCATCTTGTATAAACAGGGATATTTGTAGTAACAAATCATAAGCTTCATCTACATTTTTTCTATATCTCTTTGTTTGTGTATTTTTTGCTTTATGAATTATTTTAAACTCTTTATTTTTAGCTGTCCAATTCTTGGGAATGTCTTTAATTATTTCCTCGATTTCTAATTCATAATTTTCTATTTTAAGCTCTATTTTGTTTTTGGTGTCTAATTTATCGTCATCTAAATTTCTTATTTCCGCTTTTAATTTTTCAATTCTTTGTTCAATTTTTCTTATTTTTTTCTCTTTCTTCCTAACGCTAAAGTGTAAATCTCTATAATCTTGAGCAAATAAATTATATTCTTTCTCTGTCTTTTGAAGTTTTTCAACTAAAGCAAAAGTACCTAGAGCAGACTCCACATGCTCTTCAAAAATATCTAATTTATCAACTGGGAGGTTTGAAGGTATAGATTTTTCAAAATCAGTAATTGCCGCTCTTAATTCCTGTTCATTTTCACTATAGATTGCAAATTTATATTCTTGCAAACAATCTTGAAGTTTTGGATTCATTGGGGGGGGAGCTACATGAGATGTTAAATAAGTTCTTGCTGGCAGGTAATTTACTAAACTTGGATAAAAACCTACAATGGCCAAACCTATAAGCTGTAATACAATAAAAGCTACAACACCTTTCCAAATATTTAAGGTTGTTATGAATTTTGGAGCAACTCCTTTTAAATAGAAAAGGGCAAATCCAAATGGTGGTGTTAAAAAGGAAGTTTGTAAATTAACACCTATCATTACCCCTAACCAAATAGCACTGACATTTGCACCAGTCTCAGCTAATAATATTGGTGCAATTATAGGAACTACAACAACTGCAATTTCAATAAAATCTAAAAAAAATCCCAAGAGAAAGATTACAGTCATTACAACTATAAACTGTATCCAAAATCCACCAGGCAGATCTTGTAGAAAATCCCTTACTAATTCTTCTCCACCGAAAGCCCTAAAACCTGATGTAAGCATAGCAGCACCAAGTAAAATTATAAAAACCATCGAAGTTGTAGTGCAAGTTTCAATAACAACTTCTTTTAAAACATTGTCTACTTTGAAGGTTCTCCAAAAACTCCAAATGATACCAACTAAAAACATTACAGTGAAAAAACCTGTAATAAAAATCGCTGTTAAATCTCTTGTTTCAATCGCTTTGATATTTAAATTAAAATTTTTTGATAATATAAAAATTGGAACTAAAGAGATAATAGTTAAGAGTAAGGGGTAATATTCATCTTTTTTTCCTTTATGAAGGCGGTACCCTGCCATTATAGTTGCACCAATTGCACCAATTGAACCAGCTTGATTAACAGTTGCAATGCCCATTAATATAGAACCAAGAACTGCAAATATTAGTGCTAATGGTGGAATTATAACCATTACAACTTTGGACCAAAATTTGATATCCAACTCACCTTTAAATGGTACTGGAGGAGCTGCTTTAGGATAAATTCTTGCGTATATAAATACATACAACATATAAAGTCCAACTAAAACTAATCCTGGCAACAAAGCTCCAAGAAACATATCTCCAGCGCTTGTAGAGCCAACTCTAAATTCCCCGGGCATATTAAATTCTCCAGTAACTAGTTTGTAATCTGCTTGTCTCATTGTATTAGCTACATCAGAAGCACTAGCTAACTGGTCAGCAATGATAATTAAAACAATTGAAGGTGGAATAATTTGTCCAAGTGTTCCTGAGGAACATACAATTCCGCTTGCGAGACTTCTGTCATATTTATTATTTAACATGGTAGGCAAAGAAATTAATCCCATTGCAATTACAGTCGCTCCAACTATACCTGTTGTTGCCGCAAGCAATGCCCCAACAAAAATTACAGAAATTCCAAGACCACCAGGTATAGGTCCAAAAAGCTGGCCCATAGTTACTAAAAGGTCCTCTGCAATTTTTGATTTTTGCAACATTATTCCCATAAATATAAATAGTGGAATTGCAATTAAAGTATCTGTCTCTACATCCCAATAATTACTTCTAAAATTTGTTATACCAGCAGTTAGCCACTCTATTGGTCCATCAGTAGCGAAATATGCACTTGTGTCTCCTTCAAACAAATATCCAAAAAAAGCCGCAAGACCAATTGAAATTATAGCTGAACCAGGTAAAGCAAATGCAACTGGAAAGCCAGAAGCAAGAGCTACAATCATGATTAGTACAAGTATTGTTAAGAATAAATGTTCCATAGATTAGTTTTTTAAAAGTTTGTAGCTACTTACCATAAAATAACTTGTGAATTGAATTAACATTGAAATTGCAAATACTGCTAAATAAACTGCCATTAAATAGAGTAGATATAGACCATTTGATCCTTGTTGAGTAATTTCATAAGAAATTACAGGTCCGTTTATTATGCTAGCTTTTCCACCCATTCCTAAAAATAAAATAATTAAACATAAAGGAATTCCTAACAAAAGTGATCCAATTGAATTGGTCCAAGCTTTTTTTCTCTCACTAAAGCCAGTATAAAGAACATCCACTCTCACATGGCCTTCATGAATTAAAGCATATGCACTTGCAAATAGATAAAGAGCTGAATACCAGAAACGCACTAAATCTCCTTGAAAAGCCTGCTCATATTCGAATATAAATCTTGATAATACTATTGCAAATTCACTTCCAACAACTAGGACACCTAACCAAATAAAACCTACAGACCTTGTAAAATACCCAACTACAAATGAAATTAATATTAATGGAAAGTGAATAAATGTAATTCTAAAACTAGGAATAATTAATTTAATTTTTACTGCTTCGCCAAAAATTGGTTCAATAAGTTTTTCTACAACCATAAATGATATTAAAAAATCTGCTAAACCAACAATGAAAACTGCCCAAAAAGATGATCTAATAATATAAGCTGTAATATTTGAAAGATTTTTTGCATCAGTTTCTAAAGTTTGTGAAAAAGACCTAAAAACATAAAAGGCTGCTAATAAAATTGAAACAAAATATAAAAATAATTGTATATAGGCTGAAGTAATTAA